>NZ_JDWI01000060.1:0-12894 GCF_012932765.1 Rhizobium sp. 57MFTsu3.2
GTCAATGATTTGTAGAGTTCGCCCGGCAGTTTCTGTGACTGCTTTATCAGCGCAGAAACTACGCTTTCGGTATCCTTATTGGCGACCTTGATCAGCATGACGTAGCGCGAGTGACGCTCGACCAGCGTCGCGATGTAACTGTTCTTCGACCCACCGATAAGATCGCCCTCCCAGTGACCGGGGACTGCACGGTCGTCAGCGGACGCAGGCCTCTCGCTTAGAACCTCAATCTCGACGACCGGCTGGCTACGAATACAGTCGAGTTGTTGGTCGGCACCGCGTGCGCCTCCTCCGCAGTGCTGCTCGGAGGCGAATGGCTGGTATGCTTTGACAACTCACATCTTGAAGAGCCTTTCAAAGCCCCGATTCTGACCGCATCCGAATACGAGCCGGACTGGCCCCCGAAGCCGCGTGATCGCCTTAGACTCGGATCGGGCACCGGGGAACGTGGCACATTCGGCCCGGCAACGCTTTGGAATTCCAAGGCAATCGGGAACTATTATCCGAGCGACTTTGCCGATGGTTCCATCATCAAGTCGATCGGCGATGCGTTGTTCTGGAACATGTTTCCAGCAAAGGAACCTGAGAAGCATTCGTCTGCCGATTTTGATTGGGAAGTATTTCTCGTCACCCTCGCACCAGGCCGAGTTTCGCGCCAATGAAGACGCTGAGCTATTGAAGCGCTACGGGGTTTCCAACCTGTCGTTTGCTGACCGCATCCTTGGTGGCGAAGTGTCAGACGTGCCGAGCTCAGCCCGCCAGTTGAGGGTTTGACGAGCCGGGGTCTGCGGGAACCCAAAAAGCCCAGACAATAACCGGGCGCGAATCTCCTTGATGACAAGACTTCTGACCAGCCTGGGCTCGAGTGCGGAGCGCAGGGTCTGCTTGTGAAAGTGATCGGCCTTGCCGCTGGTCGCCGCGATTTCAAGTACTCGGGAGTGTGTGGTTGTTCCCGACTTGCTATCGCATCTATGGATTCCATATCATTCCAAAATGAAGCCCCAGAGCATTGGGGATCTACACGACGTTTACCCCGTCGACAGGCAGCTGAGAGTCTTAAGTTCGTCGCGGCACAGTCTGCGAGACAGAGCGACCGGTCGGGTCGCAAGCCCTATACGTCGCCTTGAGCGCTTGTGAGAGCGATATGTTTACGGGAGGGAGCCATGAGTTCGCGGGGCGGACAAGGCGATGATCTGTCACTGGAACCCGAAAGGGTTCGTGATCAGCTTGATCGCATCTTGTCGAGCGCCGAGTTTCAGGTTCCGGAGCGTAGTCGGAGATTTCTTGCATATGTCGTCGATGAAGCACTGGCGGGACGATCAGAGAATCTGAAGGCTTACACCATTGCGCAGGCGGTCTTCGGCCGAGATGCTTCCTTTGATGCCCAAAACGATCCGGTCGTTCGTATCGAAACAGGGCGTATTCGCCGCGCCCTGGAGCGATACTACCTCGTGGTCGGGCAAAGCGATTCCATACACATCGCCATACCCAAGGGTGGATACGTACCGAGTTTCACCGCAAGCCAGTCAGAGATTGCGTCAGGACGTCATTCGCCGGGAAAAGATGTCGACGTGCAGGAGGCGCCGGTGGCGCAACATAAACGTCCGCTTGCCTACCGGGATTTTATCCTGCCGGTTGGTGTCCTGCTTGTCATCGCCGCCATGGGCATGTTGGTGCTGATGCGGCCGCTCCAAGAACTGGTTGCTTCACTGAACCCTTCGTCGGGCACACCTTTGCCTGCGGGAGATGAGATGCGGCCGCAGATCGTCGTGGAGCCTTTGGTCGGCATAGGTCGGGACAATGGCGACGCCGGCATCGCCAAGAGTCTGACGGATGGCGTCATTGTGGAACTGACGAAGGTCAAATCAATCGCTGTCAGGACGCCTGGGCCGAAGGCGCATATCGCGGCGCCAAACCAACCGTCACTCTCCATCCAGGGCAGCGTGGGCACCGAGGATAAGCGGTTGCATGTCCAAATCCGGCTGGTTGATCGAGCCGACGGAACCGTTGTCTGGACAGGCGCCTATGACAGAAACCTTGACGAAGGACGCATTCTTGACGTGCAGGATGAAATCGCCCGGCTGATCGCGGATGCGATATCTCGGAGGCAGTAGGGTCAGCCTCCTTCCATATAGAGAGTGCAGATGCCACAGATGCTGCAGCGTCGAACTTATTTACCGGTGTCCGCGGCGGGTTCGATTGCGACACCTGCGGCTCGTAGACCTTTGAAAAATGCTTCCTGATCTTCCGGGCGCTGCAGACGCAAGGAAACCTCCTTGCGGATGTTCTTCATCAATCCGGATGCATGGGCATTCAGCCATTCCCGTTCCTGCCTGGCGTCAGCCGTTTTCCCGGCCGTGCCAAGAATAGCAAGGAGCACGAGGTGATGCGTGGGATTGTATTCCAGGTCGGACATGCGAGACCACAGTTCCGCGGCCCCGACGTCATTCCTCATCAGGGCACACAATGCCATGCCCACTTCGTAGTATCCCCTCGGGCCCGCATTCTTGTTGACGGCGCTCGAAATCAGCTCGCAGCCTGACTGCCATTTCCCCGACATGGCCAGCCGCAACCCGTATTCCCCCGCGACCTCGGTATCATTGGGGTTCATGGCATAGGCTGCCGCACCCGCCTGAAGGGCTTTGTCGACATCATTTCTGAAAAAGCTCACCTGCATGAGAGCCTCAAGGACACGCGCATCGTTTGGGGCAAGCGAGGCTGCCCGCTCCGCCGCGCTGGCGGCTAATTCCAGCGTCTCGTCCGTTGAGGATGTGCCGAGCTTATAACGAAACCTCATCTCGTCCAGGTAGGTGAGGGACAGAAGCGCCCAGGAGGCAGCGCTTTTCGGAAACAGCTCTGTCGCTCGTTGCAGACAGTCGCGCGCCGTGTTGTGCGTCTGGGCATTCATCGACCTACGGTAGCTATAGTAAGCCAATCTGCAGGCATAGGCGTCCGCATCTCCGCTCTGCGGATGCCGGGCAAGTGCGTCGGTGTCGGCTTGAAAAACCGCACCATATGGTTCCGCGACAGTGCTGGCGATCTCTTCAGCGGCGCCGGTCAGGATCTCGAGCTTGCTTTGCGCGCGAAGGTCCGCGTCGTAATTGTTCGCCCAAATCACTGCACCGTCGGATTGGCGCACGAGCCGGGCGACAAGCCGCAATCTTGGCCCGTCGAGTTGGACATTGCCTTGCAAACCATAAGCATTCGGGCTCGGTTGTTCGGCCTTCGACGCATCCGCGACAACGACGATGTCATCGAACTTTGCTAGCTTGCCGATAATCTCGTCCCTCAGGCCACGCGCGATGTCGGAAGCAGCATTTGCGGAACCCTCATCCTCAAAGGACTCGACAATGACTCTGGGTTCGGCCGCTTCTGTCGGCGAGGCGCCTGAGGGATTTTGGTGCCACCCCGACAATGCCTGTGGAAGGACGATATAAAGCGAAGCTGCCGCGAGCAAAAGGGCGGTGCCGAGCGTCAGCGTGGTCGATAATTGAGGGCGGCCGAAAGATTGGCCGAGGCTGTGAAGCGGCCCGGTGTCACGGTGACGCTCGATCGCTGGCGCGAGATCAAACTGCGGCGCCGCGAGCGACGGTGTCGGAACGTTGTGAGCATATTCGAAGCACGGCCTGTACCCACCCTTGGGGATCGTAATCGTTACCTCGTCCGCTTGGCCGGCGATGAGGTAGTAGCGTTCAAGTGCTCGGCGGACTCGGCCTGCTTCGATCCTGACGACAGGATCGTTCTGGGCGTCGAAATTGACCTGGCGACCAAAGACCTCATTGGCGATTGTGAAGGCCTTCAGGAATTCCGATCGGCCTGCCAAGGCTTCGCTTATGATGAATTGCAGAAACTTGCGGCCCCGCTCCGGCGAATGGAATTCTTCGCTCGCCAGTATCCGTTCAAGTTGGTCGTAGATTTCCTCGGCCGTCGGCTTCGAGGGCTTGGCTATTGCGCTGCTCATGATGACGCCCTAACGAGATCACGCAAATATTTTAGCTGAATATAGTATTAGCTCAGAACTGCCGGTGGCTGCAACCGCTACATACGATACACCTTCAAATGGTTACCCGCCGGTTGAGCGCGGTGCAGTCCGATTTGGGTCACTGGTTTTGGCCTAGAACAGTCCATCAAACCGATCGATAGGTGCAGCGTTGGATAAAATTCAATCCGTGCCGGTGTTCTCTGCCATCGCCGGGGCAGCCGTAGCCCCGGGCAATGTCTCTGATGGCCAAGCCCAGGCGCGCAGCAGTTCGTAAAAGACACTGAGCACGATTGGCCCCAGAAACAGGCCGAGCAGGCCATGCGAGAGAGTTCCGCCGATGACGCCGATGAGGATTACCGGCATCGGAGTTGAAAGCCCTCGGGACATCAAGATCGGCTTCAGCACGTTGTCCACGACCGTGATCGGGATCGCCACGACAGTGAAGGCAAAGGCCATCGATGCAGGCCAGGAGAACCATGCCCAGATGATGGCCGGGATAAGAACGAGGCCAGGGCCAAGCTGCATCAGGCAAAGCATGAACACGGCAAAAGTCAGGGCTCCGCGCGCCGGAATATCGAAGAAGGCAAAGCACAGGCCGCATAGGAGCGTCTGAAGCAAGGCTACGCCGATGACGCCGCGCGAGACGTTGCGAACCGTTGATCCCGCCAGCCGCGCAAAGCCAACCCCCCTCTCTCCGCCGATGCGGCCCGCCAATACCTGAATCGTTGCTGCAAGGCGGGGGGACATGGTGAGGAAGATGCCGGAGAGAATGACCGACGCGACGAAGCTCAGCACCCCACCGCCGATTGCTGCAAATTTGGCGATGATGACTCCCATGACCTCGCGGAGAGGCGCCTGGAATTTCATGATTGCTGCCGCGAGATTGCCGGCGACCTGGTTCCAGCCGGCGTAAAGGCGCTCGCCGACCACTGGCCAACCACGTATAGCCTCAGGAGCCGCGGGCAAGGTGAAATTGTCGGACTTCAATTGCGCCACGAGAGCCAGGATTGCATCGGCGAAATTGACCGCGACAAGCGCCAATGGCGCGATTATGAGCACAAGGCACGCTATGACAATAATGGTGGCCGAAAGCTTGGGCCGATCTCCTAGAAGTCTGGACAGACCGGTGAACATCGGAAAGAGCGCTACCGCGAGGATCGCGGACCAGATGACGATCAGCGCGAATGGCGCAATCAGCTGCAGGCTCCAATAGGCGAATAGTCCAATGATGCCGATCCGCACCAAGTCGCTGACCCGTGCCTCTACCGAAATCTGCGCGGGACCGGCTTCTGCCGCGGTCCCGCTCTTCTGTTGCTGCATCGCGTAGCCTATTCCACGGTTTTCCACAGTGCATGCCTGAACGGATCAGGCGTCATCGAGTCGTCTCCGGCACAACATGCCTGACGCTCTGATCCTCGACATAGTTCGATGGCCGCTTCTGTCGTTTGCCAAGATCCGGTGCGTCGAACTTTACCCGCTCGTAGGGGATCGACTGCAGGATATGGGAGATGCAGTTTATCCGGGCGCGCTCCTTGTCGTCGGAAGGCACGAGCCACCACGGCGCGTGGTTGCTGTCCGTCATCCGCAGCATCTCGTCATAGGCTCGCGTGTAGTCCCACCAGCGCTGGTAGGACTCGACGTCCATGGGGCTGAGTTTCCACTGCCGAACCGGATCGTCGATGCGCCGCTTGAAGCGGCGTTCCTGTTCTTCCTCGCTGACGGTCAGGAAATACTTCAGCAGAATAACGCCGCTTTCGACGATGGCCGCCTCGAAGCGGGGCGCAAGTTCCAGGAAGCGCTGAGCCTTCTTCTCGCTGGCGAAGCCCATGACGCGGTCAACGCCGGCGCGGTTGTACCAACTGCGGTCGAAGATCACGACCTCGCCGGCTGCCGGCAAATGCGCAATATAGCGCTGCATGTAGATCTGGGTTTTCTCGCGATCGGTGGGAGCGGGTAAGGCGACGACGCGGAATACACGCGGGCTGACCTTTTCCGTTATCCGCTTAATCATCCCACCCTTGCCGGCGGCGTCACGGCCTTCGAAGATGATGACAATCCGGGCGCCCGACTTCTTTACCCATGCCTGCAGATTCGCCAGTTCGATCTGCAGTCGCTTGATTTCCTTGTCGTAGTCCCAGGACTTGGCTTTCTTATGCTTGCCCTTGCGTTCCGCTGGAACCTCTTGCTTCGGATCGTATGCTTCGTCCATCGTTCCCTCCATTGTTTAACGCGCATTCCCTGCGACATTGCCCATGAGCGCGCGCAGGGCCTCTTCCCGACCATTGAAAAGATTGTGGGCGCCGATCTTCTTGATGAACCCGGCACGCTCCAGGATGCCGCGACTCTCCTCGCTGACGTCGGCAATGGCAAAGACGATGTCCCGCTTGGCCAAGTCATCGGCCACAGCGTCGAGTGCGAGCGCACCTGTGCTATCCACGTGCGTGATGGCACCGGCGTCGAGAACGAAGCACTTGGTTCCGGGAGCAAGCTCTCTGGCAACCTCCGTCAGACGCATGCGGACATAGTCGGCGTTATAGAACAGGATGTTGCCCTGGATGGCGAAGACGGCAGCGCCTTCGACGGGGCGCGCTTCCGGGAAGCGGGCGAGCTCGAAGAAGCCGTGCCGTCCGGCAATGTGACCAAGGAGGCTGTCACGCGGAAACATCGTCTTGCGCAGGAGGTAGACGAAGGTTGCGGCAACGGCAACGACCACGCCGTTGAGGACGCCGAAGCTGATTGCGCCCCACATGGCGATCAGCGCAAAGACGAATTCCATGCGGCTGATGTGCCAGATCTTCTTGAGTTCCTGAACATCGATGAGGCTGATGGCGGCGCTTGCAAGGATGGCTGCGAGCGCGGGGATCGGCAGGATCCGCAGAGCGCTGTGGAGGAATACAAGAGCGGCGATCAGCGTGGCAGCTGAGACCAGTCCCGCCAGCTGGGAGACGCCGCCCGTGGAGAGGTTTATCGCGGTTCTCGAGTCCGACATGCTGATGGGAAAGGAACCGAACAGGCCGGGCGCGATGTTGGCCGCGCCGAGACCGATCAGTTCCTGGTTCGCATTGACGTTTTCACCAGTGCGCGATCCGAAGCTTCGCGCGGTCACGATGCCGGCGCCGAAGCTCACCAGAAAGATCGCGGCCGAACCAAGCACAAGCTTATCGAGTGGCATCTGATGGATTGCCGGCAGGGAAAAGCTCGGGAAGCCGCTTGGGATATTGCCCACGACAGCCATGCCACGTCCCTGGAAGTCGAAAAGCGCCGAGAGAATGACGGAAATAACAACCACGAGCACAGGACCCGGAATCTTGAGGTGGAACGCCTTGACGATCCAAAGCAGCGCAAACATGGAGAGACCGAAGAGAAGCGACGGCCAGTGGATCAAGGCGGCCTTGCCAAGAATTTCGGCGACCGGCGCAAGGAGACCATCCGACTCAATCTTTACACCAGTGAAGCGGCTGATCTGCCCGACGAGGATGGAAAGCGACACGCCGGCAAAGAAGCCCACCAGGATCGGGCGCGACAGGAAGCTCGCGAGGACGCCGAGGCGCAGCAGTTTTGCGGCGATGCAAAAGACGCCGACGCCAAGGGCGAGCGCCGATGCGATGGCAACCCGGTCAATGTTGGCAGCAGCCGGATCGGCCGCGATGATAACGGTCATCGCAGCCGCAAGCACCGTCATCGTTGCGGCATCGGGGCCGACGACCAAGAGCCGGGAAGGGCCGAAAAGTGCGTAGGCGATCGGCCCAACGATGCTGGCATAGATGCCGGTCTCTGGAGGCAGGCCAGCAATCGCCGGATAGGCAATGGCGCTCGGCAAACCCACCGCGGCGATCGACAACCCGGCAGGGATATCGCTACGAAGCCAGTCTTTCTTGAAACCGGCCAGGCCCCGCAACATTGGTAAGCTGCCTATCAACTCGGGCTCCCTCTGCTCTCTCGTGGTTGATCTCCAAGCTTGTCCGGCCGCCGCATCCAGGCAACGACCGGAAATTGTTGATGCGTTCAGTGTTCGAGGAAGACGTAGTTCATCCAGCTGCTCATGCGTAGCAGGACCTTTCGGAGGAGAGCGACGTGGTGCCAGTAATGTGTGTAGACCGCGACCTCGGCGACCACACCGCCGGGCAGTTGATACCCGTCGGTGCTCTCCAGTATTTCGATACCCGCCAGTGTCTGCCCCGGCGACAGCCGTTCGGGCGATTGCGGGTCGATCAGCGCGCCGCCTGGCTGCAACTGGCCTTGCGCCATCACATCGATGACTTCCCGGACGCGCGCCTTGAAGATCTTGCCGGGGACGGCCTTGAACGCCACCTCGGCCTCGTCGCCAACCCGCACGCGCTGGAGCGAATTCTGAATGAAGGCGGCAGCGAGGTACCGGTCCTCGCTGTTGATGAAGACCATCACCGGCCGCAAGGGCAGGGGATTCGCCATCATGCCGGGACGTAGGAAAACCTGCGTCACGTATCCGTCGCTCGGTGCGCGCACGGTCGTCTGGTCGAGCTCGTATTGCGCGTTCGCCAACTCTGCCTCCAGCCGCGCGACCGTGGGATTCGTTCCGTTGATCTCGGACTCGTAGGCGAGCCTTGCTTGCGCCGCCTGAGCACGGGCTGTATCGACGGCGGCCTCGGCCGTCAGGTAGATGCCGCGCCGGTTCTCGACTTCGAGTTCGGAGTAGACGGCACCTCTGCCGCTGGATTTTGCGTTTTCATTCGATGCCTGGAACTTTTCGAAGGCCTGCAGCGAGCGGTCCCTAGATGCTTCCGCACCTGTTACGGCCGAATTGGCGGCATCGAGAGCAGCCTTCAACTGCAGGACGGTCTGCTTGGCTTCGGCAAGCGACGCCGTTTTCTGATCGACGGCATATTGATAGGGGCGAGGATCGATCCTGAAGAGAACATCGCCTTTCTTCAACGGAGCGTTTGGCGTGACCGGCACCTCTACGACCTGGCCGCCCACGACCGGGATGACCGGAGCCGAGGTAAAATAAATGCGCCCATCGCTGGAATAGGGATGGTTGTAGCTCATGAGCAGCACCAGCCCGGCAATGATGAATATGCCGCCTAGGACAGCCGTCGCAAGCGACCACTGGTTCACTGGAATTCTGAACAACTTGAAGATCGCGAAGCAAAAAGCCGCGTAGGTCAGCATCAGGAGTAATTCCATCAGACCTTCTCCCTCTCTGCCATTGGAGCCTCGAGTTCCGCGATCCGTGCGTGGAGACGGGCAATTTCAGCGTTGGCTTCGGCTTCTGGGGATAGCTTGCCATCCGTCCGGATGCCCCAACCGCGATCCTCGCGGTAAAGGGTGGCCCAGATGAAAAGGAAGGGCCAGATGACGTGCAGCGTGAACAGGCTCACCCATCCGGCAACGTGGATGGCGTCCTGGTGCGGATGGTTCCTGGCCTTGGCGATCAGGTGTGGGATGTCGTGGATCGCGATCACTGCATAGAACAGAGTGACTGCGACGAAGAGCAACACTCCCAGTGCAAAATAGTCGAGAAACACCGTTCCTCCTTTTCGGTTTGGTCTGGCCGCCTCTTCGGCTTGGTCTGGCCGCCCGTTCGCTTGCTGTCGACCTGCGGATACTAGACCCACTTTGGCGCAAAGACCCGTAGCATCACGTATCCTCTATTGGTCTGACGAAAGGTGCAGCTGCTGAAGATGATCTTGGATGGTCGCCGTAGCAGATCGATGGAGGATGGCAGGAGCGACAGGCGCATAAGGGAAAACTCCGCCGAACGTAGGATCGCGTAAGTTACGCCGCCATTCCGGGCTGACGCTATATGATGCAACTCTGCTTAACGCATTTGACAGCGGGGCGGGGATGGTTTCGGGAGATAGCAATTCTACACCTTTGTCGGTTCTCGAAAGGGCCGAGGCGCACTTTCCTGGCCAGGCGCAGCTGGTGCAGCGGCTCTTTTACGGGAGCGACGCGTTTCACAGCATGTGCGAGGATCTGGCAATCGCGGTGGAAACCTTGACGCATATCGAGCGCCTTCCCGAAAGCGTGCGCGAAGCGCGGCGGCAAGAATATGCCGCACTGGTTGAAGCCCTTTTGAAGGAAATGGGTGAGGCGCTCGCACAATCGAAAATCGTGATGCTTAGGCGGCCTTCGGACACCAGACCAAAATCTCCGTGAGGCACTTACACAAAATTTGTTTTGATTCAGAGGAGGTCGTTGCGTGGTGAAAGCAATATATTTGAGATTGCTTGCGGGGCTTTCTGCGCTGGCAATCATTTCGATGCATCCCGGCCCGCCAGCGTATTCACAGACCGCGACCCCAACACAGAAACTCGCCTCGACAGAGACGACGGCGCCGGAGGCCGCTCTGCTTTCCGAGAATGAGCTTGAAGTGCTTGTGGCACGCATCGCCCTCTATCCGGACGAGCTCGTGGCGGCGATCTCGGCGGCTTCACTGTTTCCGGTGCAGGTCATCGAGGCTCAGCGTTTCCTGGAGGCCAAGAAGAAAGACGCCGATCTCAAGCCGAAGGATGATTGGGATGGAAGTGTCATCTCGCTCCTCAACTATCCAGATATCGTCAAGATGATGAGCGACGATCTCGATTGGACTCAATCGCTGGGTGACGCGCTTACAAACCAGCAAAAGGATGTACTGATCGCCATTCAGCAGCTTCGCGACGAAGCGGTGGCGAAGAACGTCATCAAGACCGACGACAAGATCACGGTCGTGACTGAGAACGAGAACGTCGTCATACGACCGACCAATCCCGAGAAGGTCTATATCCCTCAATATCCACCCGAAATGCTCTATGAGCCAGGCTATACGGCCGCTCCGATCTCCTACTATCCCAATTCTTACGACAGCTACTATTATCCGGGTGCCGGGTTCTTTGCTGCCGCGGTGACGGGCGTCGCCTGGGCTGCCATCGTCAATTGGGACGATTGGGGCGTTTGGGGCGGCAATTGGGGCGGCGATGTCGATATCGACTGCAACAACTGCTTTAACGACCGAAATTTCAACGGCAAGGTCAAATGGAACGACGTCGACTGGACCAAGGTCGATCGCAGCAAGCTGAATATCGACAGGGATCAGCTCGCCAACATCGATCGTTCGGCGATCAAATCCAGCCTGCAGTCCGACAACCGCAACCAGCTCAAGAACAAGGTCAGCGACCGGCAGGCGAACCGCGGACAAGGAGCCAGAAATGTCAGCACACGTGCTGACGATATTCGAAAGAGCACTGCGGAGGGCCTGAGGGCAAATCCGAGGGCAGGCGATGCTGTCGCCAACCGGCCGGGTGGGGCGCGTCCGGATGCCCGCCCGGGCGATCTGGGCAATCGCGTGGATGCCCGTCCAGGAAATGCCGCCAATCGACCGGGCAATGCTGCCAACCGTCCATCAAAGCCGGCAGTCAAGAAGCCAAGCGCACCGAAGATGGCGGCGCGGCCCGACAACCGTTCGCGCCAACCGAGCGCCCTCGGCAACGTGCAGTCCGGCCGGCGTGAAGCGGTGGCTTCCCAGCGAGGCGGACAGAGCATGGGAGGCGGGCAACGGGGTGGTCCACGTCCCTCCGCTCAACGCTCGCGCCCGATACCACACGGCGGCGGCGGCCGTGGCGGCGGGGGGCGTGGAGGTGGCGGTCGCGGCGGCGGTCGGTGATAGGGTGTCCAGCTGTTCAGATTTCCGGAGATAAACCATGAGACCACAGTTTACGTTGATTCCGCTGTTGCTCGGAACGGCTCTCTCCCTGGCGTGGGCGGCCCCGTCGATGTCGCAGATTCAGACGAATCTTCAGGAATTCGTGGCCGGTACGCCGCCGTCATTCGATGACCCATCGGCGGCGCTTGAGCGGTTCAAGACGGTGTTGAGCGCCAATGATATCGATGGCCTCGCGAGCCTTCTCGGTCTGGACGCGGCCAAACTGCGATCCAGCAAGGAGGCGATGCTAAGCTATGAAACGATCCGCGAGGGCGCGTTGCGCCAACTGCAATTGCAGGACCTCCATGATCGCAAGGTGGTTCTGATTGGCGACGTCATGTGGCCGCTGCCCTTTCCTCTGTCGAAGAACAAGGACGGCAAATGGGCATTCGATACCGAGGTCGGTTTGCAGGAGATCGTCAACCGCCGCGTCGGTCAGAGCGAACTGGCGACAATCCAGACGATGCATGACTATGTGAACGCCCAATACGCCTACGCGCAAATCGACGAGGACGAGGACGGACTTTTCGAATTTGCGCAGAAGCTGATCAGCACCCCGGGACAACGCGACGGCCTCTACTGGGAGCCCGGTGCCTTTGATGAAGAAAGCCCGGCGGGGCCCCTGATCGAAACGGCCGCCTTCAGTAAGGTGAAGCGCGGCGAAGGCTACTATGGCTACCGCTATCGCATCCTGACGGCCCAGGGCCCCAACGTGATCGGTGGAAAGCAGAGCTATATCGTCAATGGCAACATGACGGGCGGTTTTGCGTTGATCGCCTGGCCGGTCAAGTATCACGTGACCGGGGCTCAGACCTTCGTCGTCAACGGTTCCAACATCGTCTACCAGCGAGATCTGGGGCCCGAGACCGAGCAGCGCGCCGCGGCGATCAAGGAGTTCAACCCCGACGACAACTGGACGGTCGTGCGCGACTGAGGTGTGGTTCCGGCAGAACGCTTCAATTTAGCCCCGAAGGCTCTAGGTGTGTGGTCCCGGAATGAGATGGTGCGGATTGATTTTGAAGATTGACGGGTCCCTTGTCCAGGCGTTGCAGATTGCTTGATAGGGCGTTCGCCATCGGAGCGCCTTGAGGTGTTTGGCGAAGTTGTAAGCAGTGACGAAGGCCAGGACATGGGCCTTGAGACTTTCCAGGTCGTCATAATGGTAGACCTTGACGGTGGCGTCCTTGATGGTTCGATTCATCCGCTCGGCCTGGCCGTTCGTCCAAGGATGGTAGGGCTTGGTCAGCCGATG
>NZ_JDWI01000007.1:0-222698 GCF_012932765.1 Rhizobium sp. 57MFTsu3.2
TGGTTGTCTAATCGCATCCCGTTAGTCAAGGTGGCCTGGGCAAGCGACATCGTCCGATCGTGTCCGCCAGGTGGTGTGTAGCTCGGTGGTAGCGAAGCCGCTCGCGAGCGCGCCCCCAAAAGCGCCGTAGGGAGCGGGCGGCGTAGCGGGCGGTCATATGGCGCGTTCTCGGTGTTCGCTCAGTGCTTCATTTTGACGTGAGGCAATCGTATGTCGGGAACATGGTTGTCTCCGCGGTCGGTACAAGCCCGCCGCATCATGGTCCTCGCAGGCAAGGTCTTCCTATGTTTTATGCGCAGTCTCTAGGAGCTGCCGCCACGTGAACGGAATGACCCGACCTACGTCCACGACAGGGACGCCTCGTCGCGTCAGAAGGATGACGCGCTGAGAGAGTCATCGGCTGTCAGAGCTTCATTATACGATGGCGCTGGCCGATGGGTTGAAGATTTCCCCTGTCTTGAGCATGGTATGCATGATGACCGCGAGTTTCCTGGCGACAGCCACTGCGGCGCGCTTGAAGCCAAGCCGTTCGCGCAACTTGAGCCCCCAGTCTTTGAGGCGGCTTTCAGTCCTGGCGCCGGTTCGTGTCAGCATCACGGTCGCGGCTTCGTAAAGCAGCGCGCGCAAATGGTTGTCGCCTCTCCGTGAGATATGACCATCATAATCGACCTCGCCCGACTGATAGCGGCGTGTGGTCAGCCCGAGCCAGGCGCCGACTGAACGCGAAGTCCGGAAGTTTTGCGGATGCTCGATGGCAGCGACGTAAGAGATCGCCGTGATGGCACCTATGCCGGGAATTGTCGTCAACAGCTTCGCCGACTGGCTCTGCCGCGCCGCTGCGAGCAGTTGGCGATCAAGAATTGCAGCACGCTTGCGGATGTCGCGCCACGCATCGAGCAGCGGCAAAATGATCCGTGCAAGGTTGTCATTCCCAGCGACAAGCTCTCTCACATTGCCATCGAATATCCGACCTTTTCCTTCGGGGACAATGAAACCGAACGTCTTCATGACACCCCGGATCTGATTGCCGAGTTGCGTTGAGATGTGCACGAGCTTATCGCGGGCCGCCACCAAGGCGCGGGTCGTCATGGCGTCGAACGACTTGACGCGAACCGCTTTGTAGAAGCCGGCTTCGGCCAACTGGGCCAAGCCATCCGCATCATTGGCGTCAGTCTTGTTGAGCGTCTCGTTCAATACCTTTTGCGCGTGCCGCGCTTCTATGCAGATCGCCGGAATCCCCTCGTTCGTTAGCGCATGATAGAACCAAGTCGACAACGGCCCTGTTTCGAAGACGACACGCCTGGCATGCGGCGCATGCTTACGGATCGTCTCTGCCAGGAGCTTCGGGTCCGAAGGACACTTTCCCCGCCAGATCCGCTTTCCGTCCTCTCGGATCGAAATCGCGGTATCTTTCAATGAAACATCAAGCCCGATATATTGATTCATGGTTGCTCTCCGTTTGATGTTGGGCCCGGTTCGAATCGAGAGCCCGTTTTTCCATCTTATCGGGGGCAACCACCCCAGCCAGCCATCATCTATAGAAATAGCCTGGGACGATCGCGCCGCGATTACCCCATGTTCTATCATGCACTGATGGCCGAAGGGGTTCCCGCGATCTGCATCGAAGCGCGGCACGCGCAAAAGATATTGCACGAGACGCTCAACAAGACGGATGCCAATGATGCGGATGGCCTGGCCCAGATGGCCGAAGCCGGCTTCTACAAGGCGGTCCGGGTAAAGGCGTTTGACAGCATGCTGACGCGCACCCTGGTGGCGGCCCGCAACCAGCTTTTGAGCATCTCGACCCAGCTCAGCAACCAGATCCGCGGCCTGATGAAAACATTCGGCCTCATTGTTTCCAACGGAAAGGGTAGGGTGTTTGATGGCAAAGTGAGGGAGCTATTAGCTGGGAATGACGACCTTGCAGCGATCATATTGCCCCTGCTTGATGCGTGGCGTGACATCCGCAAGCGCGCGGCCGATCTGGATCGCCAGCTGCTCGCAGTGGCACGGCAGAGTCAGCCGACGAAGCTCCTGATGACGATCCCGGGTATCGGCGCCGTTACGGCCGTCTCCTATGTTGCCGCGATTGAAGATCCAGAAAACTTCAAAACGTCGCGCTCAGTTGGTGCCTGGCTTGGGCTGACAACACGGCGCTACCAGTCAGGTGAGGTCGACTATGACGGCCACATCTCGCGAGGAGGCGACAGCCATCTGCGGGGACTGCAGTATGAAGCGGCAACGGTCCTCCTCACGAGGACCAGACCCGGCAACGAAAGCAGTCTCAGGAGCTGGGGGCTGAAGCTGCGCGAGCGGTTGGGCTTCAAACGCACTGCGGTGGCGGTCGCCCGGAAGCTTGCGGTTATCATGCACAGCATGCTCAGGACAGGAGAAGTGTTCAACGCCTCGGCTGACGCCGCCGCTTAAGCGACAACCAGCCTTCCTCCCTCAGCGCGTCAAACCTGATTTGAGGCACTGAGCGTCCGTGCTGCGGACGTAGGTTGGATCATTCCGTATCGTTCCCTGCAACGTAATAGAGATTGCGCCGTTCACATAAGGAAGATCCTACCTGCGAATACCCATCATGCGGCGACATTTGTCGACCGCGAAGACAACCCTGCTCCCAGCACCGGACAGCTCTTAAGGACATGGCCGCTGAGGGCCAAACCGACAATTCGGATTGCGCCGCGTTGCCTTCCTTCAACCCGGTGAGGATACCGCATGCTCAACCCCTCTTGACGGACGGAATGCGATTATACAACGGAACCATGTTCCATGGTCGCTCAACTTGCCGCCGCCGACATGGCCCTGTCGTCTTGGCAACAGAGAGCCCGTTTCACGCTTCAGGATAACAAGGTTATTCACAAACCGAGGCGACACACGGAAATGCCGAGACGCCTCGCGATGGGTGTTACCNTCTTCAACGAACGCAACAACACGGGAACGCAACTCGATCGGATGTGATTTGCCCATGACCGGTCTCCTTCCAGCTACGAAGGAATCACAAATCGGCCGATTCGAGAACCTGAATCAAAAAACGGGCGACGCGCTTTAGAGTTTCAATGGACGATCTGAATGCGGATCTGTTCCTTCGCCGCGTATTCGTGGCAATCGCCGGCAGCATCGCCGACGAAGATCACATCGCCATCGGAATCGAACAGGCCCCAGCAGGCTTCGTCGTCGAGGTAGACTTTTCTGACATAGCCGAAGGGTTCGGCATCGAGGACGACGCTGGGTGCATCAGGAACAGCCGCAAGTGTTCGCATGGATAACTCCATTGAGTCGTTTCTGTTTTAGTGCAAGCTTATATTGCACTTTGAAGCTGACCTGGGGCTATCCTTAGAAATCGGGATGGGAAACTGAGGTTGACGAGCGGACGGATTGGAGTCGACCGAATCACCCGAGTGGTCTGTTTCCGCCCCTTCGCCGGAGCTGAAGCGCATTGCCGCGGGCAATCAAAATCCTTATCTAGCACAGGCTGTCATCACCAAAGGATTTTCTCATGGCCGCCGATCTCAAGGCTCGTCCCCGTCCCGTTGGAGCAACCGCCGTTCTTGGTCGCACCGGCTTTCCACATGTCACCTCGGCCACCAAGGGTGAGCTCGATATCGTCACCGGCACCTCGCAACCTGGCTTCAATCCGCTCGACCTCCTCTATGCGTCGCTGTCAGCCTGCCTGGTCCTGAGCGCGCGCATTGCCGCAAGCCAGATGGGCATGCTCGACCGGATCACGGAGATCACGGCCGACGTTACTGGCGAGAAGGCAAGCGAAGGCCCGTCGCGTGTCCAAACATTCAACATCGCCTTCTCGATCAAGGGCGACCTCGATGAAGAGACGCGCCTGAAGATCGCCCATGCGGCGGAAGAAATCTGCACGGTCAGCAACACAATTCGCGGGGCGCCTGAATTCTCGACCGTCATTTCCGGCTGATAGGCTCGGTGCTGCAAATTCGCATCGGCGGGCAATAAGATTGCGCTTTTGCCTGCCCCTGTCGCTCCTCGGCTATCACGACACCATCGCTTCTGATAGGTCCGTTGCTCGCCGCCGGTCGTCAGGCGGTCAGAACGCATCGAGAGCTAATGTCGCAGGCCGCTTCCACCGTCGCAGAAACCCCCGCATCCAACCGTTTTCCCCTCGCCGCCCTGATCCTCGGCGGCGCGGCGATCGGCGGCTCGCCGATCTTCGTGCGGCTGTCGGAAGTCGGGCCGATGGCGACGGCCTTCTGGCGCGTCGCCCTGGCGCTGATCCCGATCTTCATATTCTCGCTTGCGAAGGGCAAGGATGCCGGCTCGAAGCCTGAAAAGCTATCCGACTATGCCCTGCTGGTCGTGCCGGGTGTCCTGCTCGCCATGGATCTCGCGGCCTGGCACCTCTCCATCACCATGACGTCGGTGGCCAATGCGACGCTGCTTGCCAATCTGGCTCCCGTCTTTGTCACGGTGATCGGGCTTCTGTTTTTCGGCGCAGTCGTTACCCGTGTCTTCGTTCTCGGGCTGGTATTGGCGCTTTCTGGCGTGGTTGTCCTGAAGGGCGGTCCTGCGGCGCTTGGCAATGGCGACCTCAGCGGCGATGGCGTCGCGGTCATCGCAGCCGTGTTCTATGCCGGCTACATCCTGGCAATCGGCAAGCTGCGCAGCCGGTTCGATACGGTCCGCATCATGCTCTGGAGCACGGCGTCGGCTGCTGTCTGCATCTTCCCGATCGGCTTCTTCTACGAAGGCCACATGCTACCGCCGACGGCCTATGGCTGGGCGATCGTCTTCGGTCTTGCCTTCGTCAGCCACGCGGGCGGGCAGGTGGCGATTGCCTATGCGCTCGCCTATCTGCCGGCCGCCTTCTCCTCACTGACGCTGCTGCTGCAGCCGGTCGTGGCGGCAATCCTCGCCTGGGTTCTGCTCAGCGAACCGATCGGCCCGATGCAGGCGATCGGCGGGGCAGTGGTGCTCGCCGGGATTCTGGTTGCCCGGCGAGGCTGATCTCAAATCAGGCGGCGGCCGCACGGGCGACGCGACGCGCATCGAGGATGGCGAGCGCCTCGTCGACCGTTGAGGCAAGCTCCGCCTTGTCGCTGTTGCAGGTGCCCCAGGCCTCGATGAAGCTGCTCGTCTTGCCGTAGCTGTTGTCGAGAACGCAGTGATCGGCGCCCAAGAGCACGCACATGATATGCCCGTGCATGCGATCGGTGATGACCTGGCGCGCCGAGCTCAGCAGGGCGACGCCACGGTCGAAACGCTGCTGCGCCCGTTCGCGATAGGCAAGCTCCGTCATCCGCGCGCGGCCGCCGATACGGCCGGTCAGAAGGCCCTTCAGGATCGCGGCGTGCTTCGTCTGGCGCTGGAAATCGGCAGGCTCGTCGGGCCAGTCCGATTTCACGGTACCCGGACGCAAGGTTGCTGCCGTCAGGTCCTGTGCGGTGCCGACTTCCTGGTCCTCACGCAGATTGAGCAGCAGCTCGTGCTGCGGCGTCGGTCGAGTGACCGGACCGATGCAGAAGGCCATGTCCGGGCAAAGCCGCGTTTCGCACTGGAACCAGCGCTGGGCAAATTCCAGGCTTCGCTGGTCGCGAACGAGAAGCGTGAACTGACCGTGGCGCTCGATCGCACGCGCGGTGCTGTCGACATTTGCCTGCTCCTTGAAATGGATCGTCTGCGGCATCTGGACGATCGGGCGGCCCTTGTGCTTGTCGAGCAGGCCTTCGCGGAACTGGCGGTAGCCGGCCCAGATGTCACCGAAATTGCCGCCGCCGTGCAGGAAAATGCGACCGCTGCTGATCGCGCCGAGCATCCGGTCTTCATCATAGGTCGGGATCTCGGTCACGTAGGTCGGGCGCGTACGTTTCTTGTCGAAATAGGCAAGCTCACCGAGCCAGATGGCGCTGTCGCCAATATTGTAGTGGTTCGGGAAGTCGAGAAGCGCAAAACGCTCGGACGGATCAAAGAGGTCGGAAAGGCAATTGGCGATCACGCCCTGCAGGCGGTTGATGATCGTAATATTGGATTCCATGAAATGCTCCTTGTTTACGGACACTCGGGTCCATGCAAGCGGCTAGGCTTCGGCCTGTTTGCGGAATGGGTTGAGGGACATGGCAAGCGCGATGTAAGGGCGGATGACCGAGCGGCCGAAGATCGGCAGGAACGCCAGGTAAATCAGTCCGCCCAGGCCGATGCTAAGGCCAAGCGCGAGCCAGCGGTTTTGAATGTGCTCTACGATGACCGGATGCGCGAACCACACGCAGACGGCCATCAGTGTCGCGCCGCAGAAGGGCAGGGCGACGGCCTTCAGCGTGCTTTTGGCGTCTATATGCGCGTATCGCTGAAGCACATATTGCTGATAGGGCATCGTCAGCCAGGCACGCAGCGTATAGCCCGCAGCAACGGCGACAACGCCGTAGGGGACGAGCAGCCAGGTGAGGATCAGCGTCGTCACGAGCTGCAGGGCGGCGACGGACAGGATCGATTCCGCCCGGTTGACGGCCGAGAGCGCCGACGAGGCAAAGAAGTTCGTGACGAAGGGAACCGCCATCAGCACGAGGACGGTGGCGATATCGCCGGCATTGCCCCACTTGTTGCCGAAGAGCAGCGCGATCATGTCGTTCGACAGGGCGCCGAAGCCGAGCAGCAGCGGGATGGTTCCGAGCGCGGCTGCACCGACGATCTTGTTGTAGGCGTTGCGGAAGGCCGTGTGGTCGTTCTGCAGGCGCGACAGCGTGACGAGCGATACGCTGCCGATCGGGGCCAGCACCGCTTGGCCGATCAGCTCGATCAGCCGCCAGGCAATGCGATAGCGGCCGACTTCGACCGGGCCGAACCAGCGCGAAATGAAGATATCCTGCACGCGGGCGAGCAGCATCCACATCAGCTGGGTCACGACAAGGCTGATGCTGAAGAGGAAAACGGACCGGAACATCGGCACATTGAAGCGAAACTTCGGCATCCAGGGATAGTAGAACCAGCCGAGGAGCACGGTCACGGCGGCGTTGACCGCGGTCTGCGCAACGAGCGCCCAGACGCCCCAGCCGAGAAAGGCGCAGACGACTGCGGTAATGCCTGAGAGCAGGCTGGCGGCGATTGCCTGCCCGGCGAGGCTCTTGTGGCCGAATTCACGGGCAAGGCGCGCATTGTGGATGACGGCCAGCGACGAAATCGGAAGCAGTGGTGCCAGCCAGCGCAGAATGCCTGAAACCGATGGATCGCGCACCAGATCGCCGTAGTAGGGCGCGAAGAAGAACACCAGCGAGGCAACGATGGCGCTGAAGGCGATCGTCGCCCAGAAGGCGGTATCGGCAAGCTCCTCGTCGAGATCAAGCTGGCGCGTGACCGCATCGCCGAGGCCTGCATAGGCAAGCACGCGGCCGATTTCCACGAAGAGGCTCGCAAGCGCGAAGGTACCGAAATCGCCGGGCCCGAGAATGCGTGCGAGGATGACGAAGATCACGAAGGTCGCGATTGTGCTCCAGGCCACGCGAATGACCGACCAGAGGACGGAAAGTGCGGTTTTCTTCTTAAGCTCGGCGTGCGCAATTGCCGTATCGGCCATGCATTATCCAATCGAATTTGGCTCGCGAAGAGTCGCGCGGTGATTCTGTTGGCGGCGAAGCGAAACCTCAGGCGGGCTGCTTTGCCTTCGGCGCTCGCCAGTAAGCGAGCATGCCGGTCAGGTTGTCACGAAGCTGGCTGCGGTAGGTCAGGCCAAGTTCCTCGTTGAGTTTTCGGCGCCCGATGGCCTCCATGAGCGCCTGGCGGATTTCCCAGCGCAGCATGCCGCGCATGTTCGAGCGGCGATCGAAGAGATATTTGGCGTACAGCGCTCCGTTGCCGAAGGCGTAGCCGGTCTGGAGACGTTTGATATCCGCGAGTTCACGCCGTCCATGGAAGTGTTTGACGGCAAAATCCGGCAGATATTCGACACGCACGCCGGCATTGAAGGCGCGGTGCACGTAGTCGGTGTCCTCACCGGAGCGGAAAGGGGAGCCCGCCCCGAAGCGAGTATCGAAAAAGCCGATCTTCTCGACCAGCCCATGGGGAAACGCCATGTTCGCGCCATGAATGAAGCCGCCGGCATGCAGCTCGCTGCTCAATACCGCAGGTTCCATCTCGGGCTTGATCGTGACCGGCAGGTCGCGTGTGTCGCCGAGCTCGATCCGCCCGCCGCGCATGACCATCTCGGTATCCGAGCTGAAAAGCGCTGCGAGCGTGCTGAAATAGTCGGGGAAAATCTCACAGTCGTCGTCGGTAAAGGCGAGGACACGGCCTCTCGCGGCGTTGAGGCCCGTGTTGCGGGCGATGGCGAGGCCGGGTTTCGCTTCATAGATCAAGTTGGTCTTGATCGGCGCGGTCGACGCCCATTGGCGGACGACGTCCGACGTCTCGTCCGTGGAGCCATTGTCCACGAAGACCAGTTCAAGTCTCAGATAGTCTGCCTGGCGGGCGGCAATAGAAACGGCATCCAGGCAGTTCGTTAGTCCATAGGCCCGATTTCTCGACGAGATGATCAGGCTGATGTCCACGGGCCGAGGAGGCATGCAAATTCCCCTTCTGCGATCGATGTCGAGGCGAGGATAGGGCTGGGACCCCGCTTCGGCAAGGAGCATTTTGCGCTGCAGCAAAATAGAACAGTTGGAGCAGTTCGCAGACGAATGTGGTAATTTCTTGCCTTCTGTATCGCTTAAGGCAATCTAAATATAGATTTAAAAGATAAATGCTGAATTCTGGGGATAATGTAAGTGGAAATAATTCGTAGAAATTCATAATTCTAGTTTCAAAAATATATAGTATGATCAAATTGAGAAAAGATATGTAAAGATGTCGATGTATATTGTATAAAAAAATACAGCAGCGTCGAAATATATTTACACCGTATAAGTGTTGCAAACAGTCATGGCATTGCTTTCAATTTCTGGAAAAGAGACGGGCACGTCTTCATGAATAACAAATAACCGAGGGCCTTTGCGCAGTGGCGTTCATTGTTGACGTTTAGCACGAAGCAGAAAGGTACAACCGTCGGGAACAGCAGACCTTTGTTCGCTATCGTCAAGCGCGAGTTTGTGAAGGCTTGTTTGTCTTTGCTTTGAAACGTTGCTTCCGAACGCCGCAAAAGGACGGAATTGCAGGCGTGTCCGCGCGCGTCGGTGCATGAATGCAGGGGAACGCAGGGCCGGTGCCGCCCCTGCGAAAAAGCCCTTCCGAGCTAGTTGATCTGCTGTGCCAGCCATTTCTGGATGATCGAAACATCAGCGTCGCCGAGATCGTGTCCGCCGGCGATGACATCAGAGTCGACGGTCGCTCCCGATTGTTTCAGCCGGGTTTCGAGGTCGCTGGCATATTTGCCGTAAGCATCCGTCTTGCCGCTGATGACCAAGAGATCCGTGCCTTTGAGATCGGCGTGCGGATAGTCCTTCAGGACCGGCATGGAGCGCAACAGCACAGCTTTGTGCACCAAATTCGGATGCAGATAGAGGAGCGAGTTGAGCAGGTTCGCGCCGTTGGAATAGCCGACATAGACGATCTTCTTCGGATCCAGGCCGTAGGACGATACGGCTCCCTCGATGAAGGCGGCAAAGGCCTCGGCTTCGTTCTTGATATCGTCCTGGTCGAAGGAGAACGGCGTGATGCGCTTGTACCAGCGCGGAATGCCTTCCTCCGTCGCCCGTCCGCGCACGCCAAGCAGCGTGGCACGCGGGGCAGCCTCGTGCAGCAGGGGCATCAACGTCGTTTCGTTGCCGCCTGAGCCGTGCAACAGCACGAAGACGCTGCCGTCAGGATCCGGCGGCGTATAAAAGCGGTGCACGAAGGGCAGGTCGCGGTAGTTGATGCGGGGCTCGCCGGGCATCGAAAATTGCGGCAGTACGACCTTCAGATCCTTGAGATCGGTGATTGGGTCCTTGGGAACGAAAAGCTTGGTGCCGAGCGTGGCCCGCGGCTCGTCCACCATCATGCCGGGCTTGTCTGTCGCCAATTCGATCAGTGTGCCGCCTGGCTCGCGGGCATAGAGCGATTCGAAATACTTGCGATCGTGCAGGTTCGTCGCCGACGCGCCGCTTTCCTTCAGGGCATCGTGCACCTTGTGAAGTTGCTTCTCGTCTACGGCGCGGAAGGCGACGTGATCGGCCGTCCCGGTACCGGGCGCGCCGGACCAGAATCCCTGGGCATTCCTGATGTCGACAATATCGCCCGATTCCGAGACAAGCCGGTCGATATTGCCGCGCGTTTCCTGGAAGCGGTAGCCGAAATGACGCTCCGCGAAGTCACGGCTTTCGGCCGGTTTCTCGGTGAGCATGGTGACGCCGCGTACCCGCTGAATGGCGTGTTCGACCGGAACACCCGCGCCGTCCCAGGTAGCGGGCGACTTCAGATCACGGGCGCCGGCGAGCTTGACGATGATATTGTCGGGGTCCTTCAGCCGCAGCACAGGTTCGCCAAACTCATCGGCCGGGCCTTCAGAGCGAAGTCCGAAACTCATGCAGCGGGTGAGCCAATAGCCGATGCTCGATGGATCGATCGCAAGCGACAGCTCACCGATCTGGCTGTGGCCGACGCGGCCGGGTGAACCGTCTTCCCATACAAGGAAGGTCACCAACGAGCCGGGGCTGCCAACGCCGTCCCCGTAGAAGAGATGAAGCTGCGTGGCGTCTTCGAATCCGGCGGTCTGCTTGACCAGCCGCATGCCGAGAAAACCCGCGTAGAAATCCACGTTTGCCTGCACCTTTCGGGTCAGGAGGGTCACGTGATGGATGCCAGATACCATTGAATACAGTCCGGATGGATTGGGAGGCGTCGCCATCGCCAGCATTAGTGCAAGTATAAACGTCATGCCGTTATAATTGGGGTTTGCCTCGAAGGTTCCGCATAAAGAACTAAGCTATCTCCACGCGCCTGCAAATTCAAACTGTCCAGTCCGTCCAACACTTCGCGGAATTGCTGAAGGGTCGGCGGCTTGAGCATGCAGGTGGATGCTGCCATCGAGCGCGCGCAGGTTTTGCTCGCGCGGCCGTGAGGCCAAGCCCCGCGCCGGCGGGTCGCCCTGCCTGCGGCAGCTTCCAGAAGGCGTCGAAGATCTTGTCCTGATAGGTGGGGTCGGTACCAGGCCCGGCTCTTCAACTGGTCGCCGTCAAGCTTGCCGGCCAAGTCGTCGAGCAGGATTTCCGCGTACATCGCGATGTCTCGCGGCGGCGATTGCAGATCGTGCGAGGCGATTGCCAGGAAGCGCCGAATGCGCTCCTCGTTTTCAGTCGATTCAATCGGTTGCTCGGACGACATGCTGCAGAACCTCCCAGTCGGGCGAGAATAGAAAGAGGGCGCCGGTTCCGCAACCGGCGCCCTCATTTCGTTTCATCTCACTAGCACTCAGCCGGCGGTCTTGCGCGGCTGGCCCTCTTCCGGAGGGATGATTTCTGCTTCGGGCTCGGCCGCAGCAATGGCCTTGCCGTGGCGACGACGCCAGTCGCCGAGGAAGAGCAGGATCGGTGCTGCGATGAAGACCGACGACGCGCCGGCAACGAGAATGCCGAAGACCATCGGGATCGCGAAGCTTGAGACCGCGCTGCCGCCCCAGATCGCCATCGGCAGCAAGGCAAGAAACGCCGTCGCGTTGGTGTAGAGGCTTCGTGCGAGCGTCTCGTTGATCGACCGGTCGATGATCTCGCGCAGCGGCATCGACTTGTAGAGGCGCATGTTTTCACGCATGCGGTCATAGACCACGACCTTGTCGTTCACCGAATAGCCGACGAGCGTCAGGATGGCTGCGATGGCTGTCAGGTTGAAGTCGAGGCCGGTCAGCGCGAAGAAACCGATCGCCTTGGTCACGTCGAGGATAAGCGTGACGATAGCGCCGACAGCGAATGGCCATTCGAAGCGATACCAGATGTAGAAAAGCATCGCCAAGCTTGCGATGACGACCGACAGAATGCCGGCCCAGGCGAGCTCGCCGCTGACCTTCGGACCGATGACATCGGTGCCGGTAACGGTTGCCGACGGGTCGATCTTGACGATCTCGGCCTTCAGCTTTTCAACGGCTGCCGTCTGGGCTTCTTCCCCACCTTCCTGACGCTGCGCACGCACCGCCATGGTGTTGTTGTCGCCGTAGGTCTGGAGGGAGACTTCGCCGAGGCCAAGGCTGTTCAAGCCTTCGCGGAAGCGGCCGAGATCGGCGGCCTCCTGCGTCTTGACCGACATCTGGATCCCGCCGCGGAAGTCGACGCCGTAGTTGAGACCCGGATGGATGAAGAGGACGACCGAGGCGATCGACAGAAGCGCCGAGACCGTCACGCCGAAGAAGCGAGCCTTCATGAACTGGATATGGCGGCCGTAAGGGTTGAACATCATCGGGATCATCGGCTTGATGTTCAGGACCTTCAGCTTACGACGGCGTGTGATCTCGATCATCGTGACGCGAACAAAGGCGACAGACGTGAACATCGAGATGATCAGGCCAAGCGCCATGGTCACAGCGAAGCCGCGGACCGGGCCGGTGCCGAACCAGAACAGGATGGCCGCTGCGATCAGCGCCGTCATGTTGCCGTCGATAATCGTCGAATAAGCGCGGCGGAAGCCGGTATCGATGGCAGCGAACGCGCTCTTGCCCTTGCGCGTCTCTTCGCGGATGCGCTCGTTGATGAGAACGTTCGCGTCGACCGCAAGACCGATACCGAGGACGACACCCGCGATACCTGGCAGCGTCAGCGTTGCTCCGACAAGCGTCAGGGCCGAGAAGGTCAGGATCGTGTGGATGAGCAGCGCGAAGTTCGCGAGGAAGCCCCACGTGCCATACAGGATGAAAATGAAGGCTGCGACAAGCGCGAAGCCGACGAGACCCGAATAGATACCCATGCGGATAGCGTCCGCGCCGAGGTCGGCACCGACGGTGCGTTCTTCGATGACGGTCAGCTTGGCAGGCAGGGCGCCGGCGCGCAGCATGGCGGCGAGCGTTGTTGCGCTGTCAGCCGAGAAGTTGCCCGAAATCTGGCCGGAGCCGCCGGTGATCGGTTCGCGGATGACAGGTGCGCTCAGCACCTTGTCGTCGAGAACGATGGCGAACGGATTGCCGACGTTCTGACGGGTGATGTCGGCGAATCGGGTTGCGCCGGCGCTGTCGAAGCGGAAGCTGACGACGGGCTCATGCGTATTCGGATCGAAGCTGACGCGCGCATCCGAAAGACGGTCACCCGAAATCTCGACGCGGTCGAGAACTGCAAAGCTGTTGCCCTGCTCATCCTTCAGCATCGTCACGCCCGGTCCCGGAGCGTTGTTCGGAGAAAGCATGTGGAAGGACATCTTCGCGGTCGAGCCGAGAAGCTGGCGAAGGCGAGACGGGTCCTGTGCGCCCGGGAGCTGCACGAGCACGCGGTTTCCGCCGATGCGCTGGATCGTCGGTTCGGCGACGCCGACCTGGTCGACGCGCTGGCGAATGACTTCAAGGCTCTGCTGGACCGCGGAATCGACATTGGCTGCAATGCCGGCCGGCGAGAAGGCGACGAGGATATTGCTGCCGCTGGTCGTAACCGAGAGATCGGACTGGCCGGCGCTGAGGCCGGTGGCAATCGCATTGCCGAGCGTCTTCAGCTGTGTGACCGCATCGTCCGTCTGTGCCGTATCCGTCAGGGTCACGACGATCTGGTTCTGATTGCGAACGACTGATTTCGTCTGGATGTTCTTCTCGCGAAGGACGCGGCGGGCATCCTGCAGGAGCGACTGCAGGCGCTCGCGGGTCAGGTCCGCTTCGTCAACTTCGAGAACGAGGTGCGAGCCCCCGCGAAGGTCGAGACCGAGCGAAACCTGGTTATGCGGCAGCCACGAGGGCAGACGCGCGAGGGTGGATTGCGGCAGTGCGTTCGGCAGAGCGATCAGAATGCCGAGGAGAATGATCACCGTATAGGTGAACACCAGCCATGGTGAATTACGCATGTTGTTGTTTATCCTTGATAACGCTTGAGCCTGCGCTCCTCGCGCTGGCGGCGTGTCTTAAAAGCAATGGAAAGCGCCGGACCGGCGCGCATTCATGCCGAGGCCGCAGGCGGGCCGTGCGAGTCGTAAGCCCTCGCATCGGCGGCGCGAAGCGCGGGATGGAAGGTTGCGAGGGGCTGCTCACCGCCAAGGCGGAGCTCGATATCAGGCGTCGCGCCAATGGCTGCTGCGCCGGGGTCGTAAGGGACATGTTTGGGAGCCGCCTTGCGCTCGGCGGTCAAAATGCCGCGGACGGTATCGCGAGCGCTCAGCTGCAGCGGCTGGCCGTCCTTGGCGGACGAGGAGACCGAGTTCGCACCGCGGCTGGGGACGATGACCAGATTGCCGCCGAACAGAAGGCCAAGATAGGCGAAGACGGCAATGACCAGCGAGATCGCAACACGACTGCCCATGCGGCGTGCGTCGAGCCTCATCTCGTGATCATCTGGATTTTCAACCTCGTACCGGCTCAACGGCGCAAAAGTCTCTCATTCTTTATCGGGAGAAGGCGTGTCCTCGACTGCAATTGTAGCAGTGTCGGCCTCATCTTCATAGCGCACACTGTCATGATGCACTTGGGCGAGCCGGTCAACCATGCCCATGGCGATTTCGCGTTCGCCCATGATAACAGTGTCTGCACCGTACTCCAGCAATTCATCCACTTCGGCGTCGGAATGCGCGCGGGCGACGATCAGGAGCGAAGGGTTGATGGTGCGCCCTTGGTCGGCAACCCTGCACGCCTCGAATGCGTTGGGGATGGCGATGACGAGACTGCGGGCGCCGGCGATGTTTGCGAGGTCGAGCAGCTCGCGCGAGGCGGCATTGCCGCTGATCGCTTCGATCCCCTGATCCCGCAGTTCGCCGATGCGGTTGCTCGAGTCCTCGATGACAAGGAAGGGCGTGCCCGATGATTTGAGGTTTTGACCGACGATGCTGCCGACACGGCCGTAACCGACAATGATTGCATGCCCGCGAAGCGCCGTCGGCTGCCTGTTCTCCTCTTCCTCTGGCTCGGGCTCTTTAGCAGGCTCTGGCACATTCGTCGCTATCGGCTCTTCGCGCTTTGTCCGCTCCAGCACGCGGCGCAACCGATCGCAGGCGTAGAACAGCAGAGGGTTGAGGATGATCGAGATCAGCGCGCCGGCAAGGATGAGGTCGCGCCCCTCCTCGGGCAGCAGACCGAGCGAGACGCCGAGTGCGGCCAGGATGAAGGAGAATTCGCCGATCTGCCCAAGGCTCGCCGAAATCGTCAGCGCCGTGCCGACAGGTTTGCGGAACAGTCGTACGATCAGGAAGGCGGCGATCGACTTGCCGACCACGATAATGAGAACGGTGGCCAACACTGGCAGCGGTTTATCGATCAGGATGTTCGGATCGAACAGCATGCCGACCGAGACGAAGAAGAGGACCGTGAAGGCATCGCGGAGCGGCAAGCTTTCCTGGGCGGCGCGCTGGCTGAGTTCGCTCTCGGCCAGAACCATGCCGGCAAAGAAGGCGCCGAGCGCCAGCGACACGCCAAACAGCTTCGAGGCACCGAAGGCAACGCCGAGCGCGATCGCAAGCACGCCGAGGCGGAACAGTTCGCGGGATCCAGTGTGCGCGATGCGGTGCATCGTCCAGGGAATGAGGCGGCCCCCGAAAACCAGCATCACCCCGACGAATATCACGACCTTGACCAGGGTCATGACGATGATGCCGCCCATGCCAAGGTCGAGGCCGAGGAGCCGGCTGATCGCGGCTGAAAGCGGCTCTGCCGTCGCATGCTCTCCACCGCCGATGCTGGCGGCTGCCGGGATCAGAACGAGCGCCAGGACCATTGCGAGGTCCTCGACGATCAACCAACCGACCGCGATCCTGCCGCGATCGCTATCGATCAGCCGTCGCTCCTGCAGTGCCTTCAAGAGGACGACTGTCGAAGCGACGGAAAGAGCGAGTCCGAAGACAAGGCTCCCTCCCGTCGGCCATCCCATGAGCGCCCCCAGTCCCCAGCCGAGTAGCGTGGCAAATCCAATCTGCACGATGGCGCCGGGTACCGCAATGCCGCGAACGGAGAGGAGGTCTTTCAGGGAGAAGTGCAGTCCGACGCCGAACATCAGCAGGATGACGCCGATCTCGGCCAGTTCAGGCGCAAGGCTTTGGTCGGCAACAAAGCCCGGCGTATGCGGGCCGGCGAGAACGCCTGCGACGAGATAGCCGACCAGAGGCGGCATTCGGAGCCTGTGGGCGAGCGTGCCGAGAATGAACGCAAGCACGAGGCCTCCGACGATTGTCGAAATCAAAGGCGTATCGTGCGGCATCATTCTCTCCCGAACTGGAAATCCCGTTTAAAACATGACATATATGGCCTATATCAACCAATATGGGTGGTTTGACATTATGGGTCAAGGCGCAAAGGAAACAATTCTGACCCCGGCATTGTGCCGGGCCGCTCGCGGATTGCTTGGCTGGACGCAGCTCGACCTCGCGGAACAGGCCGCCGTGTCGCGCAGCACCATCCGTGACTACGAAGGAAAGCATCACGATATCCATCGTGCAACCGAGGCGCAGTTGCGTCTCGCCTTCGAGCGAGGGGGCGTCGTGTTTGTGGAGGTGGAGGGGACGGGAACATGCCTTGGCCTCCCGTCTACCCCGAAGTGAGGTCCTATTTGCCGGTCAGGCAGGCCGGCGAAATCCTGTAGGAAAAGATAGTCTTGCCGCGGTAGTAGCCTTCCGTCGGCTGCCAGCTGCGGACCAGCTCAGGCGTTTGGGCGCACTCGACCGGGTGTGTCGTCACAAAAAGCACGTCGTCTGCAACGTCGCTCGGCAGCGCAAAGGTCTGCTCGTAATAGTTGTCAGGCGCGTCGACGGGCGGCTGCGCGTAGATACGGACAGGATCGTTCCTCAGCGTGTGGAACATGTCCGCCAGGAGATCGCGGCTGTCGCTGACAATGATCGAGGTGCCGGACTGCCGCGCCAGCTCGCCAGCCTCGCGGCTGATCGCGCTACGGCCGAGATAGCGCTTCATGATCTCGCTGCCGTTCGGCAGCACCAGCTGGTGCGCAAAGATCGCGGCAAGAGGAAACAGAAAACTCGCCGTGCCATTTATGGCAAGCGACAGGCGCAGGCCCTTGGGCCAGAGGCGGTCAAGCAACCACACGGCAAGGATCGTTCCCGCGATATAGGCCGTCACGCCCCAGTTGGCATAAGCCTTGGCCACCAGCGCCTGGAAGGTGATCAGCACAACGACAGGGATAGACAGCCAGATCAGCAGCTTTTCCCTAGGCTCGCTCTTGCCCTTGAGTGCGCGGACAACGGCCCAGAGCATCGCGGAGAATACGATCGGCCCGACGACGCCGAATTGCGCCGCGAAGAATTCCAGGCCGCCGGCCACATTGACGCCGAGCTTGCTCCAATGCGCGATGTTGGTGGTGTGACGGACCGTTGTTCCGTCATGGGCAAGATTCCACCAGAGATTTGGCGCAGCAACGACAAGCGCAACGATGACGGCTGTGAAAAAATCGCGCCAGGCGATGCGTGCGCTCGGAAGCAGAATGAGCGCGATCAACCCGCCGGGAACGACAAAGAGGATCGCGTACTTCGAGAGGAAGGCGCAGCCGACGGCAAATCCCATGAGGATGGAGAGGCCGACGGAACGCTTCTCGGTCAGGCCGAAATAGGCCCATAGTGCCATCGTCAGGAAAAAGAGAAGCACGACATCGGTCGAGAAGAACACAGATGACAGGGCAACGCCGGGCAGGGTGATGAAGGTCGCGCCGGTCCACCCTTCAATCCTCGGTCCGACAAAGCGGTTGGCCGTCTTCATCAGCATGATCGCGGTCGCCATGTAGATCAGCGGTCCGCTCACCCTGATCCAGTAGATCGACGTCGATCCTGCAAGCTCCGTCATGGCTCGAATGACCCAGGCGATCATCGGCGGCTTCGAGTAGTAGCCGAAATCGAGATTCTGCGACCAGAACCAGTATTGCGCCTCGTCGACGAACAGATCGGTCGTGTCGAAATGGAGGGTGATGACTCGCCAGAGCGTCACGCCAAGAACGATGAGGAGACCAAGTCTGGCAGACATGAATGCAATTCCCGCTGAACTCAAATACCGCAGTAAAGCCAAAGATTAACGCACCGGCATGCCGGTGCGTTTGACCACTCGTTACAATCTGGTTGTGGAATTTTAAAGGACGCGCAGGGCAACCTGACTGCGGGTCGCTTCGATACGGTCAAGCAGCGCAACGGCTGCGAGAACAGCGATCGAAAGAACGCACGACCCCAATCCGAAAACAATCATTGCCCAATCCTTCTGACGTCATGTCACGGTTATTTCTGGGCATATACCACAAAGCTTGCCTAGGACTGTAGCAGCGCCGCAACGCAAGCCCAGTAATTCATAGATGGTTATTGGGGCCTGCTGGAAAGTCGACATTCATAAAATACGCATTAACCTTCAGGCAAGGAATTAACCATAAACATTGCATGACACGTCGGAATGGGAAAACTTACTCGTTCCCACCAGGCATGACGCCGCACCGCCGTACCGGTCGATCCGGAATCCATCTCATCAAGCAGCTCCGAAGCAGAATCGACTGATCGGGAGGCTTCACGCCGCCGGCTGCAGCCGAGGCAAGCCACCAATCAGCAGCGTGCACGCTGCGCGGAGCAATAGTTTAATGACGGGCAAGCGCCCGGCATGTGGTTGGGGACAGGTGTTGGGGCAGGAAATGCCATCAGATCAGGCTCGAGGAGCGCAGGCAGGCAGCTTGCATGAGAGGCTGCGCTTTGCCGGTCTCGACGCCGAACACTGTGATTTGGTCCGGCGCCACCGTCTCGACCTTCAGCAGCATCTGACCGCCGGTCTGCGTGACCTTTTTCAGCGTTTTCAATCGTTTCCAGACGCGGCGCGGAATTTCGAGAGCGAACGTCAGGTCGAGCGCCTCCACGACCTGCAGGCCTCCCACTGGGATGTTCTGACCGATGCGCGCTTTGACAGCCTTTATGCTGAGCGTGTGAAGGTTCTGTCTGATTCCGAAAGCAAGATGGGTCTCGACCCGCGCTGGCATGTCGCGGGTCATGGCGTTGTTCTCGAGCATATCATCGGCGGCCTCGCAACCGAGTTGGCCGGTCGCTCCTTCCTGCCGAGCAGCCGTCGTCGGGCCAAGGAAATCTCCGACCTCATGTCGGCGATCATTCGCCTCGTGATGGTGGATGTCGAGATTGCCGTATCCTTGCGTTTCAATGCCTTGCGGGCCACCCAGCAGCGTGCGCTTGCCGATCAGCGCGCCAGTGACAAGGCGGACGTCGCACGCGTATTCGCCGATGTTATCAATGGCCTTGCCACGCGCGACCTCACGGTTCGTGCGACCATCGAGGAAGACGGCGCCCATCGGGATATCGCGCAGGCGCTCAACGGTGCGCTCGATGCCGTCCAGGCCGAATTTCAGGCGATCGCCGAAAAGACGGCGGTTGCCGGAACCTCCGTCCAGACGCTTGGCGATGCGTCGAAGCAATTCGCCGGAAACGCGTCCGTTCATGCCCAGCAGTTGCTCTCCTCTGCAGCTGCGCTTGCCGATCTGTCGGAAAGCGTTCGCCACGGCGCCGCGGGTAGCCGGGCTGCCGAGCAGGCGGCGGCCACGACCCGCGCCGCGGCCGAAGAAAGCGGCCAGGTTGTCGGGCGCGCGATTGCTGCGATGGCGGATATCGAACAGTCTGCCGAGCGGATCGGACAAATCATCGGCGCAATCGACGAGATTGCTTTCCAAACCAATCTGCTGGCGCTGAATGCTGGCATCGAAGCCGCGCGCGCCGGCGATTCCGGACGTGGTTTTGCCGTGGTCGCGCAGGAAGTACGTGCGCTAGCGCAACGCTCGGCGGACGCGGCGCGCGAGATAAAGACGCTAGTGAGCACCACCAAGTCGCAGGTGGATGCCGGCGTCCAGATGGTTGGACGTACGCAGGATTCGATTGGCAGCATCGTTCGCCAGGTCAGTGAGATCAACACGGCGATCGCGATGGTCGCTAATCAGGCCAGCGAACACGCTGCGAACCTCGATGTCGTGACAGCTGACGTGAAGGGCCTCGGCGCCCAGATGACCGATAACGCGGCTTCCGCATCGCGTTCAGCCGAAGGCGCCGACTACCTGCACAGTGTCATCGTCGAACTCGGCCAAACGATCCGCGAGTTTCGTATTGCCCGGCAGAACGCCGAGCCCGCGCGCCCCCCGCCGGTGTTCTCCCCGGCGATCGGCATCAGGCGGACCGCCGATGTCGTGGCTGACGACGAGGACTTCGGATTTGTGCAGCCGGTCGCCTCGGCCGGAGGGCGGATTGTTTACTAACGGACCGGTATATGAGCGCCGCTCACATACGTTGAGCAGTAACCAGGAGACAAGGAAGAGCTGATGGCGGCAAGGAAAACTGGGAAAACGCTGAACCTGTCAGCGGTGCTTGATCTGAACGAAGCAACCATGCTTCGCGACAAGCTCGTCTCGTTGCGCGGCAATGATCTGGCCATCGACGCGTCCGCGGTCGAACGCGTCGGAGCCCTGAGCGCGCAGGTCCTGATGGCAGCCGCCAAGACCTGGGACCAGGACAAGCTCGCCTTCACGTTCAGCAAGGTTTCGGACGCATTTCAGAAAACCATGCAGCTGATTGGTGTCGATATCCATCTGCTCGCCAAGGAGATCCGGCAATGAAGAAAAAAGTGCTTACCGTGGATGATTCACGGACCATAAGGAACATGCTTCTCGTGACCCTCAACAATGCGGGCTTCGAGACGATCCAGGCTGAAGACGGCGTCGAGGGCCTCGAGGTTCTGGAAGAATCCAATCCTGATGTCATCGTCACCGACATCAACATGCCGCGCCTTGACGGTTTCGGCTTTATCGAGGGCGTTCGCCGCAACGACAAGTATCGTGCGATCCCGATCCTGGTCCTGACGACCGAAAGCGATGCGGAAAAGAAGAACCGCGCGCGCCAGGCCGGCGCCACCGGCTGGATCGTCAAGCCTTTCGACCCTGCCAAGCTGATCGATGCCATTGAGCGTGTAACCGCTTAAACCCAGGATTTTCTCCTATGGATATGAACGAAATCAAAGAGATCTTCTTCCAGGAGTGCGAGGAGCAGCTCGCCGAACTGGAATCCGGTCTTCTGAAAATGAATGATGGCGATCGCGATCCGGAAACCGTCAATGCGGTGTTCCGTGCCGTCCATTCGATCAAGGGTGGCGCTGGCGCCTTCGGTCTGGATGATCTCGTCGCTTTCGCGCATGTCTTCGAGACCACACTTGATTGCGTTCGTTCCAACAAGCTTGAGCCGACACAGGATGTCCTGAAGGTCATGTTGAAGTCGGCTGACGTGCTGGCCGACCTGACCAATGCCGCCCGCGACGGCGGCAGCGTCGATGAAAGCCGCAGCCGCGGTCTGGTGAAGGAACTGGAAGCGCTCGCCAACGGCGAGCTGCCTACCCCGTCCGCTGGCGTGGAAGCTCCGGTGGCTAAGCCAGCGCCTGTCGCCGCCACTCCGGCCCCCAAGCCGACCGATGACAGCGGCTTCCAGCCGATCCCCTTCTCCTTCGACGATTTCAGCGGCGAGGAAGAGGTCGGCTCCGATCTGCCGACTTACGAAATCACCTTCAAGCCGCGTTCGGACCTCTATTCCAAAGGCAACGACGCGACCTTGCTGCTGCGCGATCTCTCCCGCCTCGGCGAGATGAGCGTCTACTGCAACATGGATGCGCTGCCGGGTCTCGACGAGCTCGATGCGGAAGCTGCCTACTTCTATTGGAACATCACGCTCAAGACAGACAAGGGCGAAGATGCGATCCGCACGGTCTTCGAATTTGCCGAGTGGGATTGCGACCTGCAGATCACCGCAGGCGAGGAAAAGGTGACTGCCCCCGACGCCGAAGAACTGCCGATGATCCCAGTGCCCTTCGACCTGTCGATCCTCGATGATGGCGCGACCGAGGCACCGGCCGAGCAGCCGAAGGCCGACGTGGCCGCTGCGGTTACTGCCGCCGAGACTGCTTCCAACGTCACGCAGATGGCCGCCGCCGCTGCTCGTGTCGAGAAGAAGGAATCGGCTGCCGCCGCTGCCGCAAGTGCAGCTGTCGCCGCCCAGAACAACGCCGCTGCCGGCGCTGGTCAGACCATCCGCGTCGATCTCGACCGCGTCGATCGCCTGATCAACCTCGTCGGCGAGCTCGTCATCAACCAGGCGATGCTTTCGCAGAGCGTCATCGAAAACGACACGACCGGAACGTCATCCATCAACATGGGCCTCGAGGAGCTGCAGCAGCTCACCCGCGAGATCCAGGATTCGGTCATGGCGATCCGCGCCCAGCCGGTAAAGCCGGTCTTCCAGCGCATGTCGCGCATCGTTCGCGAAATCGCCGACATGACGGGCAAGACGATTCGCCTGATCACCGAAGGTGAAAACACCGAAGTCGACAAGACGGTCATCGACAAGCTGGCCGAGCCGCTGACGCACATGATCCGCAACGCCGTTGACCACGGTATCGAAACGCCCGAAAAGCGCGCCGCCGCCGGCAAGAACGTCGAAGGCACGGTTCGCCTGACGGCGAAGCACCGCTCTGGCCGCATCCTGATCGAGCTCGCCGATGACGGCGCCGGCATCAACCGCGAGAAGGTCAAGCAGAAGGCCATCGCCAACGAGCTGATCCCGGCTGACGCCAACCTGACCGACGAAGAAATCGACAACCTGATCTTCTTGCCGGGCTTCTCCACCGCCGACAAGATTTCCGACATTTCCGGTCGCGGCGTCGGCATGGACGTCGTCAAGCGCTCGATTCAGGCGCTCGGCGGCCGCATCAACATCACCTCGAAGCCAGGGCAGGGCTCCGTCTTCACGATGAGCCTGCCGCTGACCCTTGCCGTTCTCGACGGCATGGTCGTCACGGTTGCCGGCCAGACGCTGGTTGTCCCGTTGACGGCGATCGTTGAGACGCTGCAACCGGAAGCCGCCGCGATTCATTCCTTTGGTGCAAACCATCGCCTGATCTCGATCCGTAACAGCTTCTGCCCGCTGGTCGATGTCGGTCGCATCCTGAACTTCCGTGCCACGCAGGCTAATCCTGTCGAAGGAGTCGCTCTTCTCGTCGAATCGGAAGGCGGCGGTCAGCGCGCGCTCATGGTCGATGCGATCCAGGGGCAGCGCCAGGTCGTCATCAAGAGCCTTGAGGCGAACTACACGCACGTTCCGGGTATCGCTGCGGCGACCATCCTCGGCGACGGTCGCGTGGCTCTCATCCTGGATGTCGACGCGGTCGTGGGAGCTTCCCGCGGTCAAGCGTTGAGGCAGGAAGTGTCGCTGGCAGCTGTGGGGTAAGCTATGTCGTATGCCGTAAAAAGTCTGAAGGATGGGGACCGCGAGTTGATCGCGTTCCGCATCGGGGATCAGGAATTTTGCGTGAATGTCATGTCGGTGCGCGAGATCCGCGGATGGACGCCGGCAACGGCGATGCCGCACTCGCCCGGCTATATGAAGGGCGTCATCAATTTGCGCGGTGCGGTGCTGCCGATTATCGATCTGTCGGCTCGCCTCGGCATGCCGGCGACTGTGCCGACGGCGCGACACGTCATCATCGTAGCGCAGGTGCACCGCAAGGTCGTCGGTCTGTTGGTCGATGCCGTGTCCGACATTCTGACCGTCACTGAAGACAATGTGCAGCCGACACCGGAAATCGCATCTGAGCTGCAACGTCAGTTCGCGCGCGGCATCCTGGCGATCGACAAACGCATGATCTGCCTGCTCGAGCTCGAAGCCATTTTCCCCGAAACGGAAAGCGAAGCCGCATGAATGTTCTGAGTGCAAAAGACATGCGGCAGGGAAACCCTGACGAGGTGTTGGCAAGCGGAGAGTACCCGCTGACGCGCCGCGACCTCACGGAAATCGCTGCGATGATCTACTCGGATGCAGGCATCTTCCTGAACGAGACCAAGGCCTCGCTGGTCTACTCGCGGCTGTCGAAGCATATCCGCAATCTGGGCCTTTCCGGATTTCGGGAGTATTGCGCGCTCGTTTCTTCACCGGCGGGTGCGGCGCCGCGCCGCGAGATGCTGTCGCATCTGACGACGAACTTCACGCGCTTCTTCCGCGAGAACCACCACTTCGAGCACCTTCGGGACCATGTGCTGCCAGAACTGCTGCATCGCGCGAAGATGGGCGGTCGGGTTCGTATCTGGTCGGCTGCCTCGTCGGATGGCCAGGAACCCTATTCCATCGCGCTCACCGTCCTGTCGATGATGCCCAACGTCGCCGACTACGATTTCAAGATCCTGGCGACCGATATCGATCCGAAGATTCTGGCGATCGCCCGTGCCGGTGCCTATGACGAGAGCGCGCTCGAAACCGTGTCGCCCGCCATGCGCAAGCAGTGGTTCAGCGAGGTCGAGGTCCAGGGGCGGCGCAAGTTCCAGGTCGACGACCGCGTCAAGCGTCTGATCACCTACAACGAGCTGAACCTGATGGCGCAGTGGCCGTTCAAGGGCAAGTTCGACGTCATCTTCTGTCGGAATGTGGTGATCTACTTCGACGAGCCGACGCAGATGAAGATCTGGTCACGCTTTGCCGAATTGCTGCCTGAGGGCGGCCATCTCTATATCGGCCATTCCGAACGCGTCTCCGGCGACGCCAAGCATGTCTTCGACAATATCGGCATCACCACCTATCGCTACACGACCAAGGGCGTTGGGAGGAAGGCATGAGCGCACCGGCCAAGGTTCTCGTCGTCGACGACTCCGCCACGATGCGCGGCCTGATTACCGCTGTTCTCAGCGCCGATCCCGAGGTCAGCGTCATCGGTCAGGCAGGCGATGCGCTTGAGGCCCGCGAGGCGATCAAGAAGCTCAATCCTGATGTCGTAACGCTCGATATCGAGATGCCGAACATGAACGGTCTCGACTTCCTCGAGAAGATCATGCGGCTCCGCCCGATGCCTGTCATCATGGTCTCGACGTTGACCCATCGCGGCGCCGATGCCTCTCTGGCGGCGCTTGAGATCGGCGCGTTCGACTGCGTCGGCAAGCCGCTCCCGGGCGATGCGCGTCCCTTTGGAGATCTTGCCGAGAAGGTGAAGGCTGCCGCCCGCTCGCAGCGACGCCAGTACGCTCAGCCGGCTCCGGTTGCTCCGCCACCTGCTGTCGCTGACTTCCGCGTCGGCCGCAAGATCGTCGCGATCGGTTCGTCGACCGGCGGCGTCGAGGCGTTGATTGCGGTGCTGCAGAAGTTCCCGGCAAACTGCCCGCCGACGGTTATCACGCAGCACATGCCGCCGACCTTCACCAAGAGCTTCGCGGAACGCCTCAACCGGCTTTGCGCGCCCGTCGTGCAGGAAGCGACCGACGGTGCGCGCCTGGAGATCGGGAAAATCTATCTTGCACCAGGCGGCGAGCGCCACCTGCAGGTTGCCAACGTCCATGCGCCATGCTGCCGCCTCATCGAACGCGATCCGGTGAACGGTCACCGGCCATCCGTCGACGTGCTGTTTGACTCGGTTGCCGAACTGGCAGGCCGCAACGCGGTCGGTGTGATCTTGACCGGCATGGGACGCGACGGTGCCGCCGGCCTCTTGAAGATGCGCCACGCCGGCGCGCGTACGCTCGGCCAGAACGAAAAGACCTCAGTGGTCTACGGCATGCCGAGGGTTGCCTACGAGCTCGGCGCCGTCGAGCAGCAACTGCCCCTCAATGCCATCGGCGAAGAAATTTTGAAAATGACAGCCGCCCGAAAGGAAGGAACTGACTAATGTCTATCGCAGAGAAAATCAAAGTTCTGATCGTCGACGATCAGGTCACGAGCCGTCTGCTGCTCAGCGACGCTCTGACCCAGCTCGGCTTCAAGCAGATTACGGCCGCCGGCGATGGTGAGCAGGGCTTGAAGATCATGACCCAGCAGCCGCATCATCTTGTCATCTCCGATTTCAACATGCCGAAGATGGATGGCCTCGGCTTCCTGCAGGCTGTTCGCGCCAACCCGGCGACGAAGAAAGCCGCCTTCATCATCCTGACGGCGCAGGGTGACCGCGCACTCGTGACGAAAGCGGCCCAGCTTGGTGCCAACAACGTTCTCGCCAAGCCCTTCACGATCGAGAAGATGAAGGCGGCTATCGAGGCCGTATTTGGAGCATTGAAATGAACCTCGATGTTGCGGCCCGCCGCGTTCATATCATCCAGGGCGAATGGAAGGTCCTGAATGATCCGAGCGCGGTACTGACGACCATCCTTGGCTCGTGTGTGGCTGCATGCCTGCGAGATCCCGTGGCAGGCGTTGGAGGAATGAATCACTTCCTTCTGCCAGGGACAGGAAATATGCCGATGACGGGCGCAGACGCCACGCGATATGGCGTCCACCTGATGGAATTGCTGATCAACGGTCTACTGAAGCAAGGGGCGCGTCGCGACCGCCTGGAGGCCAAGATCTTCGGCGGGGCGAAGACGATCTCGACATTCTCGAATGTCGGCGAACAGAACGCCGCCTTTGCGGTGCAGTTCCTGAAGGATGAAGGCATACCGGTCGTCGGCTCCAGCACCGGCGGGGAGCACGGGCGCAAGCTCGAGTACTGGCCGGTCTCGGGACGCGCTCGGCAGTATCCGCTCACCGGTGCGGAAACGCAGAGAACCGTTGCGCTTGAGCAGCGTCCGGTCGCTCCGCAGAAACCCGTCGAAAACAGCATCGAATTCTTCTGAGGGCAAGGACCTTACTAATGACTGTGAATGCCATGACAGAGCAGCCGTCGCCCGCCGAAGCCCTGCCTGATGTCCTGATGCGTATCGTCGCGGAGTTGCACGACGTCGCGTACCTGATCGAGCGCATCGAACCACAGCTCCTCGACGTCGGGGGCGGCGAACTGCTGAACTCGCCGGAAAGCATGAAGGTGATGCAGGGAATTGATCTTGCCGTGCAGAAGACGCGCGGTCTTGCCGAGTTCATAGATACCATCACGGGCGAGATTCCGCAGGACTGGTCTGTCGATGTCGCAACGGCCCTGAGCCTGGTGAAGCTCAGTGAAATGCAGCGCGCTCTGAGCGGGGCGGCGCGCTATAGCAGTGTTCAGCCGCTGGCGAAGGCAGCCGGAGACTTCGACTTCTTCTGATCCGGCCTGCTCGCACCCTCCGAAACGTTCGCACAAGTTTCGGCACCTATTGTCCACATGAGGCAACAAGCCTGCTTTGTCTGGATGGTCGTGCGAGAACAGAATGAATCTGTTAAATCAATTAGTTCAAATTTTTAAGAACTTCAGTTCGCTAGGACGGAATCGCTTGCTGGCGTTGGCCGGCGTGGGTGTCGTTTCCGTGGTACTCATCCTGGCGGCGGCCTTTTTGGTCAATAAGCCGGCCCAGGAAACGCTTTATGTCGGGCTTGATACGCCCGATCTGAACCAGATCAGCATTGCGCTCGCCGAGGCAAATATCGGTTTCCAGGTCGGAACGGATGGCTCCAGCATCACAGTTCCCGCCGGTATGACCGGCAAGGCGCGTCTCCTGCTCGCCGAGCGCGGCCTCCCGAACAGCGCCAACGCCGGCTATGAACTCTTTGACAACGTGGGCTCTCTCGGCCTGACGTCGTTCATGCAGGAAGTCACGCGGGTTCGCGCGCTCGAAGGTGAAATTGGCCGCACGATCCAGTCGATCTCCGGCATTACGGCAGCACGCGTCCATATTGTCATGCCCGAGGTCGGCAACTTCCGCAAAGCCGAACAGAAGCCGACCGCTTCCGTCATGATTCGCGCAAGTGTCGCGGCCGGCCGCACCGCGGCGACTTCGATCCGCCACCTTGTTGCGTCTGCCGTTCCCGGCCTCGATGTCGCCGATGTTACCATCCTCGACTCCGCAGGCCAGTTGCTCGCTTCGGGCGACGAGGCCAGCAACAGCTCGCTGAACCGTTCTCTGAACATCGTCCAGAACGTCCAGGGCGAAGTTGAAACCAACATCGACAAGGCACTCGCGCCCTTCCTCGGCATGGATAACTTCCGCTCCAGCGTCACCGCGGAATTGAATACCGATAGCCAGCAGATCCAGGAAACTGTCTACGATCCGGAATCGAAGGTCGAGCGCTCGATCCGCACGACCAAGGAAGCCTCTCAGTCGCTGCAGAAGCAGTCCGACAACGCGACGACGGTCGAGCAGAACATCCCGCAGGCGGCACCGGACTCGGGCGGACCCAACGGTCCCGAATCGCAAGACAAGTCCGACAAGAAAGAAGAGCAGACCAACTACGAGATCAACAGCAAGACCACTGCCACGACGCGCAACAGCTACAAGATCGAAAAGCTCTCCGTTGCAGTCGTCGTTAACAAGGGGCGCATTGCTCAGATGGTCGGCGAGCCGGCGGACCAGGCAAAGATCGATGCCTATCTCGCGGAGATGCAGAAGATCGTGGCATCCGCCGCTGGCATCAACAACAATCGCGGCGACATGGTGACCGTTACGGCCATGGACTTCCTGGAGAACCAGCTTCTCGAGGAAACCGGCGGCGGCGTCCGTGTCATGGATATGCTGAGCCGCAATCTCGCAGGCATCATCAACTCGCTCGCTTTCGTCGCAGTTGCCTTCCTTGTGGTCTGGATGGGCGTCCGCCCGATGATCCGCAGCGTGACCGGCAACGGCGCCGCGGTCATCGGCGACACGTCGCCGGAAAGCGCCGGCCTCGAACTTCCCGATTTCGCTCCGGCGGGTGGCGTGGGCACCGGTGCTGCGCTCATGGATGGCTTCGGTTCGGACTTCGGGTTCGACAGCACTGAGGACCTGCTCAGCCTCGGCGACGACGACGGCAACTTCAATCGTCGCGTCAAGGAAGGCCCGGAACGCAAACTGGCGCGCATGGTCGAGATCAACGAGGAGCGCGCCGCGAAAATCCTCAGAAAATGGGCGGTCGACAACGCCGCGTAATGAAAGGCCGGGCAACCGGCCTTTTTCTTTTGCCCGTCTACTGCACCGCGATCGGCACAGTTTTGCCATCGCTCGGGCGCGCACGCGAAGATTTCTGAGGATAGGCTTGACACTGGGCTGAAATAGCTGCGCGTTTTACGCGAATCGTATTGTCAGGATTCCCCGAATCACTTTAATTTTAGAATTCATTAACAAGCGGAATTTCCGTGCGAATCAACGCACAAAGTGCGGGCGATGTAAATCCCGAGAACTCGGAGATGGCGAAGTTTACCACCTAGTGTAGTGTTGGATGGTTCGCGGAGGGGGCGCAATTTGCTCAAGGGCCGCGGATCGGGTTTCTGTCGTAGTGGTTCGCGGCCGCGGGGTTTTTGCCAATGGATATGCAGATATTGCAGGCTCTGAAGAGCGACACGCAGAAGGCAAACTTCGTTGGCATCGCAGCGACAAACCTGTCTTCGCGTGACGAACTGATCGCGCAGCTCTGCGAGATTTCGAGCACGGGGCGGTTGCAACCCGGCCTGCGCGCCCTGACCGACTATGTCGGCGCCTCGCACTACCTCCTGGCGCGGGCGGATCTGGTTCAGGAAGCGGGGCTCGATTTCGTGGTCTCGTCTGACTGGCCGTTCGATCTTGTCACCAATCTGGCGCATACCTTCGTTGGCGGCTTTGCCCGTGCGACGGAGATCGAAAAGTGTATGCAGCTGTTCCAGCCGCATTTCGCGCTCCTGCCGGATTCCGCGGATGCGCCAGACGGCGCCAGCCGCCAGTACTGTTCGTTGATGTTCAACATCGGACGCTCGCGCCTGGTGCTGATGTTCCTGTTCGATGACGGTTTCATTCTGTCGCAGGAGCGCTTGCGCGACGTGGGGCTCTTGTCCGCCTATTTCACGAGTTTCCTGCAGTGCGGCGCCGCCAAGGCCGACCGGGACTTCGAGCTGACCGATCGCGAACTGGAATGCCTTTTCTGGATCGCCGAGGGCAAAACGAGCGATGAGATTGCGATGATCCTCGGCATCTCTCGCAACACCATCAACAACTACATCACCAGTGTCATGCGAAAGACGGCGACGAAGACTCGTTCCGAGGCCATCGCATTCGCGGTCAGGAACAATCTCGTCTAAGGGGACGGCGTTATGGGGCAGTCGTCCGGTCGATCGATAGGAAATTCGGAAACAATGCGCGGCGTGCGGGTCAGCAAGGTCGCTAGTCGGTCCGACCTGTTTCCGCGTCTCATCGGCATGCAGAAGCTCGCCGACGCCCAGAATTTCGCTGTCTATCGAATCAGCGGTGCCGGCGTCCCGGGAAAGCAGCGTTTGGTCTGCGAACTGGAAAACTGGGGATCGGTGAACAGCGGCTTCAGTGGCGCATTCCTCGACGCTCATGGCGAGGCGCTACTTGATCATATCGAGAAGTCGCTTCTTCCAGTCGTATGGGCTGGCGGGCTTGATCGCGCCGCTCCGGGGCCGGCAAGCATTGCACCTTTCATGACGCGCCTGAAGGGCGGCCTGGCTCCCTTTTCCGGCATGGCGTTTCCGGTGCGCCTCGGCGCCGTTGGCAACGGCTTCGTTGTCTTTACGGGCGATGATCTCGAGCCGGCCAGCGATATGATCGTCGAACTGCACGTGAGATCGTGCCAGATCATGATCGACCTGCTTTCGCTCGACGAGCGCCGCGTGGCGGCTGCCGAAGCTCTCAGCGAACGCGAAATTGCCTGCCTGCAGCTTGCTGGAGACGGGCGCATCAGCGAAGAGATTGCAGAGAAGCTTGGTCTCTCGGTGCATACCGTCAACGCCTATCTCGGTTCGGCAACGATCAAGCTGGATTCGGTCAATCGAATCCAGGCGATCGCAAAGGCCATCCGTCTTGGATATATCAGCTGACGAGAAGCCGTGTGGGCTTTAGCCCGCCAAAGCCTGCAATGGTTCGACGTTATAGCGTGCGTCGCGCAGGCTTTGCTCGAGGAAAACAGTGTTTTCGTCGGGATCCGCCGAAGGGTTCTGGAACGCGATGTGGTTGATCTCGATGCCGGCGTGCGCCTCTGCAAGCATCAGCTGCGCATAGATCGTGACGCCGCGCGGCTTGATCTCAAGGTCGATGACCACTTCGGGCTTGCCGCCCCACTCTAGCGTGTAGCTGCCGCCATGGCCGAAATTGACCGTGCCGGGGTGGAAGAAGAGCTCGGCCGCTGACGATACGAGATCGGAAAGATTGCCGTAATACTCGAAGCGCAGAAGAGAGATGAGATCCGAGGCGTCCAGAAGCCGCAATTCCGTGGCAACGGGGCTGATGGCTTCAGCCAGGATTTTTTCACGCTGGGCAGAGTAGGGGCATTTTTTCATTCGGCTATCTTACCCGTTTGTTCTTGGCTTGCGCCGCGTAAACCCGATGGATGAGTTCCGCGACTGCCTTATAGAATACAGACGGTATGACACTATCGACCGAGACTTGCGCAAACATGGAGCGCGCGAGCGGCGGGTCTTCGAAAACGGGGATCCCATTCTTTTCCGCGATCTCCCTGATTTTCAATGCAATTAGGTCTTGCCCCTTGGCGACGACGACAGGCGCGTCGTTTTCCTCACGCACATAGCGCAGGGCGACGGCAAAGTGAGTCGGGTTGGCGATTACGAGCGTCGCGCGATCGACATTGGCAATCATGCGGCGGCGGGCACGGTCACGCATGAGCGAGCGCTGGCGGCTCTTGACGAAGGGGTCACCCTGCGACTGCTTGTTCTCTTCCTTGACCTCGTGCCGCGTCATCTTCAGTTCGGTGAACCAGTGGTAGCGCGTCCAGAAGAAGTCGGCGATGGCGACGACGGCTGTGGCGATCAGGACGACGATGGTGATCTTTTGCATCGACGTCATCATCCGCGTGAAGATCGTTTGCGGATCGGAGAACATCGCATCGATCGCGCTGAAGTATTCGCTCTTCAGCGCAAAGAACATGACGACGCCGACGATCACAATCTTCGTCAGCGATTTGCCGAACTCGATGAGGCCAGGCAGGCTGAACAGCCGCGACCATCCCTTGGCGATCGAAATGCGCGAAAACTGCGGCCGTATGCGCTCGAGCACCGGCGTTGGCAGGTTCTGCGAGATGGACGCGGCAACGCCAAACGCCATGAACAGGATGAAGGCGGGCGCGAGGAAGGCCGCCGAAACCCAGGCGAGGTGAACGAACAGGGAGAGCGCGTCCGGCCCGGTTTCGAGTTTCCATTGGTCGGGCTGCTCGAAAATGTCCTTCAGCGCCTCGCCGACCTTGCTGAGCCCACTCGGCAGGAAGAAGATGATATAGACGAAGGTGGCAAGCACGGTGGCAAACAGTGGCACCTCGCGCGAGAACGGCACGTTGCCTTTCTCGGCAGCGTCGCTTTTCTTCTTCGCTGTCGGGTCTTCTGTTTTGCTGTCCTTGTCGTCGTCGGCCAAGGCCGAAGCCCTCCATCAAAAAGAAACGGCCGCGCCAGGGCGCGGCCTTTCCTAGAAGGTATCTCCCTTTCGCCGCGGCGATCAACCGCAGCGGCCGGGAAGAGGTGCTTCGTACACAACAACAGCGGCTTAGGCCGCGGCCGAGCCTTCGCCTTCGGTCTCCTTGAGCTGGATTTGCCCGGAGTTTGCCAGGCGAATCGCTTCCTGGGCGATGGCGCGCCGGGCGATTGCGATTTCGCGCGGATTGATGCCAACGGTGCCGCTCTGCAGATCCGATTCGATCATGCGGCGCTGGCGCGGGCTGATCGATGCGAGGACGGCCTCGCGCATGTCGGCAGACGAGCCGCGCAACGCCATGGTCAGGATGTCGGACGAGATATCGTTCATGAGCATGACGCGGCTGCGCTGCGGCATGAGCATGAGGTCGTCGAAGAGGAAGATCTTCGGACGGACCTTGTTGACCGATTCGCGGCTGATCGATTCGAGCGAGGTGAGCAGGGTATCGACCTGCGGCTTGTCCATCTCGTTCATCAGTTCCGCAACCTTCGTCGAGCCGATCGAATTCTTCTCGGCGTCGATCTCTGCCAGCAGGCTTAGCACCTGCTTTTCGATGATCTGCGCGGCCTTGGGGCTGACGGCCTTGAGGTTGACGGTACGGTTCATGATGTCCGCGCGGCGGCCGTCCGGAATCTGCATCAGAACCTTGGCGCCGAATGAGGAGGGCATCATGGAGAGAATATAGGCGACAGTCTGCGGATGTTCGCGCAGGAGGAACTTGCCGATGAAGGCCGGGTCGCCTTCGCCGAGGCGATCCCAGATCGACGTCTCGTATGCCTGGAAGGTGGTGCGACGGCCAAGCAGGCTGTCGACTTCGTCGGGCGTGAGACCCTCTTCAAGGATGCTCTCGATCGCCTTGGCATTATCCATGAGGCCTGCACCCTCGGTGAACAGGTCCTCGAATTCGGCGACAAGTCCGAGCAATTCATCCGGCGGGATCGCACGCAGCGTTTGCGCCGAGCCGATGATCGTCTGCAGCTCGGCCTGCGTGAAATATTTCAACAGCCTGCCGGCGACCCCTTTCCCCATGGCGAGGAGAACGGCCGCCGCCTTTTCAGCCTGGGTCAACGGTTTCTCGGCTAGCGCGCCGCCGAAATCGTCAAAGTCCATCATGGTCTAACCTCTCCGTCCCTGCACCGGGATCAGGTTTTCTTTGTACTCAGAACTTCTATCAGTTTGACGCCGAAACGCGTGTCGTCGTTTTCCAGAACGGTGATCTCGCCGCGAGCGATCTTGCGGCCGTTCACCATGATTTCGACCGGCTCACCGATCTTCTTGTCGAGCGCGATGGTTGCGCCCTCGTTAAGGTTCATCAGGCCGGCGACCTGCATGCGGCTGCTGCCGAGCATGATCTGAACGTCGATCGGGATATCCATGATCAGGTCGAGGTTCGACTGCATGGCGCTGCCGAGCGGGGCAGGTTCGGAAGCGATCGCACCAAACGAGCTGTCGCCGAAGTTGGCAGAGCCACCAAAATCGGATGTTGCGCCGAAATCGTCGCCACCAAATGCGGGCTCTGCCGCATCTCCGAAACCGCCGCCAAAGGTTGACAGGTCGGTGCTGCCGCTAAAGGCGTCGGCCTCTCCAGCAAAATCCGGCAGGCCGCCGTCCGCGTCGGTCTTCAGGACGCCGCGCAGGTCATCGATGGCCTGATCAAGCTCGGCCTCGTTGCCCGGGAGCTCCATTGAAAGGTCACTGTTCTTGGGTGTTTTCTTCGTCGCCATGAAATCACTATTCCAGTTGAAACTTGCCTCAAGCTGCCGTGGCAGCCCGGTTGGAAAATGGGCTAATTCATCAAGTGGCGGATGAGCTCGTCATCCGAATTAATCGTATCCTTCACCCGGACGGTATAATGTTCGCCCGAACGTCCAAACTCGCAGATGTACAATTCCTTGCTGTTGGCGCTGACTTCGACGCGGACGTCGCCGCGGTCGTGGAAGGGGATGACATCGCCAGCCGCAAGTTTCGAAATGGTCCGCAGCGTCAGGTCCTGCAGACGGATCTTTGCGTCGAGCGTCACCGGCGAGCGGCGCACCTGCTCGCTGAGCTGATCACTCCATTCGGTCGATTTAGCCGACTGGCCCTTGGCCTTCGGAGCCGTCACCGTCGTCTTCAGCAGGGCAGCCTGGGGAACGATCAGCGAGAAATCCGAGGTGATGCCGGAGAGCGTGATCGACATGTTGATCGCGGCAGCGAACTCGTCGGGCTTGTCTTCGGCCGGCTTGATCCGTGTTTCGAACGCATGCGGAAACTCAAGCACTGGCTCGAAGCCGCCAGGCGCGTTCACTGCCGAACGAAGGACATTGGCGAACTTGTCGAAGGCCATGACCGCAAGCTCGAGCTCGATCACGGAGAGCAGGCGATCCGCCGGCTGCTCGACGGCGTCTGCCGCCGCACCCAGCAAGTGTTCCATCAGGGTGATGATGAAGCTGTTGCCGCAGGCAAGCGTAATGTTTGGTGACCAGTTGCGGAGCGTCGCATCGACGAGCGTCGTATTGTCGCCGAGGTTGGCGACCAGCTCGTTCTTGTGCCCGCTGTCGCAACCGAGATAGGCCACTTCGACGTCGAGGTTCGTCTCGCTCTTGATGATGTCGGGCAGAAAGACGACGTAGACTTCGCCGAATCCGCTGCAGATCTTCTCGACGGTGGCCTTGTCGCCCAGCCTGCCGGTCAGTTTGGCAAGAAGGGCTTCGCCCATGAGGGGTTTCTTGAGGGGAGCGTTCATGACCGTTTACGCCGCCTTGTTCTCGCCGCCGGGATTCATCATTTCCTGCTCGACCGCGTCGATCGAAGGACGCTCGTAGGCCGAAATTGTCTTGCGGCCGTATTCGAGCGCGACCTGCGGCACCGAGCCATTCATGTAGGCAAGCAGGGTCTGCTTGACGATGACGTAGAGGCGATGCTGCTTGGTGCGGACGATCTTGATCTGGGAAATGATCGGCGAACACACGCAATAGGACAGGATGATGCCGAGGAAGGTGCCGACGAGCGCCGAGCCGATCAGGTGGCCGAGGACCTCAGGCGAATCGTTGATGTGCGCCATGGCCTTGATGACACCGAGAACGGCGGCGACGATACCGATCGCGGGGAAGGCGTCGCCCATGATCTGGATGGCGTGATAGGGCTTCATCTTGTCGTGAAGGATCGTGTTGATCTCTTCGTCCATCAGTGCTTCGATCTCATGCGAGCGGGCATTGCCGATGATGATCAGCCGGACGTAGTCGCAGATGAACGCCGTCAGTTCCTTATTCTTGAGGATCGTCGGCGCGGACTGGAAGATCGAGGATTCGGCCGGATTGTCGATATGGGCTTCGATCTCGTTGCGAGACTTCGTGCGAAGATCGCGCATCAGGGAGTAGAGGACACCAAGCGTATCGAGATAATTCCGTTCCTTCGGCACCGTGTGCTTGAAGGCTTCGACGAGCGCCTTGCCGGAATCCTTCACCACCTTCATCGGGTTGCCCATGACGAAGCTGCCCAGGCCGGCGCCGCCGATGATGACTAGCTCGAACGGCTGCCAGAGCGCGTCCACGTGGCCACCCATCGCCATGAAGCTGCCGACGATACAGCCGCAGGTAATCACAAATCCGATAATGATATTCATCGTCAGTCCAAACCTGATCGTTATTTTCAACTCAACGGATAGGGCTGCTGGCTTGCGTGAGGCTGATGATAGTCCCTGCAAATCAAGCTTTTGCATGCCAGCTTCGCGCAAGCATTTGCTGTCAGCTTGTCGGTGACGAATGGGCATCCGTGCCCGTTTCTGAGGTGCCGCCTCAGCGAAATTCGTGGTCGAACCGACTGCAAACACCCGGATTTCGTACCGTTCATCGCCAATGCAGGAGTCTATCGGGATGCAATCCGGTCTTTATGTTTCTTTGTCGTCGCAGATCGCACTCGAACGTCGCCTCACCACCATCGCCGACAACATGGCGAACGTGAACACGACGGGCTTCCGCGGGACGGAGGTGAAATTCGACGAGATGCTCGGCGAGACCGGCAACAAGATCAATGCGAAGATCGCCTATGTGTCCCAGGGCAACGACTATCTCTCCGGCGATACTGGCGAGTTCGAGCACACCGGAAACATGCTCGACTTCGCGATCAAGGGGGATGCCTGGTTCTCGGTCGACACGCCGGCCGGCAAAGTTCTGACCAAGGATGGCCGCTTCACGATGAAGGAAAACGGCGAGCTCGTTTCCGTTCGAGGTTACCCTGTTCTCGACGCCGGCGGTGCGCCGGTGACGCTCAACACGGCTGCTGGCGAACCGAAGGTCGGCTCTGACGGATTGATCTACCAGGACGGCAAGCAGGTCGGTTCGCTGGGTCTCTTCGAGGCCGATATCAGCAAGGGCTATCTGCGCTACGAGAATAGCGGCATCATGACGACCGAGCAGCCACGCGCCGTCACCGATCGTTTCAATGTCGGTGTCCGGCAGGGCTATCTCGAAAATTCCAACGTCAACGCGATGCGCGAAATTACGCAGCTGATCGAAGTCAATCGCGCCTTCGAGAGTATGACGTCGCTCTCGAAGGACAGCGAGACTTCGTTCAGCGAGGCGATCAAGACGCTCGGCGGCAGCCGCTGAACGGGGCCTGAAGCATGAGCAATACGCCGCTCACCGAATCCGACCTTTCGCCGAAGCTCACGCATCTCGCGGGGCTCGTGTCGCGCTATTCGAGCCCCGAATTCCTGGTCGCCCCCGGCGGTCACGTCCAGACGATCGCGGCCGGCCACTACACCGTGACCGGCCTGTCGCGCCATGTGCGGCTCGGAGAATTCGTCGCCCACAAGTCGCCGACCGGCATCCACCTCGGCGAAGTGGTTCGCGTCGAGCCTGAACTGACCTATGTCTGCCCGATCGAGCCGGGCGAGCCGATCGGCATCCATGATACGGTCATCCGCAAGGGTGCATTCCGCATCTCTCCGGCGGACAGCTGGTGCGGGCGCACCATCAACGCGCTGTGCGAGCCGATCGATGGCCTCGGTCCCATTGTCGAGGGGCTCGGCCGCCGCTCCATTTCGAACACGGCGCCGCCGTCCATGACGCGGAAGCGCGTGGAGACAGGCTTCAAGACGGGCGTTCGCGCTATCGACATTTTCTCGCCGCTCTGCCTCGGCCAGCGCCTCGGCATTTTCGCAGGCTCGGGCGTCGGTAAGTCGACGCTGCTGTCCATGCTGGCCCGTGCGGATGCTTTCGACAAGGTCGTCATCGCGCTTGTGGGTGAACGTGGCCGCGAAGTGCGCGAATTCATCGAGGACACGCTTGGCGACAACATGAAGAAGGCGATCGCCGTCGTCGCGACGAGTGACGAGAGCCCGATGCTGCGCAAGATGGCGCCGCTGACAGCGGTCACCATCGCCGAGCATTTCCGCGATCAGGGCGACAACGTGCTCTTGATCGTCGACAGCGTTACCCGATTTGCCCACGCGATCCGCGAGGTCGCGACTGCGTCGGGTGAACCGCCGATCGCCCGTGGCTATCCCGCCTCGGTCTTCACCGAGCTGCCGCGCCTGCTGGAGCGTGCCGGACCCGGACCGGAGGGGACCGGAACGATCACCGCGATCATTTCCATCCTCGTCGATGGTGACAACCACAACGACCCGATCGCCGACTCGACGCGCGGCATTCTGGACGGCCACATCGTCCTGCAGCGTAGTCTGGCGGAGGAAGGGCGTTACCCACCGATCGATCCGCTGGCCTCGATCTCGCGTTTGGCGCGCAAGGCCTGGACCCCGGATCAGGAGAAGCTGGTGTCTCGCCTGAAGACGCTCATCCACCGCTTCGAGGAAACACGCGACCTGCGCCTGATCGGCGGCTATCGCCCGGGCGCCGATCCTGATCTCGATATGGCGGTCAGGCAGGTACCGATTATTTACGATGTTTTGAAACAGTCGCCCGGCGATAGCGATTCGAGGGATGCCTTTGCCGATCTGGCCGGCGCCCTGAAAGCCGCGGCCGGCATCGGCGGCCAGCCGAGTATCCGCAGGTAGAGAGGCGCGACGTGACAGATTTCGATGACGATGAGAAGATCGCCCCGCTGAAGCCCCTGCGGCGCAAAACCGTCTTTCTCGACCGCGCCCTGACAATTACCGGCCTTACCCTGGCGGCGGCGTCCGCCTTCTTTCCGTGGTACGTCTTCTTTAACGAGGACAAGTTCGGCATCAATGTCGCGCAGGGCGACCGGACACGCGACCTTCCCGACTGGCCGGCACGAAACGTCTTCAGCGTTTCGCCCCTCGCGATGGCCAACAAGAACCGATACGACAAGAAGCCCGAGATCCCCGTCGATCCGCTGACGACCGCGACGGTCTCCAACATTGGCAAGGAAGACGATAAGGGTCCGCCGGCCGAGGATCAGCCGTTCCCCGGTAAATCCGGCTTTCGCCTCCTTCACGTGGCAAACGGCCGTGCCTTGATCGAAGATACCTCAGGCATGTACGTCGTTCAGGTGGGATCCATTCTGCCGGACGAAAGCCGGTTGGCGACGCTGGAGGAACATGATGGCAAATGGGTCATCATCACCTCCAAGGGCGATGTCTATCAGCATAATTGAGCGTGCACCGCTCTCAAGCGCATCAGTCGAAGGCTCCACCGGATACGGTCGGAGCCTTCGTCCCGTTATGGGAGTGCGCGCCCGGCAGCCACGGAATGTCGGACCGCATTCTCCGTAAGTCTGACGCAAGATTACCGTCCTAGGTTCGCCCCAGTAAAAACGGAGAGTTCCCATGCAACCGATTCAACTTTTCGACTTGGCGTCGCGGCAGGCCGAATGGCTGACGATCCGTCAGGAGGTTGTGGCCGGCAACATCGCGAACGCGAATACGCCGAAATATCGCGCCAAAGACATCACGCCTTTCCAGGCCACCCTCGACCGGTCGGACATTACTATGGCGCGCACGAATGCTGCGCACCTGACCGGCAACGATCTCGGCACGAAAAGCGACATCGACGTCAAGGACGCGGCCCTTGACCAGGAGATCGGCGTGCAGGAGTCCGGCAACACGGTCGGTCTCGCCGAGGAACTCACGAAGTCCGGTGAAATCAAGCGTCAGTACGATCTGAACACGTCGCTCGTAAGCTCGTTCAATCGACTGATGCTGATGACAGTGAAGAGCTAAGATCATGGATCCTTTGTCAGCAGCACTCAAAATCGCGGGATCCGGGCTTGAAGCGCAATCGACGCGCCTTCGCATCGTGTCCGAAAACATCGCCAACGCACGCTCGACCGGCGACACGCCCGGTGCCGATCCCTACCGTCGCAAGACCATCACCTTCGGCGAAGCGGTCGATCGCGCCAATGGCGTCACGACCGTCAACGTCAAGAAGTTCGGTGTCGACGAATCGAAGTTCATCACTGAATTCGACCCCTCCAATCCGGCTGCGGACGAGAAGGGCATCGTCAAGCTCCCGAACGTCAACATGCTGGTCGAGATGGCCGACATGCGCGAAGCAAACCGTTCGTATGACGCCAACCTGCAGACCATCAAGCAATCCCGCGACCTGATTTCGTCGACAATCGACCTTCTGAAGAGCCAATAATCATGATCAACAACGTCAATAGCGTCAGCTCCCTGTCGATGACCCGCGGCCTTGCCGCCATCGAGAAGGACCGCTCCACAGCTTCATCGGCGGCAGAAAGTGCTGCAAACGACGGCGGCTTTGGCGCGGTTCTCACCAATGTTGCGACGGGCGCCGTCAATACCCTCAAGAATGCAGAAAGCATGTCCTTTGCCGGCATCAAGGGCACCGCGACGACGCGTGAAGTCGTCGATGCCGTCATGCAGGCACAGCAGACCCTTCAGACTGCGATCGCCATTCGCGACAAGGTCGTTTCGGCCTTTCTCGACGTTACCCGCATGCAGATGTAATTGATTTGAGGACGAAGCCATGAGAGCGCTTGCCATTGCTGCGACGGGTATGGATGCCCAGCAGACCAATCTTGAAGTCATCGCCAACAACATCGCGAACATCAACACGACCGGCTTCAAGCGCGCTCGCGCTGAATTCACGGACCTGTTGTATCAGACCGAGCGCGCCAAGGGCGTTTCGAACCGCGCGAACCAGGCGATCGTACCTGAAGGTGCGAACATCGGTCTCGGCGTCCAGACGGCCGCCGTCCGCAACCTGCACATCCAGGGCGAGCTTTCGCAGACCGGCAACGACCTCGACGTAGCGCTTATTGGTCGCGGCTTCTTCCAGATCCAGGCGCCCGATGGCACGACGCTCTACACGCGCGCTGGCGCGTTCAATAAAAACGAGACTGGCCAGATCGTCACCACCGACGGTTACCTGGTAGCGCCTAATATCACGATCCCGCAGGGTTCGACGCAAGTGACCATCAGCCGCTCGGGCGAAGTTTCGGCGAAGCTGCCGGGCGACACCGATCCGACCGTGCTCGGCCAGCTGCAGATCGCCGACTTCGTCAACGAGGCCGGCCTTCAGCCTCTCGGCGACAACCTCTTTCAGCAGACACCTGCGTCGGGCGATCCCGTGGTCGGCACGCCCGACGAAGAAGGCTTCGGCTACATGAAGCAGGGCTACCTCGAATCGTCGAACGTCGACCCGGTGAAGGAAATCACCGAACTGATATCGGCGCAGCGCGCCTATGAAATGAACTCCAAGGTCATCACCACCGCCGACGAAATGGCCTCCATCGTCAGCAAGAACCTGAAGTAATCGGGAAGGGCCGAAACATGATGTTTTGCCGGGTCAAAGGTATCCTCGGATGGGCGGCAGCCGCCGCCGTTGCGATCACCGCATTTGCCATGCCGCAGGCAGCAGCCGCTGCCGGCATGGGATATGCCGTCGTTCCGACGACGACCATCTACCCCGGCGAAACCGTTTCCGGCGCCCAGCTCCAGGAAGTGGAAGTGACCAACCCCAACCTCAAGGGCGACTATGCAAAGTCGATCCGCCAGGTCGAAGGGATGATTTCGAAGCGCACGCTCCTGCCGGGGCGCACGATCTCCGTCTCGGCGCTGCGAGAGCCCTATACCGTGACGCGCGGCTCCTCGACCCGTCTTATCTTCACGCTCGGCGCGATGACGATCTCGGCGGCCGGCTCGCCGCTCGAGGATGGTATGACGGGGCAGCTCATCCGCGTTCGCAACATGGATTCCGGCGTGATTGTCAGCGGCACCGTGCTCGCAGACGGCACCATACACGTGGCCGCAAAATGAAGATGTTTTTTCGCCTATTCGTAGCCCTCGCGTTTCTGTCTCCGAATGTCCTGGCCGTCACGCCCGCTGCGGCGATGAACTCGCGCATCAAGGACATTGCCTCCCTGCAGGCCGGACGCGACAACCAGCTGATTGGCTACGGTCTGGTCGTCGGTCTTCAGGGCACCGGCGACGGTTTCCGCGCTTCCCCGTTTACCGAGCAGTCGATGCGCGCCATGCTGCAGAACCTCGGCATCTCCACGCAGGGCACCCAGTCCAACGCGAAGAACACCGCAGCTGTCATGGTGACAGCAAATCTGCCACCCTATGCCAGTCCCGGCAGCCGCATCGACGTGAACGTCAGTTCGCTTGGCGACGCGACTTCGCTGCGCGGCGGCACACTGATCATGACGTCGCTGTCGGGCGCCGACGGCCAGATTTACGCTGTCGCGCAGGGCTCGGTCGTGGTCTCGGGTTTCACCGCCCAGGGCCAGGCCGCGACGGTAACCGAGGGTGTGACGACCGCTGGACGGGTGCCGGGCGGCGCCATCATCGAACGTGAACTGCCCTCGCGCTTCAAGGATTCCGTCAATCTCGTCCTGCAACTGCGCAACCCGGACTTCTCGACGGCGATCCGCATTGCCGATGTCGTCAATGGCTATGCTTCCACTCGCTTCGGCGGCCCGGTAGCAGAAGCCAAGGACGCGCAGGAGGTCATCGTCCAGAAGCCGAGAACGGCGGATCTGACGCGCCTGATGGCCGATCTGGAGAATCTTATCGTCGAGACTGACACGCCGGCCAAGGTCGTGGTGAACGAGCGAACGGGAACGATCGTCATCGGCGCGGACGTGCGCGTGTCGCCGGTTGCCGTCAGCTATGGTACTCTCACTGTCCAGGTAACCGAGACACCGCAGATCATTCAGCCAGAGCCGTTCTCGCGCGGTGTGACCGCCGTGCAGCCGCAGACCGACATCGCTGCGCAGAAGACGGGCGGCAAGGTTGCTCTGCTGGATGGGCCTGATCTCAGGACGCTCGTGGCGGGTCTCAACAATATCGGCGTCAAGCCGGATGGCATCATTGCCATCCTCCAGGGCATCAAATCAGCCGGCGCGCTGCAAGCGGAGCTCGTCCTGCAATGATGAAGAATATGGCCTTGTCAGACTTGCTTCAGCGGCTTGCACTGCCTGCGATGGCCGTCGTGGCGTTGTCCATTCCCGGCGCCTTCGCACAGGAACAGCCGTCGCCGAGGGGTGAAATGACATCGCAGGAGGAGATCAAGCAGTTCTGCACGAACATTGCCGATCCCGCGCGCGACCAGCGCTATCTGCTGCAGAAGCAGGAACTCGAGAAGCTTCGCGCCGACGTCGATTCCCGCATTGCGGAAATGAGCAAGCGCAAAGAGGAATATCAGGACTGGCTGAAGCGCCGTGATGATTTCCTCAAGCAGGCCGAAGCGGGCCTCACCGATATCTATAAGAAAATGAAACCGGACGCAGCCGCATCACAGCTGCAAGAGGTGAAGATCGAAGTGGCGGCCGCCGTCATCATGCGGCTGAACGCGACCCAGTCGAGCTTGATCCTCAATGAGATGGATCCGCAGAAGGCCGCGGTCATCGCCAATATCATCGCCAGCGCGTCCGATCCCAATACGTCGAAGGACCCCTCATGAACATGCGTTTCCCGGTCGCGATCGCCGCCGTCGCCCTTCTTGCAGGCTGCGCATCGCCGCAGGCTGTCAATGAGATCGGTCGCGCCCCAGCCATGAGCCCGATCGGCAGCGGCCTTGCTTATGGCCAGACGCCGCAGATGGCGCTTTATCCGAAGCAGCCGCGCCAGGTCGCGCAGGGCTATTCTCTCTGGAGCGACTCGCAGGCCGCCCTCTTCAAGGATGCGCGCGCGCTGAATGTCGGCGACATCCTGACCGTCGATATCCAGATCAACGACAAGGCGAAGTTCGAGAACGACACCAGCCGCAGCCGGACCAACTCGAGCGGCCTGAACTGGGATGTGAACGCCAACGTCATGGGTTGGAATCCTCAGTCGAAGACCGATGTGACCTACGGTTCGGATACCAGTACCGACGGCAAGGGCAAGATCGACCGGTCCGAGACGCTGAAGCTCATGGTCGCCGCCGTCGTCACCGGTATCCTCGAGAACGGCAACCTCGTGATCAGCGGTTCTCAGGAGGTTCGCGTCAACCAGGAGATCCGCATTCTCAACGTTGCCGGTATCGTGCGCCCGCAGGACGTGAACTCCGACAACCAGATTTCCTACGAGAAGATTGCTGAAGCGCGCATCTCCTACGGCGGTCGCGGCCGCCTGATGGAAGTACAGCAGCCGCCGCGCGGCCAGCAGGCCGTCGATCTCTTCTCGCCGCTCTGAGGCACACATCATGGCAGAGACAGAAACCGCTGGGGGCCAGTCGAAAAAGGCCACAATAATGACGATCGTCGGGCTTGCGGTCCTGACGCTGCTCGGCGCCGGCGGCGGCTGGGTGGTCGGTGACATGGTCGCGCCCAGCATCAAAGGCGCCGAGCAGGCGGAACAGGCCAAGGCAGCCAAGGACGAGGCCGCGCAGAAAAAGGAAGGCGAGGCGGGCCTGCCTCGCATTTCGACGGAAGCCAACAACATCGTTCAACTCGAGCCCATCACCACGAACCTTGCCTATCCCTCAGAAAGCCTAGTTCGCCTGGAAGTCGCGCTGCTCTTTAACGGCCCGCCGGACGTCAAGGTCGCCGAGGATGTCCATCAGGACATCCTCGCCTATGTCCGTACGGTTTCGCTGCAGCAGATCGAGGGACCGCGAGGCTTCGAATATCTTAAGGATGACATCCAGGAGCGTGTTGACCTTCGCGCGCAAGGGCGCGTATCGAAGGTCATGTTCAGGACCTTCGTCGTCGAATGATTCGATTCATATTGTTATTCGCTGCCATGATGGCGGCACCGGAGCTGGCCCATGCGCAGCAGCTCCCATCAAACCTTTTGAACTTGCCGGTCGACGGTTCGGTTGCGGCATGGATCATCAGAACATTCGGCCTGTTGACCGTTCTTTCGGTCGCTCCGGGCATCCTGATCATGGTGACGAGCTTCCCGCGCTTCATCATTGCATTCTCGATCCTGCGATCGGGAATGGGCCTGTCTTCCACGCCCTCCAACATGATCCTCCTGTCGCTCGCGTTGTTCATGACTTTCTACGTCATGCAGCCCACGTTCGATCAGGCATGGCAGACCGGCGTCCAGCCGCTCCTGTCGAACCAGCTCGACGAGCAGCAGGCGGTGGCGCGTATCGCCGAGCCCTTCCGGGGATTCATGGCGAACAACACCCGCGACAAGGATCTGGCGCTTTTCGTGGATCTGGCGCGCGAGCGTGGCCAAACTGTCGAGACCGGCGAGAAGATCGACTACCGCGTCCTCATTCCGGCTTTCATGATTTCGGAAATCCGCCGCGGCTTCGAGATAGGCTTTCTCGTCGTCCTTCCTTTCCTGGTCATCGATCTGATCGTCGCCACCATCACCATGGCAATGGGCATGATGATGCTGCCGCCGACCTCGATCTCGCTGCCATTCAAGATTCTCTTCTTCGTGCTCATCGACGGCTGGAACCTGTTGGTCGGAAGTCTGGTCCGCTCGTTCCACTGACGAGGTTTCGCGGCTTCACACTCCACACAACAAAAGGCCCGCTGGCGTTCACCGGCGGGCTTTTTGTTGTGTGGGGCTTCCATCTAGTCGAAGCTGAAGAATGGCTCCGTGCGCGGCGGCAGGGCCGGAACGTCGATGTGGTCAGGGTCCAGTCCCATCTTGGCGCGCTCCACCATGACCTCGTAGGACTTCTCGAGGTGGAGCGTGAAGCGTTCCGCATCGAACAGCGGCATGATGCAGGCGTTCTGGCGAATGCGCTGCTTGTAGTCGGCAATGCGCTCCGGGCTGCTCGCGAGCTCGACGGCCATGTCCTCGTAGGCCTTGATGTCGGCGGCGACGAGTTCCGGCAAGCCGATTGCGTTGAGCAGACTCTCGGTGACGCGGGAAGCGAAATTGGTGCCCTTGACCGTCAGGACTGGCAGGCCACCCCAGAGCTGTTCGGAAGTGGTTGTGTGGCCGTTGACCGGGAAGGTGTCGATACCGAGGTCCGCCATCTGCTGGCGATCGATGTGCTCTTCGTAGGATACGCGGGGGCAGAAGATCACTCGCTTCGAATCGATCCCCCTCCTGTTCATATAGTTCCGCAAGTTGGCCTCGGTACGCGGTGACGAAAGCATAAGCCAAAGTACGCTGTTCGGCGTGCGCTTGAGAATGTTGCACCAGACGTCGAGTATGTCCGCGTTGATCTTGCGGTTTGCATTGAACGAGGCAAAGACGAATGCATCCTCCGGCAAACCGACCTCAGCGCGTGTTGTTGGCCTCGGCTTCGGACGGTTGGCGGGATCATTGGGCTGATAGCTGTCCGGCATGCGCACCAACTTCTCGTAATAGTGCGCTTCACTGCCCTCGGGCAGCACGAAGCGATCGCCGATCGAGTAGTCAAGATCGATGTCCGTTACCGTGCCCGGGAAGCCAAGCCATGTCGCCTGTATTGGCGCCCCGCCATAGTTTAGTATTCTGGACCGTCCGCCGAGTGTGTGCCCCTTGAGATCAATCAGGATGTCGATCTGCCGCTCACGAATGGCTTGTGCGGCTTCTTCATCGGTCATGTCCCGGACGATGCATACTTCGCCCCACTGTGAGCGATCGACAGTGCTGGCCTCATGTTCCAGGTGTTTCTCCGCGGTATGGCAGAAGAGCGTCACCTCGAACTTGTCTCGGTCATGCAGCTCGAGGACGCGGCGCAGCAACTTCATGGTCGCATGCCCAACCCAAAAGTCCGAGGAGAGATAACCGATCCGAATTTTGTCTCCCCATGAATGGGGAACGGCTTTGCGCCGCGCGGCTGCCTCCTTCAGGGGAAGCGAAGGAGTGTGGGAGGCGCGCGCATTGAGCGCCTCGTTGCCACACCAATGGAGGTTGTAGAAAGGGTTGTCGCGTTCCAGGAAGCCCAGGTCGCCCTTTTCGAGCATTCGCTGCACGGACTGAAACTCCCTTGCGACCAAATCGAAATCGCACACCTCGCGCGCGAAAACGAGCAGGAGCAGCCGGAGCGATATGATCTCCGGAAACTTCTTGAAGAGATTGCGGATAAGCGTCTCGTTGGTCGCATCCAGAATGTCGTCGCCGACCATTCGCACGGCGAGGCGCGCATGGTCCGGGTTGCTGCTCTTGGAAATGACGTCGCGGTAGGGACTAACGAGATCTTTTCGGCCCTGCTTCAGATGAATGTTAACAAGCACGCTGGCAAGGTCGACGTCGGACCTAGCGAGAGACATGAGACGAAGTGCGTAAAGCAGGGCCTGCTCCTCGTCGCCGCAAGCAAAATACAGAAGCGCGGCTTCGCGCGTGTAAAGCGACTCCTTGTTGCTGTCGAGTTCGCCCGCCAACGCATAGGCACTTGCCGCCTCCGATTTGAAGCCGAGTTTCAGCAGGTTCTTGGCAAGCAGGACGTACGTTTTTACATCCTTCTGCGTGTTGATGATTTGGTTCAGCGCTTCAAGCGACTTGAGATACTGTCCCTTTTGGTAGTCTTTCGAAGCCGCTGCAAACGAAATATTGGTATTCAAGAGCCCACCCCATTCGGAATTTTGTCGACGAGCGCCAAGGCCACGCGCGCGCAGGCCATATTGCGCCTAGTTTTGCTCTATCTAGACACACCAAGCTTGCTTGAAGCCGACGTGTTCCGCTGGGTCGGGCGCCTATGGGTGTTTGGACACCGTTAACCACATCGTGGACCTGACGCCGTTTCATCAGCCGTTTTAATGAGTTGGCAATGAATGGCTGCAAAATTGTTCCCGACATGACGGGTTTGGTTGCTCAAGAGAAACGGCACCGAGTGGCATGAAGCTGGTCCGTCATCGCCGGTATAGAAGTCCGGTATGTCCTCCTTTTGTATTTTGTTTTTGGGGACAGACTTATGACAAGCATTAACACCAACAACTCCGCCATGGCGGCACTCCAGACGCTGCGCAACGTCAACAAGGGCTTGAATAACACGCAGAACGCCGTTTCGTCTGGCCTGCGCGTCGGCAAGGCTGCCGACAACGCTGCCTACTGGTCGATCGCCACGACGATGAAGTCGGACAACAAGGCCCTTTCGGCTGTTTCCGACGCCCTCGGCATGGGCGCCGCCAAGCTCGACACNGCNTANACGGCTGTCGACAGCGCCATCGANNTCGTCGGCGAGATCAAGGCAAAGCTCGTTGCAGCCAGCGAAGCTGGTGTCGACAAGACCAANCTTCAGGACGAAATCACCCAGNTGCAGGCACAGCTCTACAGCGTTGCCCAATCCGCTTCGTTCAACGGCGAAAACTGGGTCAACAACNCCGGCGGTACCGTCANCGTCGTTTCCTCCTTCGTCCGCGGCACCGGCGGCACGGTCTCGATCAAGACCACCGACTATGTGCTCGGCACGGCCAACACCCTGTTCAACGGCACGACCACCGGCGGNATTCTTGGTGGGACCGGCGCAAGCTCCGGCCAGTCGGTCTACGGCTTCACGATCGGNANNANCACGACCCANGNCGNNATCGACAACCTGCTGACGGACGTCGAAACCACGCTGAAGAACATGACCACNCTCGGTTCGCAGCTCGGTTCGCTCCAGACTCGCGTCGACATCCAGTCGGACTTCGTGTCTTCGCTCAGCGACTCGATCGACTCCGGTATCGGCCGCCTGGTNGACGCCGACATGGAAGAAGAGTCCTCCAAGCTCAGCGCCCTGCAGACCCAGCAGCAGCTGGCGATCCAGTCGCTGTCGATCGCGAACTCCTCTTCGCAGAACATCCTCTCGCTGTTCCGCAGCTAATAGCAGGAGCGCCCGCGGGCGCTTCAAACCGATCGAAGCCGCGCTCCCCCGAGCGTGGCTTTTTTATGTTTGTTAACTCGGCGTTAACCAAACTCATGTTTTCTGCCGTCAACGAAACGGTATGTTAACCAAGCTTAAGAAGCGGTTAGCGGGCATGAAGCTGATTGCCGTTCCCGGTGGCGGACCGGAGTGTCCTTTTCAATATTTGCCAGCCAAGGACCAATAATTTCATGACCAGCATTTTGACGAACGTCGCGGCAATGTCCGCCCTCCAGACCCTCCGCGGCATCAATGGCAGCCTGGAAGAAACGCAGAGCCGTGTTTCGTCAGGCTACCGCGTCGCGGAAGCCAAGGACAACGCTGCCTATTGGTCTATTGCGACGACGATGCGCTCGGACAACAAGGCGCTGTCGGCCGTCTCCGACGCGCTTGGCCTCGGCGCGGCGAAGGTCGATACCGCATATTCCGCCATGGATAGCGCCATCGATATCGTCAGCGAGATCAAGGCCAAGATCGTAGCCGCAACGGAAAAGGGCGTCGACAAGACCAAGGTTCAGGACGAAATCGCGCAGCTGCAGCAACAGTTGCTGAGTGTTGCGCAATCTGCTTCCTTCTCCGGTGAAAACTGGGTTGCAGGCAATACAACGAAAAGCGTGGTCTCCTCGTTCGTCCGCGACGCGAATGGACAGGTGTCCGTCCAGACGACAGAATATTTCCTCGATGACTCGACCAGCGGCAACGTTCTGTTTGGCATGACGACAACCGGAGCAATCGACACTGCGACTGGTATCATCGGAACCTCCTCGGGCAGCGTTGGCTCGATCTTCAGCATGGACATCACGAGCTTCAGCGACAGCGATATTAACCTGGCATTGACCACCGTGGAAAACGGCCTCAGCGCGCTGACGAAGGCGGGTTCGCAGCTCGGTTCGATCTCCACCCGTATCGATCTTCAGGAAAGCTTCGTTTCGAACCTCAGCGACTCGATCGACTCGGGCGTCGGACGCCTCGTTGACGCTGACATGGAAGAGGAATCGAGCAAGCTGACCGCGCTGCAGACGCAGCAGCAACTGGCGATCCAGTCGCTGTCAATCGCCAACAACAGCGCACAGAACGTCCTCACGCTGTTCAAGGGCTAAGAACGCCGCCAGCCACGAAGTGAGACCGAAAGCCGCGTCGCGAGATGCGGCTTTATCTTTGTTTTTGAAGCGATAATCAAGGTTGCGCGAGGCTTGCGGCACCGACGCCGTAGCCCTTGCGCCGGTCCGGAGCCTTGGTTACCTTCGCTTAACAGTTGATTTGTTTTAGCGACAAACCGGCCTGGAGGATCCAGTCGGGGGCATGACGCCAGCTCAGTCGCTGCCGCTCGCCGGCCTGTCCCGTTTCCCTATTCAGAGCCAGAAAATGACATACAAAATTACCAGCTCGGCACAGGTGAACGCCCTCGCGGCGCTGCGCATCATCAACAAGGACGCCGCAACGGTTCAGCAGCAGGTTTCGTCGGGTTACCGCGTCGAAACGGCTGCGGACGACGCAACCTATTGGTCCTTTGCAAGCGTCATGCGCTCGGACAGCAATTCGCTGCAGAACATTCACGACGCGCTCGGCGTCGGCGCATCGAAGGTCGATACTGCCTATACCTCGATGGACAGCCTGATTGACCAGTTGGGCGAGATCCGCAAGACGCTGCTGACGGCGAAGGAAGCCGGCGTCGACAAGACGAAGCTTAATACCAGCCTCAGCGAGTTGAAGGGACAACTGCAGACGACGGTTCAGTCGACCAGCATCGCCGGCGAGAACTGGCTTCTTAACCGAGATGCCACGCTTCCGACCTCGCGATCCGTGATCGGCGGTTTCGTGCGCGGCGCGAGTGGTGAATACCAGATGCAAACCATCGATTTTCCGGCGGACCAGACCGTCATGATCGATATGACGGACGCCAATCGCGGACTGCTCACGAAAACGGTAGATGCGAACACCCTGAATTCCGACGGCACTGCGACGGCACGCAACTATTATCTGCTTAGCGCCGGCTCGACGACGCCGGCGACCGGAACGGAAATAAAGCTCGATAGCAATACGACGTCCGCACAGGTGGACGATATGATCGCAGTGGTCGATTCCCTGTTGTCGACACTGACGGAGACCGCGGCTGGCCTCGGCACGATGAGCGCGCGTATCGGCGATCGCGTTGCCTACACCGCGGACATGTCTGACTTGATCGACAAAGGTGTCGGCGCACTCGTTGACACCGACATGGACGAAACGGCGACCCTTCAGAAGGCGTTGCTTGCGCAACAGCAGATGGGCATTCAGACGATCTCGATCCTGAACACAGCCGCCAGCAAAGTACTGCTACTGCTGCAATAGTGAGGTGAGGCGCGGGTGAGCTTGTTGGGCCTCACCCTTCATCCTCGCGCAAGTTTGATTGCCTAGTTTCGATACAAAGGCGCAGTGCGGAAACCGTGCCTGATGAGTTGTCAGTTCATGATGGGGCGCGGCATGTCGCAGTCTTCTGCAGCGAGAGGGTGGATTCGGTGAGCGCGCTGCTTTCTCGGTATCTCAAGGATTTTGGAGAACCGGCCGTCGCCGCTCCCGTCGTGGATGCGGACGATTTCGCGAACGACTTTGGCGGCTTTGCCGATCTTGCCTCAGAGCCTGTCGTCGATCTCGAAGCAGAGCGCCACAATGCTCACGCCGAGGGCTATGCGGAAGCGACCGCCGTGTTGACGGAGAAGTATGAACTGGAAGCGCAAACGGTCGCCTTTGTTCACCAGCGCGAGGTCGAAGAGCTTCGCGACCGCTACGAGGTTGAGACTGCGGCGCTGGTCGCCTCCCGGCTTGATGCCATGGCGAGCGCGATTGCCGAGCTTGTCAGCGCGACTGTCGCAAGGGCGCTGGCCCCCGTAATGACCGATGTCCTGTCGCAGAAGGCTGCCGTCGATCTCGCCGGCATTCTTCGCGAGGCGGTATTGGAAGGCGATGTCGGCACCGTGACCGTCAAGGGACCTGCCCGGCTGTTCGATGTGTTGAAGGGTACTCTTGGCGAAAAGGCAGGTCTTCTGCGCCACCTTGAAACCGGCGATGTCGACCTGACTGTCGAATTTGGCGACGCCGTCCTTGTGACGCGCATGTCGGCCTGGGCGACGAGCTTGAAGAAAGTTCTGGAATGAGTGAGAGCGAAAACCACCATCACGGCAAGAACGAGATCATCATCGTCAAGCGGCATGGCGGCGGCGATCACGATGGGGCGCATGGCGGCGCCTGGAAGATCGCCTACGCCGACTTCATGACGGCCATGATGGCGTTCTTTCTCGTCATGTGGCTGGTCAACGCCGCGAACGAGGAAACCAAGGCCTCCGTCGCGACCTATTTCAATCCGATCAAGCTCTCCGACGAGAAGCCCACGCAAAAAGGCCTGAAGAAGCCTGTCGATCAGGCGGATGGCGATCAGAATCAGGAGAAGTCGAAGGAAAAGGAGGACAAGCCCAACGAGGGCGCGGCGGCGGCAAACGGCGACGACCAGACCTCGACATCCGGCGACCAAACGAACTACTCCGAAGCCGACTTCTTCGAGAATCCCTATTCGGTCCTGGCAGAAATTGCGCAGGAGGTCGGCCAGCAGGCAAACGTCAGCGCCAAGGGTGAGGGCGGCGCGAGCGACTCCGGTCCTGCAACCGGAGCCGACGGTGGCCAGGCTTATCGTGACCCGTTCGATCCCGACTTCTGGACGAAGCAGGTCGAAGTTACCCATGCCAACAAAAGGCAGCCGGCTTCGAAAGATGTTCCTGCTGATGAAGCAGCGGACGCCACGGAAGTTGCGAAGGCCGAATCCGGGAACCCGGCGGATCTGACGAAAGCGGCGGACGCCGGCGAGAGTCAGGAGGCACAAGCCGCAGCGACAGCAGAGGACAAGCCGCAAGCCGAGGCGCAAAAAGCCGTTCAGCAGAAGAAGGCCGAGGACCTGCAAAAGGAAATCGCGCAGCAGATCAGCGGCGTGGCCGGCAAGCTCGCCGAAGGCCTCACGGTTACGGCGTCGGAAGGCGGCCTCTTGGTCAGCATCTCCGATCAGAGCGACGATTCCATGTTCAATATCGGGTCGGCCGTTCCGCGCAAGGAAATGGTGCTCGCAATGGAAAAGATCGGTGAGATCCTGAAGAGCAAGCCGGGCGCAGTCGCCATCCGCGGTCATACGGACGGCCGTCAATACAAGGGTGAAAACGAGAACTGGCGCTTGTCCATGGATCGTGCCCAGGCGGCCTACTACATGGTCGTTCGGGGCGGAATCGACGAAAAACGCGTCTCGCAGGTTTCGGGCTTTGCCGATCGCATGCTGAAGGAGCCGGCCGATCCGTTCAATGCTGCCAACCGGCGCATCGAGATATTGCTGCAGGCGGATCAGGGATAATCCATGGTCCGTCACCACCAACGTCTTCTGCTTTTGCTTTTGGGGCTTGCGGTGAGCCCTGCTACCGGCGTGCACGCGGAAGATCAGGAGGACATTGTCCCTTACAAGATGCTCCGGTCGCTGCAGTTCGTGCAGGATTCCGTCGTGCTCGGGGATCACTCGGCTGCCGAGATGCAGCGTTTCATGCTCGGGACGATCGATCAGCGTCTACGCACGATCGATCCATCGGTTTTCGATGATGAGCGTAATGTCGATGCGGCTCTAATCTACGCGATGAGCGGTGGTAATCCGGAGACCCTCGAATATCTCGTCGCGCGCGACGTGAACGGTCACTTCGACAACCGGGTCAGCGACGTCCTGCGGAAATATCTGAGCGGCAAAGGCCTGCTTGTTGCAAAGAGCCTTGTCGAGACCGCAAACGAATACAAGGACAAGAAAATCGGTCCCTATCTGGCGCTGGTGGGCGGCAACGTCACCATTGCCAAGAGTCCAGTGGAAGCGCTGAAGCTGTATGATCAGGCTCGCCTCTATGCGCCGGGTACGATCGTCGAGGAGGCGGCGCTACGCCGCTCCGTGTCTATCTGCGTCGAAGCAGGGATGGTGGATAAGGGTCTCGACTACTCGCAGCGCTACGTGCGTCGTTTCCTGCATTCGCCATATGCCAGCCAGTTCGCGGATCTTTTTGTCAGCCTGCTGGTCAATCACGATCATGAGGTGAAGCCGGACGACGTTGTTAACATCCTCTCCTTCATGGACGAGGCCAGGCAGCGCGAGGTCTACCTCCGTATCGCCCGCGCGGCGGCGATCGCCGGCAAGGGCGATCTCGCACGGATGGCCGCGGCGCGCGCCCAGACGCTTGCAGGCGATTCTGATAACGCCTTTGGAGCGCTGGCGGATTTCTACGGCGGCATGGCGGCGATCCCGACCGACAAGATCGATGCGGCCACGAAGAACATCGAATCCATCCCCGAGCAGGAGTTGTCGCCGCGCGACCAGGCCCTAAGAGCCGCGGCAAAAGCTATTGCGGAACAAGTGCTTCGTCCGCCTGAACCGGCAAGCTTGACGCAAGCGACGACCCCTAAATCTAATGGCCAAGAAATTACTTCTGAACAGGCTGAAGCGGATCAGGGGGAGGTACCAAACCCAGTTCCAGGTCCCGTTGTGGGAGAAGCGGCGGGGGGGCCGCCGTCCGATGTTGGGGGACAGCAGGACGCCGACCCGTCATTCAACGCATTCGTGACGTCAAGCCGATCGCAGTTGGATGAGATCGACGGCCTCTTGAGCAAAGAGAGTAATTGAGATGATGGACATCAGTGTTTTGGGGGGAGCATCCGGAGCAGGGGCTGCCTCTGGCATTGGCCGCCAGACGGGCAGCGGTGGCGATGCGGATGCAGGCGGGTTCTCCGATGCCCTGAACAAGGCAAGCGGCGGAAAGCATGACTCCGCCGAACAGTCCACGGCCGGCCAGCAGGCAGGCGACGGCACCGATGGCAGTACATCCACTGCGCCGCGACGCCCAAGCACTCAGCCATTGATCGATCTCGGCAGCACATCTCTCGCTGCGCAGGCGCAGATGAAAGAGAAAGCGTCTGGTTCGGCGGACAAAGAAACGAAGACGACGGAACATAACGGCAAGCCTAAGGGCAAGCACGCTGATGAAGCCGATTTGCAGGATCTTTCGGATAGGCTGGATGATGACGCTGTAACGGTTCGAAAGGGCGCCAAGGAGACGAAGGCCGACGGTGCCGACGACCAGAAGGTCGCCCCGGACGATAGCGCGCTGTCTGATGTCCTGAGCTTACTCAAGCAAGTCCCGACGGACGGAACTGCGGCTGCAGCGTTCGCGGCGATGGCAGGCGCGAAGCCGGAAGGCAAGGTATCGACAGAACCGAAAGAAAAGTCCGTTGCCAGCGTCAAGGCCAAGGATGAGATGTCTGTTGACGCAGGTCTGACCGGCGTCGATACAACCGCGGACGTCCAGTTACCCGGCACTGAGGCCGAAGGCGGTATCGACGCGACGACATTCCGGCTGACCCGTGCCGATGGCCGTGGTCAGTCCATGGACATGCATCTTGGCGTTGACACGGATGCCGCCGAGTCCGGCGGCAAGGCTAACATCGAGAGCGTCTCTGTTCTGGATTCGCGCCGCTACATCGGCCTTGCGCAGAACACCAATTCTTCCGCCGTGACGGCCGCCATATCCGGTGATCAGGAATGGGCGCACGCCATGCAGGCGAGTTCTTCGCTGTCGAACGCCGCTGAGTGGACGAGCACCGGCAAGGTGGTGAATACACTCAAGATCCAGATGAATCCGATCGAACTCGGTCTCGTCACGGCGACGATGCGGCTGCAAGGCGACGCGCTCAACGTCGATTTGAAGGTCGAGACACCAGCTGCCTACCGGCAGCTCAAGGAAGACCACGGGAAGATCATCGAGGCATTGCGCAGCCAGGGCTTCGCGATCGACAACGTGACGATCAGCATGGCGCCAGTCGACCGTTCGGACACGGGCAACCAAGCGACCGCACAGGGCCAGGCGTTTGCCCAGCAAGGCCAAGGCGGGGAGGCGCGTGAGCGCCAAAATCACTCAGGACAGCGAACTGGCGGAGGCTTCAATGGCTCGGGCGAAAGCGGTGTTGAAAGCACTTCTTCTGGCGCCGCTGGCAGTAGTCGCACTGGCGACGTCTACCTCTAGCGCTGAAGCGTCGAACAGCGCCTGCGAGGTGGAGATTCAAGCCGCCGCACTGAAATACGGTATTCCGGAAGGCATACTCTATTCCGTGGGTCTGACCGAAACCGGGCGCAAGGGATCCCTCTACCCTTACGCGCTGAACATCGAAGGCAAAGCCTTCTTTCCGCCCTCCGAGCAGGATGCTCTGAGGCAGGTCGATGTGGCGCGCCGATCGGGCGCGAAGCTCATCGACATCGGCTGCATGCAGATCAACCAATACTACCATGGTGAGAATTTCCGGTCCGCGGAAGAGATGTTCGACCCCCGCCGCAATGTGGAATACGCGGCAAGGTTCCTGCGCAATCTCCACGACCGACACGAAACCTGGACGATGGCAGTGGCCCGCTATCACGCCGGTCCCAACAATGACCCTGCCCAGAAGCAATATGTCTGCCGGGTCATCGCCAATCTGGTCGCCACCGGCTACGGCAAATGGACTCGCAATGCGAGCACCTTCTGCCAAAATTGATTCAATCAAAACTAGCAGAAAACAGAACAAAACAGAAATGTGTCATATTGTGGCGAGAATCTGTCTCAATATGGCAAGGCAAGTCACATTTTAGACCTTGTTAACTTTTCCACGAAATTTTTGTGTGCATAATTTCGGACCGCTACTACATCTAGATCAAATCGCGCCTCAATTCTTAATCAACTATTAATTCCTGCCAGTAAGTTCCTACAGCTTGTCCCGGAATCGCGCGATTCGTACCCATAGAGCATCGAGGTACCACAAGTGATTCGGAGGCGGACGAATGATCGTAGTGGTTGATGAGCGTGAGCTCGTGAAAGATGGTTACACTTCACTTTTTGGGCGGGAAGGCATTCCTTCCACAGGGTTTGATCCACGTGAATTTGGCGAATGGGTTCAGACGGCGGCGGACGCTGATGTCGCGGCCGTCGAGGCGTTCCTGATCGGGCAGGGGCAGCAGACTTTCGAGCTGCCGCGCGCGATCCGTGACCGTACCATGGCGCCGGTTATCGCAGTCAGCGATCAGCCGTCGCTGGAAAACACCCTTGCACTTTTTGATTGTGGCGTCGATGACGTCGTGCGCAAGCCTGTGCATCCCCGCGAGATCCTGGCTAGAGCTGCCGCCATTCGGCGCAGACTGAAAGCGATTTCCAGCCACACGGATATCGGTGCGATCCGCGTGTTCTCCGACGGCCGCGATCCGGAAATTCACGGTGAGGTTTTTGCGCTCCCCCGTCGCGAGCGTCGCATCCTTGAGTACTTGATTGCAAACCGCGGTCGTCGTGTCACCAAGACGCAGATCTTCAACGCGATCTACGGGATTTTCGACGACGAAGTCGAAGAAAACGTGGTTGAAAGCCATATTTCCAAGCTGCGCAAGAAGCTCCGGAAGAAGCTGGGCTTCGATCCGGTCGATTCGAAGCGCTTCCTTGGCTATTGCATTGACTGGAACTGATTTTTTCAGAACGGGCCGCGTTGCCTGAACCTGGTCGCTGCATTCTCGCGACATTGGTTCAACGCCAGACAGCCTCACGCAAGGCCCACCAAATACTCTCAAGCCTACTAGGGGAATCGAGGTTTTCAGATGAGCATTTTTGGCAGCATGAAGACGGCCGTGTCCGGCATGAACGCCCAGGCAAACCGCCTCAGCACCGTCGCCGATAACATCGCGAACGCAAACACGACGGGCTACAAGTCCGTTTCGACCGCTTTCTCGTCGCTGGTCCTGCCATCGACCTCGGGTAACTATAATTCGGGCGGCGTCCAGACATCCGTTCGCCAGTCGGTTTCGGAACAGGGCGACATCTCCTACACGACATCAGGCTACGACCTGGCGATCTCGGGCGACGGCTTCTTCATCGTTCAGAGCCCGGACGGCGTTCCGGTTCTGACCCGCGCCGGCGATTTCACCAAAGACCCCGAAGGCAACCTGGTCAATTCCGCCGGCTTCAAGCTGATGGGTTATTCTTACGACGCTGGCGCGCCGGCCGTCGTCGTCAACGGTTTCTCGGGACTCGTGCCGATCAACGTCAACCAGTCCGGCTTGACGGCCATCGCTTCGACGACCGGTACCTTTACCGGCAACTTGAACTCCAATGCCAACGTCGCAACTGGCAACCTTCCGTCTTCCAACACGGCGCCGATCACAGCTGACACGAAGCAGATGTCGATGGTTGGTTACGACAAGCTCGGCAACACGGTTCAGTACGATTTCTACTTCACCAAGACGGCCGTGACGACGCCCCCGCCGGCAGCTCCGGGTGTTGCGAGCACGTGGGAGGTTGCAGTCTTCCGTCATGACGATGCGGCAACAGGTGGAACCTCATCATTTCCGTACACTTCGACGCCGGGTCCGGCTCTCGTTGGCTCGACAAATTTGACGTTCGATGCCAACGGCAAGATGGTCAGCACTGGCGCCCTCACCATCGCCGATCCCGTCACCACCGGTTCGATCGCCATGGACCTCAGCGGTTTCACGCAGCTCGCCGCTGATTTTGCAGGTAGCGGCACGCCGAACGGCCAGGCCGCCAGCCCGGTCAAGGATGTCACGATCGATAAGGACGGCACGGTATATGCCAAGTATGCGGATGGCACGTCGAAGCCGCTCTACCGCATTCCGCTAGCGACCGTCGCCAGCCCGGACAACATGACGCTGATGAGCGGCAACGTTTATAGCGCAAACGGCCAGTCCGGCGTGACGGTCACCGGCTTCCCGCAGACCAACGGTTTCGGCACGATCCAGGCGGGAGCACTTGAAAGCTCGAACGTCGACCTCGCCGGCGAACTGACCGAAATGATCGAGTCGCAGCGCAGCTACACTGCCAATTCCAAGGTGTTCCAGACGGGGTCCGACATCATGGACGTCCTCGTCAACCTCAAGAGATAAGTAGGGTTCGGATAAGCCATGTCGCTCACTTCCGCACTGAATACCGCGCAGAGCATATTCAGCAACACCGGCACTCAAAGCAGTGTGGTGTCGAACAATATCTCGAACTCCAGCAACAGCGACTACGTGCGCCGGCAGGCGATGATCACCACGTCGCTGAATGGAGCGCAGGTTGTGAAGATCAGCCGCGCGCAAGAAGACGCGCTAATGCGTCAGTGGCTGAAGGCGAGTGCGCAAGACAGTGGCCAGCAGACGCTGCTTGGTGGTCTGACCGACCTGAAATCGATCATGGGCGGCAACGACTACGAGACGTCGCCGGCCAACTACCTGGCGACGTTCCGCGAAAAGCTGCAGGCTTTCCGCACATCGCCAAGCAGCACCATTGCCGCGCAAAGCGCAGTCACGGCTGCGCAGGACGTCGCCAATTCGCTGAACAACGCGACGAAATCCGTGCAGGCGGTACGCCTGGGCGCCGACAAGGAAATTGCAACGCAGGTTTCGACGCTCAATACGCTGCTCGCGCAGTTCAAGACGGCGAACGATGCCGTCAAGAGCGAAACGGCAACCGGTGGTAACCCTGCCGATGCGCTGGACGATCGCGACAAGCTGCTGAAGCAGATTTCTTCGATTGTCGGTGTCAACGCCGTCGACCGTCAAAACGGCGACATGGCGCTCTATACGACGGACGGAACCGTCGTGTTCGACACCATTCCGCGAACGGTTACTTTCGTCGCGCAGGACACTTACACCGCCCAGACAAAGGGCAACGGCGTCTACATCGACGGCGTGCTGCTCGGCAGTGGCAAAGGGTCGACAACGACGGCGCAGGGAAGCCTGCAGTCACTGCTACAAGTGCGCGATGACATCGCAACGACGTTCCAGTCGCAGCTCGATGAGATCGCAAAGTCTCTCGTGACTATGTTCTCGGAGACCGGCGGCACTCCCACTACGACACAGCCAGGTCTTTTCGTCTGGAAGACGGCGACCGGAGCAACTGGCGGCACACCGACGACCACAGGCGTGATCGATGGCATCGCGGGTACGATTGCGGTCAATGCCGCCGTCATCACCAACCAGGGCGGCGACCCGATGAAATTGCGTGACGGCACGATCACCGGCCTCACGAATCTCAATCCGACGGGCAGCAGCGGTTTCTCCGACAATCTCGATGCGCTCTACACGGCGATGGGCGCGGCCCAGACCTTCTCGTCGACCGCCGGCATCTCGTCCAACGTGAACATCATGGACTACGCCTCCAATTCGATCGGATGGCTCGAGCAGTATCGAAGCGATGCGACGACTGCGTCCGAGAATACGGCAGCGGCGCTCTCGCGTTCGACGGAAGCTTATTCCAACGAGACCGGCGTCAATCTCGACGAAGAACTGACCCTGCTCCTCGACATCGAGCAGTCCTACAAGGCGGCCACCAAGATCCTAAACGCTGTCGATGAAATGTTGAAGTCATTGCTAGACATAGCGAGTTAAGCCATGAAAAGTTCATTTATTTCTAGTTCGGCCATTCAGAACGCAATGCGATTGACGATCCGCCAGTCGCAGAAGCAATTGGTAACCGCGTCTCTCGAGGCGACAACGGGCGTTTACGCCGACATCGGCGCCTCCCTGGGCTCTGGTGCAGCCAAGAGCGTGAATTTCACAGCTGAGGTCAGCCGCATCAAGGCCCTCAAGGGCAGCAATTCCATCGTATCGGCGCGTCTCGAAGCTTCGCAGCTCGGCCTCAACAGTATGAAGACGGCCGGCGACGCACTGGTCTCCAAGCTGACCGCGCTTCAGGGAAGCCAGGACAAGACCAGCATCGCGGTGGCCATGCAATCTGCCGGCGACGCGCTTTCGCAGCTGATGGACACGGGCAATTCGATGCTCAACGGCGAGTACCTGTTCTCGGGTATCAACACCGATGTGCAGCCGCTCACCAACCAACAGAATGCCGCAACGACCGCCATTCAGACGAACCTCGAAGCCTACGCGAGCGGCCTGGGCAAGCCGGTAAGCTCTTTGACCGGCGCCGAGATGGGCACCTTCATCACGAACTTCGTTGAGCCGATGTTCTCCCAGGACACGTTCAACAGCACCTCCACACCGGTTGCATTCCCGCCGCCCGGCGCACCGACCCCGGTTGCACCCGCGGCCTACGTCACGCCGCCGGCCTGGAGCGATTGGTCGGCTGCTTCGAACCAGAACATGACGAGCCGCATCAGCAACTCTGAAGTCGTCACGTCGTCGACCAATTCCAACTCGGACGGCATGCGCTACTTCGCGCTGGCTTCGATCACAGTGTCGGCGCTGGCCAGCCAAAATCTGGGCGCCGACGCACTGAGCAAGGTCACCTCCACGGCGATTGGCTATGCCGCGCAGGCCACGACCGGCATCGTGACCCAGGCGAGCCAACTCGGCCTTTCGCAGGAGCGCGTCGAGAAGGCCAATGACGCTCTCGATGCACAGTCGAGCATTCTTCAGAACAAGCTCGTCGATCTTCAGGGCGTGGATACGTCGGAAGCGTCGACGCTGGTCAATACCCTCCAGACTCAGCTGGAGACCGCCTACACCATCGTATCGAAAATCCAGCAGTTGAGTCTCGTGAATTACCTTTGATGATCAAAGGTACGAAAGACAAAGAAGGATGCATGAATGTATCAGTTCTCTTACTCCGAGATCATGGAGGACTCGGTGGCCGATGCGAAGGAGCGGGAGCGTCAAGTTCTCGACCGGTCCATAGAGCTGCTGTCGATTGCGCGAGACAAAGAGAAATACAGCCGGGAAGCCATTGATGCATTGTTCTACACCCGGCGCGTTTGGGTAAGTTTTATCGAGGATCTCAAGCATCCGGACAACCAGCTTGAGATCCAATTGCGGGCCAACCTCATCTCCATCGCGATCTGGATCTTGAAGGAGTGCGATCGGATCAGGCGCCGGCAATCGACAAACTACCAAGGCATTATCGACGTTACCACCATCATCAGGGATGGACTAAAATGAAAAGCACACTTCGTATCTCGCTAAAAGCCGGGGAAAAGATCTTCATCAACGGTGCGGTCCTGCGCGTCGATCGCAAGGTCGCGCTGGAATTCCTGAATGATGTAACATTCCTTCTCGAAAACCACGTCCTCCAGCCGGAAGACGCGACGACGCCTCTGCGCCAGCTCTATTTCATCGCGCAGATGATCCTCATCAATCCGGAAGGCAAGGATCAGTCGACCGCGATGTTCCGCAAGTCGATCACGATGCTGCTGACCTGCTTCAAGAACGAGGAAGTCCTCGCCGAACTGAAGCGCGTTGACGGTCTCGTTTCGACCGGCCGCGCCTTCGACGCCCTGAAGGCGATCCGCGGTCTCTATCCGATCGAGGATAGCATTCTCAACAACCAAGAAATGCACCCGACGATGGTCGAGCAGATTCGCAAGGAGATCGCACCATGGCGGTAGACGGCGTCTCAAACGTCAATAGTTCTTCGTCGTCGAGCACCTCGAGCGCGCAACAGAAGGCGACGCTCAACTACGACAACTTCCTGCAGCTCCTCATCGCGCAGATGAAAAACCAGGATCCGACGGATCCGGTGGACGCGAGCGAACAGATGTCGCAGCTGGCGAGCTTCTCGCAGGTCGAGCAGACGATCCAGACGAACAGCAAGCTGGACACGCTGCTGGCGAGCTCCAGCCTGACGCAGGCTGGCAGCTACATCGGCAAGTACATGACCAGCGCTGACGGCAGCGTGAAGGGCACGGTTGCGTCGGTGAAGGTTTATTCCGACGGCATCATTGCGACGACGACGGATGGCGGTAGTATTCTCGTTCAGGCGGGAATCACCCTGGCCGACAAGGCTCCGACGACGACCGACACATCGTCTTCGAGCTAGTTGAAATGACAAGGCGGTTCGGCCACACCGGACGGACCGCAAGGCGATATGAGGTTGCCTGCAATGAATGAAGCTGATGCACTTGACCTATTCCAGGCAGCGATCTGGACCGTTCTTGTTTCCGCCGGCCCGGCGGTCGCAGCGGCCATGATCGTCGGTCTGATCATCGCGCTGTTCCAGGCGCTGACGCAGGTTCAAGAAGCGACACTCACCTTCGTTCCGAAGATCGTGGCCGTCCTCGTCACCATCGGCATCTCGGCTCCGTTCGTCGGATCGCAGATTTCGATTTTCACCAATCTGGTGTTTTCGCGCATTCAGTCAGGTTTCTGAGCCACTTTCGCGCAAGCTTCGCCATTTAAGTCTCGTTCCGAATTGGTGGGCATCATGCCCGCACCTCTCATGAAGAGACGGAATCGAAATGGCGCAACCTCCTGCACTCCCCCTCCCGAAAGCCGGACTTAGCGTACGTGATATCGGTTTTGCCATGGGCATCATCGTTATTATCTGCGTGCTCTTCCTGCCGATCCCGCCGTTCCTGATCGATATGGGACTGGCCTTCTCGATCGCCTTCTCGGTGCTGATCCTGATGGTGGCGCTGTGGATCCAGAAGCCGCTCGATTTCTCGTCCTTCCCGACCATTCTTCTGATCGCGACCATGACGCGATTGGCGCTGAACATCGCGACGACGCGCGTCATCCTATCGCATGGCAACGAGGGTCATGATGCCGCCGGCGGTGTCATCGCGGGCTTTGCCAGCCTTGTCATGTCCGGCGACTTCGTGATCGGTCTGATCGTCTTTTTGATCCTGATCACCATCAACTTCATCGTTATCACCAAGGGTGCTACGCGTATCGCGGAAGTCGGCGCGCGCTTCACCCTCGATGCGATCCCCGGCAAGCAGATGTCGATCGACGCCGACCTTTCGGCCGGCATCATCGACGAGAAGGAAGCACAGCGCCGCCGCAAGGAGCTGGAAGAGGAAAGCTCCTTCTTCGGCGCCATGGACGGTGCGTCCAAGTTCGTTCGCGGCGACGCGATTGCCGGCTTGCTGATCACTTGCATCAACGTCTTCGGCGGCATCATCATCGGTTACTTCCGCCATGGAATGCCGATCTCCGAAGCCGCCGACGTCTTCGTCAAGCTCTCGGTTGGTGACGGTCTCGTTTCGCAGATGCCGGCCCTCATCGTTTCTCTCGCAGCCGGCCTTCTCGTGTCGCGCGGCGGCACCGTCGGTTCCACCGAACAGGCAGTCGTCAACCAGCTCAGCGGTTATCCGCGGGCGCTTTCTGTTTCTGCGGTTCTGATGGCGATCCTCGGCCTGATGCCGGGTCTGCCATTTGTGCCCTTCATGTTCCTGTCCGGTCTTCTGGCCTTTGGTGCCTGGTTCATTCCCCGCCAGGTCGAGGCGGAGAACAGGGCTCGCCGCGAGCTGGAAGAAAAGAAGGTCGTCCAGAACAAGGAACTCGAAAAGGATTCCGTCAAGTCGGTGCTGCGCACATCGGAAATCGAGCTCGCGCTCGGCAAGATGGTGTCGACACGCCTGCTCGGCGCTCACCAGGAGCTTGCCTTCCGCGTCGGCAAGATGCGCAAGAAGTTCGCGACGCAGTACGGTTTCGTTGTTCCGGAGATCAAGGTCACGGACGATATCGGCATTGCCGAGAAGTCCTATCAGATCCGAATCCACGGTACGACGGTCGCGTCCAACATGCTGCGCGTTGGCGAAGTTCTTGTTGTCACCGGCTCCGGCCGCAAGCCAAGCATTCCGGGCGACGAGATTCGCGAACCAGCCTTCGGCATGCCGGCGGTTTCCATACTCGAAGCATTCGCCGACGATCTGAAGCGCGAGGGTTTCCAGCCGATCGACAACGTTTCTGTCGTCCTGACGCATATGAGCGAAGTCATCCGCAACAATCTGCCGGCGCTCCTGTCGTACAAGGATGTGAAGGTCCTGATCGACAGGCTCGATCCGGAATACAAGAAGCTGGCGGACGAGATCTGCTCGTCGCACATGTCCTATTCCGGCCTGCAGGCCGTGCTGAAATTGCTCCTCGCCGAGCGTGTGTCGATCCGCAACCTGCACCTCATCCTGGAAGCCGTCGCCGAACTCGCGCCGCATGTCCGCAAGACCGAGCAGATTGTCGAGCATGTGCGTGTTCGCATGGCGCAGCAGCTTTGCGGCGATCTCGCGGACAACGGCGTGCTTCGCGTGCTGCGACTCGGCAACAAGTGGGATCTCGCCTTCCATCAGGCGCTCAAGCGCGACAACAAGGGCGAGATCATCGAGTTCGACATCGACCCGCGCATGCTCGAAGAGTTCAGCGAGCAGGCGACGAAAGTTATCCGTGAATTCATGGATCGCGGCCTGCCGTTCGCCCTTGTCACCTCGCCGGAAACACGCTCCTATGTGCGCATGATCATCGAACGATTGTTCGCAACGCTCCCGGTCCTGTCGCATGTCGAGCTGGCCAAGGGCATCGAGATAAAGATTCTGGGCTCCATTTCATGATAACAGACCCGCAAGGGACCGTCCTGGCGCTGTTCCTGATCTTCTGCAGGATCGGCGGCTGTGTTCTGGTGATGCCCGGCTTTTCGTCTGCCCGTGTCGCACCGCACTTGCGGGTTTTCATTGCAGCTGCCTTATCCCTTGCGATCCTTCCAGTGCTCTGGGAAACGGTCTATCCGATCGTCCACACCTCGAACGCCACCTATATTGGCTACATTTTCAGCGAGTCGCTGGTTGGCGTCATGTACGGCATGCTTGCTCGGCTTTACACGCTCGGCCTGCAGTTCGCAGCCAGCGTGATTGCGATGATGGTCGGCTACACTCAACCGAGCGCGGGCGATATCTTCGAAGATTCACCGGAAAGCAGCCTTTCAGGGTTCATCACCTTTGCCGGCATGATGATCCTGTTCATGATGGACTTTCATCACGTCGTCTTCCGGGCATTGGTCGATTCCTACACGTCGATGCCCTTCGGAGGCATCCTGCAGATGCGCAGCACGCTGATCTCGTTCACGGACACGCTGTCATCGACATTCATGATCATGCTGCGGCTCTCAAGCCCCTTCCTGATCTACGGCCTGATGTTCAACATCGCGATCGGCTTCATCAACAAGCTGGCGCCGCAGATTCCGGTGTATTTCATTTCGACGCCCTATCTGCTTCTCGGCGGCCTGTTCCTGTTCTATTTCTCAGTGGCGGCGCTGGTCAGCCAGTTCGGCCAATCCTTCGCCAGCGTGTTCATCGGCAGGTAGCGACATGGTGGACAAGACGCGCTCACAGAAACTGAAACGCCTCGTGGCGGTTCAACGTCATCTGGAGCAGATGGCTGAATTCGACCTTGCCGAAACGAGCCGTCAGCGGTCGGAAGTCAACGAGCAAATGGACAGCGTCATCCTGGCGCTCGGCTCCATGGACCCGGTCCATCATGCCTTCTCGCAAAGCTATGCGGATCGCTTCAACCGATTGGGGATCAAGGACAAGCAGCTGATCGGCATGCAGCAGATTCACGAAATGCGCGTTGTTCAGGAACGCGCCAAGGGCGATCGCCTGGAAGACGGCATGCGTGAGGCGCTCGAGGCCGAGCGCCGCGAAGCCGCCGACAACGCAGTCTATGATCTCATCGATCAAAAATTCGGTACGCCAGCCTCCAGCAAGCTTCAAAAATCATAATCGTCACAATCTTAATCAAGAGGATTGTGACTTGGCTATTTCACCTCCGAGTGATCTGGTCCTGGATGTTGTCAAAGCTGCCGACCCGCTCGAGGTGCAGGCAGCCCAGGAAAAACTGAAGGCAAACCAGGCGGCGTTTGCCGCCAACAGTCTCGCCGAAGCCGGCAACGGCTTTACCTCGGCCGTCGATATTCTCGATCGCGCCGCGGGCAAGACCGGTTTGAGCGACAGCAAAAACCGCAGCACCAAGACAGAAGAGGTGCCGGAAACCTACCGCAAGTTCGAGGCCATGGTCCTGCAGAACTTCATCAAGAACATGCTGCCGAACGACAGCGAAGAAGTGTACGGCAAGGGTGCCACCGGTGATATCTGGAAGGGCATGATGGCCGAACAGCTCGGCAACGAGATTTCGAAGGGCGACGGCATCGGCATTGCCAAGCAGCTCTATCACGATGCGCTGAAGAAGCAGGAAGGCAAGGTCGCCAACGCTTCCACCGATCAGGACGATCGCAACATGGCGATGAGCATGATCGACGACTTCCAGCGCAAGACCTTCGGTACACCAACTGCGGACAACAAGTCCGCCAATGACGCCTGAGAAAATCGAGGACAAAAATGGAAATAATCTCGAACGACTATCGTATCAAATCGGTTCTTGGACGCCTCGAAATGATCATCGACAACGAGAACACGCGTATCGGCAACGATCCGCAGTTCGATCTCAAGGTGTCGAACACGCACAAGAGCCGCTGCCTCTACGAGCTGTCGATGCTCTTCCGCGACACAGACCCGAAGGAACTGGCTGCCACGCATCTTGATCAGCTGCATGGGCTCAAGAAGAAGCTGGTGCTGAACGCACGGCGCGTCGAAGCGCATCTGGAAGCGGTCCGCACCGTTGCCGATCTCCTGAAGAATGCAGTCCAGGATGCGGACGCCGACGGCACCTATTCCCAAGAGCAATTCGTAGCACGTGACGCTTGATGATTAAGCTCGTTCTGACAGGCGTCTGGGTTTGCGCGATCACGCTGGCATCGGTCTATTTCTCGGTGCACATGGCAACGGCACCTGCGCCGGCCCCCGATGATTCCAAGCAAAGCCAGCTCGAGCTTGTAAAGGGCGAGACGATCACCGTGCCGATCATCGCCGACGGTACAATTACCGGCTACTTCCTCGGCAGGATCTCTTTCATGATGAACAAGGACGCGGTGAAGAACGTGTCCTTGCCTCTGACGGAAATGACGACCGACGAGCTCTTTACATTGCTCGTCGGCAACAAGATGATCGACATCTCCAACATGAAATCCTTCGATCCGAACGCCTTTCGGGAGATGATAAAGAAGGACGTCAACCAGCATCTGGGTGGAGAGTATATCGAGCAGGTCATGCTGGAACAGCTCGACTACCTCCCCAAGACGAGTGACTCCGGACAACACAAGAGGACGGGCAAGCCCGTCAACGTCGTCGCTCCGGAACCGGTAGCGGATTAAAGCTGCCAGAGAGTGACTCGGTCCTTGCTTTAAGCGGCGCCCTTGGGGCGCCGTTTCTGCGTTTTTGTGCCGACTGTAGACGGTTAATAATTCCTTCCACCAAGGGGCGAAATTCAAACGGTTTTCCTAAGAGATAGTTGAAATCGCGCTGTTACAAGACCGGCCCGATGGGCTGACTGTGCACTGACATTCTGTTTCTCGGAATTCTCTCATGCGCTCCCAGGCCAACGCCACCGGTCGATGTTGAATCGTCTGGTGCGGCTATGTGATCTGTTCGGGGATGCATGCGCATGAAACACTATCGTCAGGAAACCGGCATGAACCTGATCGCGAATTTCGCGGTCTTGTCGTCGCGCCGCGCGATTTTCGATCTGCCGGTCTGCGACCTAGGCTGGGATGACGCCCTGGTGCTTTTCAATGAACTCCTGTCGATACCGGTCGGGCAGACATCCGTTTCCTTCGTCACCGCGCGCAACATGCTCATGGCGCTGCGCGACAGCGACTATCGCGCCGTTCTTGCACAAAACCTGCTGCTTCCCAATGGTCCAGGTTTCAACATCGCGTCGAAGGTGGCGCATGGCTCGCCGTTCCCTGCCAGCTTGAGGGCCGCCGATTTCGTGCCGGCGCTGCTGACGTTCATGGAGATACCGCGCCGCATCGGCCTTATCGGCACGAACCCTCAAGAGGCTCGCCTGACTGCAGCGAAATTCCGTCGGCACGCGCCATGGCACGAGTTCACCGTCATTTCCGACACCCTCTCCCACACAGAAGGCAGGTCGCGGATCGTAGATCAGATCGACGGGCAAATGCTCGACATACTCGTCGTCGGAGCGCGCACTCCATTTCAGGAAAAATGGATCCAAGAGAACATCCGGGCGGATCACGCTCGCCTGGTGCTTGCTGTCGGCGACCTGTTCGATGTCGTGGCCGGTATGATCCGCCCCGTGCCGAAGATTGTACGGACGGTGGGACTTGAACGCGCCTATCGCTGGACGCAATGGCCGGCGCGCCCTGGCCTTCGTTCCGGCCTGGGCTTTGCTGCCTTCCTGTACTACGCCCTCCGGTACGACGGAACGCCGCATGCGGATACGGAACTGACCGACGCAAGGCCCGCCAGTTAACCTTTTCTTTGCCATGAACTTTTAGTGTTGGTTAACCCGTCCGCTTTCGCGGATGGCTTCGACCGTTCATACGCATGAGATCTGGCGATGTACGACAACAACCCGAGAAGCCAAGCCTTCCGCCGACCTGTGGCGGTCGAGGGCGAGCGTGTGGCGATGCCATCCAAAACTGCGGCCGCGATGCCGGCTGCGGAGGCAGAATTGCTCGGGGTGATCGAGCGTGCGCTCGAGCGGCAGCGGGCCAGCCGTGATGCCGAGGCGCCGCCGCCGCTTGTCAGCCGCATCGAAACGATCCTGGGCAAGCGGCTCGAGGCTGCGAACGATGCAGCGGCTGCCGCGATCGATCCGTCCTCTGTTGTGCCTTCGGAAGTTACATGCGCCACAGAAGCGACAGCGACCCCGAACGTGGCCACGCTGCCTACCGAACACAGTGCACCGAAATCGCAGCGTCTGAAGCCACTTGCGATAGTTGCTCTCATCTCCGCATTGGGCGCGGCGAGCGGTGCCCTGATCCCGGCCGAAACGGCGCGCTATAGCGCTGACGCTGTGTTCGCTGTCCAAGGTGACGGCGAAGGCCGTGCGGCCGTCGCTAAAGCGGCCGAGAAGACGCTTCGGTCTTCCCACGCGATCGCGGCAACGGTCGCTGCGTTGAAACTCGATCGCGATCCGGAATTTTTCGGCCTCTCCTCGGATGCGTTTGCGGTGGCTGTCGACCTGCTTTCGACCGATGGCGCTGCCGCCGATCCGCTTTCGCACGCAGAAGCATCGCTCGTTTCCGCGATCCGCACCACGAGCGACCCTCACGCCGGCACCATCGATTTCAAGGTGACGACCGGCAGCGCCGAGAAATCCGCGCGCATTGCGAACTACCTGGCGTCTGTCGTGACAGGCTCAGGAACCACAAAGGCCGCGGCCGAAGACGGGTCGCTGAAGAAGGCGGCCGACGCGGCGCAACTCGATCTTACGGCCTTCACGCAGAAAAGTGGCGAAGGCAACGTGAAGGTTGCCATCGATCTGCAGCGGCAGATCGGGAGCATGGACGCGGAACTGAAGGCAGGGGACGAGCGAATTGCTGCTGCCCAGGAAAGGGCCCGTCGTCTGAAGGCGGCGAAGGTTGGCGATGTCATTGCCGGTACGCTGGATGCGGACCTCATGTCGCCGACGCTCGTCGATCGCCGCGACAAGTATGTGGCGGCACAACTGTCTCTTTCACAGCTGTCGGCCAATCTCGGTCCCCGCCATCCCCGCTTGCAAGCTCAGCAGGCAGAGGTCGACGGCTTGAAAGCAGCGATCGGTGACGACATCGCCCGGCTGCTCCGCGAAACGACCGACGAGATGAAGCAGGCGACAGTCGAGAAGCGGCAGCTAAGCGACAGTCGCAATGCACTGGTTGCGCAAAGCAAGGATACGGGTGTCGACCTGGCGAAACTCGCCGAGCTTCGCGACAAGGCGAGTGCGGCACGCCAGCGCCTTGAGGATGCGATCACGACCGGAGCGGTGACGCCTGGTGCCGGCAGCCTGCGACTGCAGAAGGCGGTGCAGGTCGCCGCAGTGCCGGCGGAGGAGGGCTGGCTCCCCACGTTGCTCGGCGCCTTTGCTGGCCTCGCATTTGGTCTTGCGACAGTGTCTTTCAAAGCGCGCGCCAGGTTCACGGCGTCCGCAAGGAAGGAACCGTCGCTGCCCACTCCCGCCCCGAAGCCGGTTGTCGTCGCGCCATCGGCAGCTGAGCCTGCCGCGATGCCGCAGGAAGTGGACATTATACGCGCGGAGCTCGCCGCCATGCGCGACAGGTTGCGTACCCGGCAGGCGGCATCCTGACCAGCTGCGACACGATTGTTCTTGCATTTGCCATTTTAGGCAGGATAGGGCGTGGACAGGCAAATCGCGCTGGGCGCCACCGGCTACAATGGGCGAAAGCAAGGGCAGGAGATAGTCTTGACGACAGTGATTGATGGCAAACAGGTCGCAGCTTCCGTAATCGAAACGGTGAAGGCGGCGACATCGGCGCTGGACAAGCAGAGCGGTGTCAAGACGGGTCTTGCGGTCGTGATCGTTGGCAATGATCCGGCCAGCCACGCCTACGTCAACTCCAAGAGCAAGATGGCGAAGGAATGCGGCTTCAAATCCGTCCAGCACACTTTGCCTGTCGAGACCACGCAGGATGAGTTGGCGGCACTCGTCGCGTCACTGAACAACGACCCCTCGATCCACGGCATCCTTGTGCAACTGCCGCTGCCGAAGCATCTGAAATCCGAACCGATCATCCAATCGATCCTGCCGGAAAAGGATGTCGACGGTCTGCACGTCGTCAATGCCGGCAAGCTTGCGACCGGCGACCTTGAAACGGGCCTGGTATCCTGCACGCCAGCCGGCGCGATGGTCTTCGTGCGCCGCACGCACGGCGAAGATCTCTCCGGCCTGAATGCCGTCGTCATCGGCCGCTCGAACCTGTTCGGCAAGCCGATGGCGCAGTTGCTGCTGAACGCCAACGCGACGGTCACCATCGCTCACTCGCGCACCAAGGATCTGCCCGTTGTCTGCCGCAATGCGGATATTCTGGTTGCCGCCGTTGGCCGGCCGGAAATGGTCAAGAGTGATTGGGTGAAGCCCGGCGCCACGGTCATCGACGTCGGCATCAATCGCATTCTGGCTCCCGAGAAAGGTGAAGGCAAGACTCGTCTGGTCGGGGATGTCGCCTTTGAAGAGGCGGCAAGGGTCGCCGATGTCATTACGCCGGTTCCGGGTGGTGTGGGCCCGATGACCATTGCGATGCTGATGGCCAACACCGTCATTGCCGCCCATCGCACCGCCGGTCAGACACCGCCGACATTCTGATCCTGCCGTGGAGCAGGGCCCGTTGAGGCCCTGACGATCAGCTCGGTCTTCCAGAGCTCCTGCTCCGGGAAGGGCCCTTCCTGCTTGATCGTTCCGATGAGCCGTTGGGCGATGCGCACGCCTGCCGCCCGAAGCGAGGATCGTGTCGTCGTCAGCGGCACCGAGAAGTTCTCGGGCTTCAGATGTGGCAGGACGTCGTCATGCGCGATCAGCGAGATTTCCTCCCCGAGCTTCAGGCCGGCCTGGTTTACGGCGCGGATCGCGCCAAGCGCCAACACCGTACTGGAGCAGAGGATGGCCGTCGGCCGCTCCGGTATCTGCAGAAAGCGCTCCATTGCGGTCTGGCCAAGCTCGTCCGTCATTAATGTGTGGCTCATGTGATCGTCCGGAAGCGACAATCCCCGCTCTGAAAGTGCGGCAATCATTCCGTTCTTGCGACGGATCGCAAAGTCGAGATGCTCCGGCCCGTTGAGCAGGGCAAAGCGCGTATGGCCGAGCTGAAGCAGCAGGCGCGCGGCATCGTAGAAAGCGCCTTCATTGTCGATGTCGAGGTAGGGATAGTCCGGCTCGGAGCCGAAGGAGCGGCCATGCACGAGGAAGGGCATCGAAAGCGACTTCAGCATCGGTAGTCGCGGATCATGGCCGCGCATATAGGCGACGAACAGCGCATCGACATTGCCGCTGATCGCAAGCCGCCTCAGCGCGCCCACTTCGTCGTTGGGATCGGCCGGCATGATCACGAAATGAAAGTCGTGGCGCACGGCCTCCTCGCCGAGGCCCGTCAGGAATTCGCCGAAATGGACGTCCGAATAGTGGTCGGGAGCGGTTGGCATTACGAGGCCGATGGAACCGGCCTTGCCGGTCGCAAGCCGCTGGGCCGCCTTGTTCGGACGGTATCCGGTTTCCTTGACGGCCTGCAGCACGCGCTCGCGCGTCGCCTCATTGACTTCGGGGTAGCCGTTCAATGCGCGGCTTACCGTCGTCTGCGACAGTCCAAGCAATTCCGATAGCTGTTTGAGATTCACGTGTTATGCTTCCTCCGCTCGCACTGGCCGCCAGCTCCAAATGGCATCCAAAGCGCTTTCAATTATGTAGCAGCTGCACCGCTTGACTCAAGCAAAATCGCGCCATATTCCCAAGGGTGTGGCGTCGGTACTTCGGGGATAACAGGGCCGCGTCTGCTGCCCTTTTTGCGAAATAGCTTGACTCTTTTCCATCGAAAGTGAAATGAGTGCATTTGTCAAAGCGCTTTGGAACGGCATCCAAATAGTTTCAAAAGTGCGGTTGGGATTGTGATGGGAGGTTGATCACATGAGAAAGACGTTTTTGATGGGCGTTGCCGCGGCGGCGCTTCTTGCTGCGGGTGCCGCGTCGGCTGCCGATCTGAAGTTTGCCCCCGGGCAGGATTCGAAGTTCAACTGGAAGAGCTACGACGACTTCAAGGCTGCTCATGCCGACCTGAAGGGCGAGCAGATGACCATCTTCGGGCCATGGCGCGGTGAAGACGAAGCCTTCTTCCGCAGCATTCTGGCCTATTTCACCGAAGCGACCGGCGTGGACGCCAAGTACTCGTCTTCGGAAAACTATGAACAGCAGATCGTCATCGACACGCAGGCTGGCTCGCCGCCGAACATCGCGATCCTGCCGCAGCCGGGCCTTCTCGCCGACCTCGCCGGCAAGGGCTTCCTGACGCCGCTCGGCGATGAGACCTCTGCTTGGGTCAAGGAAAACTATGGCGCCGGCGACAGCTGGGTTGGCTATGGCACCTACAAGGGCAAGGACGGCAAGGAAGCCTTCTACGCCTTCCCATACAAGGCCGACGTGAAGTCGCTTGTCTGGTATGTGCCGGAGAATTTCAAGGAAGCAGGCTACAAGGTCCCGACGACCATGGAAGAGCTCCATGCCCTGACCGACCAGATCGTCAAGGACGGCGGCGTGCCGTGGTGCATCGGCCTCGGCTCCGGTGGTGCGACCGGCTGGCCGGCAACGGACTGGATCGAAGACATCATGCTGCGCCAGCAGAAGCCTGATGTTTACGACAAGTGGACGACCAACGAAGTGAAGTTCACCGATCCGGCCGTCGTTGCCGCGATCGAGGAATTCGGCTCCTTCGCCAAGAACGAGAAGTATGTCAGCGGTGGCGTTGCAGCCGTAGCTGCGACCGACTTCCGCGACAGCCCGAAGGGTCTCTTCGGCGTGCCGCCGAAGTGCTATCTGCATCACCAGGCTTCATTCATTCCGTCCTTCTTCCCAGAAGGCACGAAGCTCGGTCAGGATGCCGACTTCTTCTATATGCCGACCTATGCGGCGCATGCCGATCTCGGCAAGCCGGTTCTGGGCGCTGGTACGCTCGTAACCGTCACGAAGGACTCCAAGGCCGCCCGGGCGTTCGTTGAATTCCTGAAGACGCCGATCGCACACGAAGTCTGGATGGCGCAGTCCAGCTTCCTGACGCCGTACAAGGGCGTCAACACGGCAGCCTATGCAAACGATCAGATGAAGCGGGAAGGCGAGATCCTGACGACTGCGACGACTTTCCGCTTCGATGGTTCCGACCTGATGCCTGGCAAGATCGGCGCGGGCGCATTCTGGACAGGCATGGTCGATTTCGTTGGTGGCAAGTCTGCGGAAGACACCGCCAAGCAAATTCAGGGTGCCTGGGACGCGATCAAGTGACATCGCCTGAGTTCCATGCCGTCGGTTGCGGCGGCATGGTTGAAATACATGGCCGGATACTGGGAGTGTCCGGCCACTGTCGCCTGTCGCGTCGAGCGATGGCGGCGTGACGACATCGGCGCGCATACCCGTCAGGACAGACAGGGTAGCAGGGGGAGGGACGAATGCTGTCGCAGATAGTTTCCGCTTTGGGGGTCGTGGTCGTGGCGGTCTTCGCCTGCTCGGCCTACTTCTATTTTTCCAACAAGATCCTGGATTGGTCCCTGCCGGTGAAGGATGGTGACATTCATTCCGCAGCGCGCAACCTGAATCGCCGGGCGATGATCCGCCCGTGGCTGTTCATCGGGCCGGCCCTTCTCCTCCTTGTCGTCTACCTCGTTTATCCCGTGGTCGCGACGCTGATCCTGTCCTTCTATGACCGCTCCGGTGAGCAGTTTGTCGGCTTTGCGAACTATCAGTGGGCTTTCACCGACCGCGAATTCCGCCAGTCGATCTTCAACAACATCCTGTGGCTGGCGGTCGTGCCGGCGGCCTGCACCTTCTTCGGCCTCGTCATCGCCGTGATGACCGACCGCATCTGGTGGGGCAATATCGCCAAGAGCATCGTCTTCATGCCGATGGCGATCTCTTTCGTCGGCGCATCGGTTATCTGGAAGTTCATCTACGAATACCGCGGCGGCAACGATGTGCAGATCGGCCTCCTCAACGCGATCGTCCAGCTGTTCGGCGGGACGCCTCAGGTATGGATCTCGGTTCCCTTCTGGAACAACTTTTTCCTGATGATCATCCTCATCTGGATTCAGACCGGTTTTGCGATGGTAATCCTGTCCGCGGCGCTCCGCGGCATCCCTGAGGAAACCATTGAAGCCGCCGTCATCGATGGCGCAAACGGCTGGCAGATCTTCTGGCGCATCATGGTGCCGCAGGTCTGGGGTACGATCGCCGTTGTCTGGACCACGATTACCATTCTCGTGCTCAAGGTCTTCGACATCGTGCTGACCATGACCAACGGTCAATGGAATACGATGGTGCTCGCCAACCTGATGTTCAACTGGCTGTTCCGAGGCGGTGGTGACTCCGGCCGAAGTGCTGTTATCGCGCTGATCATCATGCTGGCCGTGACGCCGATCATGGTCTGGAACGTCCGTCGCGCCAATCGCGAGCTGGGAGGCCACTGAGATGACGCTTACCCGAGATTTCTTCAAGATCGGCCCCGCCCGTCTCTTTGTCCACTTTGCGGTCCTCGTGATCGTCGTTCTGTGGCTGATCCCGACGCTCGGTATCTTTGTCAGCGCGTTGCGCGACAAGGACCAGCTCGTCGTCTCCGGCTGGTGGACGGCCTTTGCGGGCTCGTCACGCACCGTTGCCGTGCGCCTTGGACAGCCCGACCAGCAGAAGCAGGAAGGCGCCATTTACGTCATTTCGGGCAATGTGCTGGAAGGACAGCAGGGGCGCTCCATCCGCGCTTTCGGCACGCGCGTCCAGCAGCCGTCCGCCTACAAGGCGGGCGAGACGGCTGATCTCGGCGACGGCGTGTCGCTCACCGTCGCAGCCGACGGCAACTATCGCTATATGAAGTATGCCGCCTTCGGACCGGATGACGGCGGCCGCCGTGTCTATATTTCCGTCGCCACGCCGCCGGAATTCACGCTGCAGAACTACAAGAACGTTCTGACCAGCGAGGGTATCGGGCAGTCCTTCATCAACTCGCTGACTGTCACCATCCCGGCGACGATCATCCCGATCCTGATCGCCGCCTTCGCGGCCTACGCGCTGAGCTGGATGGAGTTTCCGGGGCGCGCGTTGTTGATCGCGCTTGTTGTCGGCCTTATCGTCGTGCCGCTGCAGATGTCGCTCATTCCGCTTCTGCGACTTTACAACGGCATCGGCGCACTGCTCGACGCTCCGTCGAAGACCTATCCCGGCATCTGGTTCGCGCACACTGCCTTCGGCATGCCGCTCGCAATCTATCTGCTGCGCGCGTACATCGCCGGTCTCCCGAGGGAAATTATTGAGTCCGCCCGCGTCGACGGCGCCAGCGATTTTGAAATCTTTACCCGTATCGTACTGCCCTTGTCCTTCCCCGCGCTCGCATCCTTTGCGATCTTCCAGTTCCTGTGGGTGTGGAACGACCTGCTTGTCGCCATGGTCTTCCTCGGCACCGACAGGGACCACCTCGTGCTGACAGGCGCGCTGAACGCGCTGCTCGGGTCACGGGGTGGCAACTGGGAAATCCTGACGGCCTCGGCCTTCGTCACCATTGTCGTACCTCTGCTCGTGTTCTTCGGCTTGCAGCGCTATCTGGTGCGTGGTCTGCTCGCGGGCTCGGTCAAGGGCGGTTAGCAACCCAAGACGATCGAACAGGAAACATGAGCATGGCATCCCAATCCATTTTGACGGCCGACAAGGACTGGTGGCGCGGCGCGGTGATCTATCAGATCTATCCGCGCTCCTACCAGGACTCCAATGGCGACGGCATCGGCGATTTGAAGGGGATCACCGCCCGGCTGCCGCATGTCGCCGCCCTCGGCGCCGACGCGATCTGGATCTCGCCTTTCTTCACTTCGCCAATGCGCGATTTCGGCTACGATGTCTCCGACTACGAGAACGTCGATGCCATTTTCGGCACGCTGGTGGATTTCGACACGCTGATTTCAGAGGCCCATCGCCTCGGCATTCGCGTGATGATCGACCTCGTCATCTCGCACAGCTCGGACCAGCATCCCTGGTTCGTCGAGAGCCGATCCAGCAAGACCAACGCGAAGGCCGACTGGTATGTCTGGGCTGATGCCAAGCCTGATGGCACGCCGCCGAACAACTGGCTGTCGATTTTCGGCGGTTCCGCATGGGCGTGGGATCCGACGCGCATGCAGTACTACATGCACAACTTCCTGACCTCGCAGCCGGACATGAACCTGCACAATCCCGAGGTTCAGGACCGGTTGCTTGATGTCGTCCGCTTCTGGCTGAAGCGCGGCGTCGATGGCTTCCGCCTCGATACGATCAACTTCTACTTCCACGACAGGGAACTGCGCGACAATCCGGCGCTCGCCCCCGAGCGCCGCAACGCTTCAACCGCTCCGGCGGTCAATCCCTATAACTTCCAGGAGCACCTTTACGACAAGAACCGGCCGGAGAACCTGGAGTTCCTGAAGCGGTTCCGCGCCGTGCTCGAGGAGTTTCCGGCGATTGCTGCCGTCGGCGAGGTGGGCGACAGTCAACGCGGTCTTGAGATCGTCGGCGAATACACGTCAGGCAATGACAAGATGCATATGTGCTATGCCTTCGAGTTCCTGGCGCCCGACCCCTTGTCGCCCGAACGCGTCGAGGAGGTGATGGAAGACTTCGCGGCCGCGGCACCCGATGGCTGGGCCTGCTGGGCGTTTTCCAACCACGATGTCATGCGCCATGTCAGCCGCTGGGGCTCGCTGGTCGCCGATCACGATGCATTCGCCAAGCAGTATGCGTCGCTCCTGATGACGATGCGCGGTTCCGTCTGCCTCTACCAGGGCGAGGAACTCGGCCTGACCGAGGCCGATCTCGCCTATCAGGACCTGCAGGATCCCTACGGCATCCAGTTCTGGCCGGAATTCAAGGGCCGTGATGGTTGCCGCACGCCGATGGTTTGGGATAGCCAGGTCGCCCAGGGCGGCTTCTCGACCGTCAAGCCGTGGCTGCCGGTTCCTGTCGAACACATCCTGCGCGCCGTCAGCGTCCAGCAGGGCGACGAGAACTCGGTCCTCGAGCACTATCGCCGCTTCCTCGCCTTCCGCAAGCTGCATCCGGCCTTTGCCAAGGGCGAGATCGAGTTCATGGAACCGCAGGAGGACGTGCTGATTTTCGTGCGCGAGTACGGCAACGAAAAGCTGCTTTGCGTCTTCAACATAAGCGCTACCGAAAGTGCCGTCGTTTTGCCTGCCGGTGACTGGCAGGCGTTGACGGGCCACGGCTTCGTCAGCAATAACTACGGTGAGAAGATCGATATTCCGGCATGGGGAGCGTACTTCGCTCGTCTCGCCTGACGACTTGAGGAGGAGGATTTAATGACTGGACTGACGCTCAAGGATATTCGCAAATCCTACGGTTCCGTGGACGTTCTCCACGGCATCGATCTGGAGATCAAGGAGGGCGAGTTCGTTGTGTTCGTCGGTCCTTCGGGCTGCGGAAAATCCACCCTGCTGCGCATGATTGCCGGCCTGGAGAACATTACCGGTGGCGACATGTATATCGATGGCCAGCTGGTCAACGATGTGCCGCCGTCGAAGCGCGGCATCGCCATGGTGTTCCAGTCCTATGCGCTCTATCCGCACATGACGGTCTACGACAACATGGCGTTCGGCATGAAGATCGCCGGCGAAAACAAGCAGGAGATCGATCGCCGTGTTCGTGCGGCGGCCGACAGTCTTCAACTCGGCAAATATCTCGATCGCCTGCCGAAAGCGCTCTCCGGTGGTCAGCGCCAGCGTGTTGCCATCGGCCGCGCCATTTGCCGCAATCCGAAGGTCTTCCTCTTCGACGAGCCGCTGTCGAACCTCGACGCAGCTCTCCGTGTCGCGACCCGCATCGAGATCGCCCGCCTGAGCGAGCAGATGGCCGGCACGACAATGATCTACGTCACGCACGACCAGGTCGAGGCGATGACACTTGCCGACCGCATCGTCGTTCTTTCCGCCGGCAACATCGAGCAGGTGGGCGCACCGCTGGAGCTCTACGAGCGTCCGGCCAATCTCTTCGTCGCCAAGTTCATCGGCTCTCCGGCCATGAACGTCATTCCGTCGACGATTACCGAGGCTGGCAACTCAACGACGGTGACGCTGACCGGCGGCAAGTCCGTAACGCTGGACATTCCGACGGCGGGCTCTGAGAAGGGCAAGACCGCGAGCTTCGGCGTTCGCCCCGAGGATCTACGCATCGCCGGCGCCGGCGACGACTACCTCTTCGAGGGCGAAGTCTCGATCGTCGAAGCGCTCGGCGAAGTGACACTGCTCTACATCGAGGGTCTCGTTCCGGGCGAGCCGATCATCGTCAAGCTGCCTGGCATTTACGATATCAAGAAGGGCCAGAAGATGCACTTCTCGGCCGACCGCTCCAAGCTGCATCTTTTCGATGCGGAAGGGCGCACGTATCGTAAATAAAGTTGCCTCGTTGCGAACGAGAAAAATCAGGCCCGGGGACCGCGATGTGTTGCCCGGGCTTTGTTATGTATTTGATCGAAAACGGGTTTATTCTTGCAGGTTCGCTGCGGCGTTCAGTGCGTATAGCGTGCCGGATCGAAACTACTCTCACCTTCTGTTAAACATCGCCAGCTAGTATTTCCTCATCGAATATCGAAGGGAATACGGCGGTGGCAGCATCGAATCCAATGCCTTCCGGGCAGCACTTTCTAAATAAGGAGGAATCCTTCATGTACGACCGCGAAGTGCGGTTCAAAATGGAGGATACGATGAATGCCGCACGCATCGAATATACTGAGAAGGGCGTCATGCACATGGCGTCCCGGCGTTGCGATATCATTCGCATTTCGAAGAGCACGGCCGTCCTCGCGCTCCTCACCCAGTATGCCCTTCCGAAGCAGTTCTATCTCGATATCCCGGATGCACGCATCACCAAGATCGGCTGCATGCTAACGCGGGTGAATGCCAACGACACGATCGAAGTTCGCTTTCTGCGCATGCTAAATGATAAGGAACTCAACAAGATCTTCGTCTACAGCACACACCCGGCACACCGCGATCGCGTGCTCGACATCCGCGGCTGATTTCGCCAAGCATCAAAAGCAAAGCCCGCGAGTTTCCGCGCGAGCTTCGTTGTTTCTAGAGCGGGCTATTGCCTCAATGGAAGAGGACGCTGGCCCCGCGATCCGAAGGACCGACGGCGCGGCGGAAGGGCGAAAAAAGCTCGCGGCCCATGCCGAATTCGTTCTCGGAAAGATCGGCAACCACGGACTCGCGTTCCGCCAGATCGGCAGCATCGACCAGAACCTCCAGCGTGCCGGCGATCGCGTCGAGGCGAATGATGTCGCCGTCCTTGATGCGAGCGATCGGACCACCATCGACAGCCTCCGGCGTCACGTGGATTGCAGCCGGAACCTTGCCCGAAGCGCCGGACATACGGCCGTCGGTCAGAAGTGCCACGCGGAAGCCGCGATCCTGCAGCACGCCGAGTGGCGGCGTCAGCTTGTGCAGTTCCGGCATGCCATTCGCCTTCGGTCCCTGGAAGCGAACGACGGCGATAAAGTCCTTGTTGAGCTTGCCTTCCTTGAAAGCGTCCTGCAGTTCCTGCTGGCTGTGGAAGACGATGGCCGGCGCTTCGATGACGTGGCGGTCCGGCTTGACTGCAGAGATCTTGATGACGGCCTTGCCGATATTGCCGCGAAGCATTTTCAGGCCGCCATTGGCCTGGAAGGGGGTTTCGATATTGGCAAGCACCTTCGGGTCGACACTCTTTTCCGGTGCCGGTTCGCGCACGATCGTGCCGTCGTCACCGAGGCGGGGATCGATCGTGTAAGCCTGCAGGCCATGGCCGAAGACCGTACGAACGTCGTCATGCACCATGCCGTGCTTGAGCAGCTCCTTGATAAGGAAGCCCATGCCGCCGGCGGCGTGGAAGTGGTTCACGTCGGCAAGGCCGTTCGGATAAACGCGCGCCAGCAGCGGCACGATCTCGGATAGCTCGGCAATATCCTGCCAGGTCAGCTGGATGCCTGCTGCCCGCGCCATGGCGACGAGGTGTAGCGTGTGGTTCGTCGAGCCGCCGGTCGCGTGCAGGCCGACGACGCCGTTGACGATAGAGCGCTCATCGATCATCTCACCGGCCGGCGTGTATTCGTTGCCCTGGGCCGTAATCGCCAACGCACGCTTGGCAGCTTCGCGTGTGAAGGCTTCGCGCAGCGGAGTGCCTGGATTGATGAAGGAGGAGCCGGGCATATGGAAGCCCATAATCTCCATCAGCATCTGGTTCGAATTCGCCGTGCCGTAGAAGGTGCAGGTGCCCGGACCGTGGTAGGACTTCGACTCTGCTTCCAGCAGTTCGGCGCGGCCGACCTTGCCTTCGGCATAAAGCTGGCGCACGCGTGACTTCTCGTCGTTCGGCAGGCCCGACGTCATCGGACCGGCCGGCACGAAGATCGCCGGCAGATGCCCGAAGGAGAGGGCGGCGATGACAAGGCCGGGCACGATCTTGTCGCAGACGCCGAGGAAAAGCGCGGCATCGAACATATTGTGGGAGAGGCCCACGCCGGCAGCCATGGCGATCAGGTCGCGCGAGAACAAGGAAAGCTCCATTCCCGGCTGCCCCTGGGTGACGCCATCGCACATGGCAGGAACACCGCCGGCGACCTGCGCGATGCCCCCGGCTTCCGCTGCCGCCTCGCGGATGATCGCCGGATAATGCTCGAAGGGCTGGTGCGCGGAGAGCATGTCGTTGTAGGAAGTGATGATGCCGAGGTTTGGCACGCGGTCGCCTGCAAGCGCGTCCTTCTCGGCGGGGGAACAGACCGCAAAGCCGTGCGCGAGGTTGGCGCAACCGAGAACCGAGCGGCTTACACCCTTGGAGGTCGCATTGCGCAGGCGCTCCAGATAAAGTCCGCGTGTCGGCTTCGATCGTTCGACGATGCGGGAGGTGATCGCAGAAATGCGTGCATTAGCGGACATGGGAGGTATCCTGCCTTGTTTGCTCTTCAGTTTTTCGTTCGCGGCTATCTGCCCGAAGGCTTATGGAGCCCAGTAGATTTCGACGGGGCTCGCCGCCCGCCGCAAAATGGCGCGGATCGGCATCTCTGCCTCGTCGCCGGCGCTCTGCGCTTTCGTCAGGACGTCCTTCTTGCTCTCGCCTTCGATGTGAAGCACGAGCAGCTTTGCATCCTGAAGGCTGGAGAAGGTGAAGGTGAGCCGCGGCTCGCCCGCGCCCTCCGCCTCCATGGTGATGATACCACGCGGCGTGTTGGGGTCGAGCGCCACCTTCAGATTGCTGCCGCGCGGAAAGAACGAGGCGGTATGGCCGTCGCCGCCCATTCCGAGGATCGCCACATCGAAGGGATTGCCGATCGTGGCCGTCGCGCTCGTCGCAAGCCTCGCAGCCTCCTCGACCGAGCCTGCTGCCTGGTAGAGCGGCAGGAAGTTTGCAGCCTTCGCCTTGTTCCGCAGGAGGTTTTCGGCCACCAGCAGATGGTTCGAGCGCGGATTGTTCGCCGCTACGAAGCGTTCGTCGACGAGTGTGATGGTCACTTTGGTCCAGTCGAGATCGCGGGCCGAAAGCTCTTGGAAAAACAGTTTCGGCGTCGAGCCGCCGGAAACGGCAAAGGTTGCCGCTCCCCGTGCGTCGATTGCCGCGGAAAGCGACGCAGCGACTTTGTCGGCAAGGTTGCGAGCCAGTTCCGCGCCATTGGCAAAAGCATGCATCGTCGCTGCCATCGTTCTTTATCCTACAGGTTGTCGTGCCAGGTGCGGCCGTCACGCTCGATGAGCGCGATCGACTGGCTGGGGCCCCAGGTGCCGGCGGTGTATCCCTGAACCTTCTGGCCGGTCGAATCCCAACCCTTCAAGATCGGGTCGACCCACTGCCATGCGGCCTCGACTTCGTCGCGGCGCATGAACAGCGTCTGGTTTGAACGAATGACGTCCATCAGCAGCCGTTCATAGGCGTCCGGATTGCGGACCTGGAAAGCGTCGGCAAAGCTCATGTCGAGCGAGACGTTGCGGAGGCGCATGCCGCCCGGGCCCGGATCCTTGATCATCAGCGACTGCTTGACGCCTTCATCAGGCTGCAGGCGAATGATGAGCTGGTTCTGGTTGATACGGCCGGCGGACTGGTCGAAGACCGAGTGCGGGATCGACTTGAAGGTGATGACGATTTCCGACATGCGGCCGGCAAGACGCTTGCCGGTACGGATGTAGAAGGGAACGCCAGCCCAGCGCCAGTTGCCGATTTCGGCCTTGATGGCAACGAAGGTTTCGGTGTTCGAAACGCCGCCTTCGAGCTCCTCAAGGTAACCCTTGACCGGACCACTGCTGGAAGCGCCGGCGCGATACTGGCCGCGAACGGTATTGGTCTCGACGTTCGATGCATTGATCGGCTTCAATGCGCGCAGCACCTTCAGCTTCTCGTCGCGGACGGCCTCGGAGTCCATCGAGGAGGGGACCTCCATCGCGACCAGGCAGACGAGCTGCATGATGTGGTTCTGCACCATGTCGCGCAGCGCGCCAGCGGTGTCATAATATCCGGCGCGGCCTTCGAGGCCGACCGACTCGGCAACCGTGATCTGCACGTGGTCGATATGGTTGGCGTTCCACAGCGGCTCATAGAGCGCATTGGCAAAGCGCAACGCCATCAGGTTCTGCACCGTTTCCTTGCCGAGATAGTGGTCGATGCGGAAGATCTGCTCTTCCTTGAAGACCTTGCCGATCGTGTCGTTCAGCTGCAGGGCGGAAGCAAGGTCGCGGCCGATCGGCTTTTCAACGACAATGCGCGTCGACTTGGTGATCAGCTTGTGGTCATGAATTTTCTGCGAGATGTCGCCGAAGATGCCCGGAGCAACGGCGAGGTAGAAGGCGCGCACGCGATCCTTGCCTTCGTCCAGAAGCTTCTTGAGCTGATCCCAGCCGGCATCCGAACGCGCATCCACCGGCACGTAGTACAGGCGCTGCAGGAACTTCGTAACCTCGGCCTCGTTGTATTCGCCCTTCTTGAGGTGCTCCTTCAGGGCGTCCTGGGCAAACTTGCGATATTCCTCGTTCGTCAGCGGGCTACGCGACGCGCCGATGATACGGGTCGGTTCGGAGAACTGCCCCTCGATCTGACGATGGTAAAGGGCAGGCAGCAACTTGCGTTCCGCAAGGTCGCCGCTGCCACCGAAAACGACATAATCAAAGGGTTCAACGGGGATGGTTTGGCTGCTCATGAGGATGTCTCTCAATCAGACGGGTTATTGGCTCTTTAATCTAATCGATTTAAAAAAGCCAGTGTGCGATGCAATGAATCTCTCGGAAAGAGGTTTTAGATCGAATTGCCGCGCGATGAAATCCGCAATCTGACTAAAACTTGTCGCGCAGTGCAAACCAGGAGAGCGCCAGGAAAAGCAGCGGCGCGCGCATGGCCGCACCCCCGGGAAAGGCCGGAATATCGAGCGACTTGAAAAGATCGAGATCCGCCGATTTTCCCAGAACCGCTTCGGCATAGAGCTTTCCGCAGTAATTGGCGAGCATGACACCATGACCGGAATAGCCGCCGATCGACGTCACGCCAGGCATGACCTCGCGCACAAAAGGCTGACGCGGCATGGTGATGCCGACCGAACCGCCCCAGGCATGCGTGATCTCGATGTCCCGAAGCGCCGGGTAAATCTCGGCGATCTGCCGGCGGATGTGCTGCGTTATGTCGCGCGGATTGTCGGCCGTATAGGCTTCGCGCCCGCCGAAGAGCAATCGTCCGTCCTTGGACTTGCGGAAGTAGCGCACGACAAAGCGCGAGTCGGCCACGGACTCGCCGCCCGGCAGCACCTGCGGATGCGCGTCGAGCGGCACCGTGGCGCCAATGAAGGAGCGGATAGGCATCACGTGACTTGCCGTCACCGGCTCGAGATTGCCGACATAGCCGTTGCAGGCGATCAGCGCCCTGTCGGCAGTGATCGTGCCCCTTGGCGTCTCGATCAACACCTTGCTGCTGCCATGAAGGATCGCCGAGGCCTTGGTCATCTCGAAGATCTGCGCGCCGGCATTGGCGGCAACCCGGGCAAGGCCGATCAGCAGCTTCAGCGGATGGATGTGGCCCGTCCCGATGTCGCGAACGCCGCAGTGGTAGCGCGTCGAGCCGAGCCGTTCCTGCGTTTCGGCTTTGTCCATGAAGCGCACATGCGGATAGTTGTAGCGCATCGCCGCGATCTCGGCGTTTTCGTAGTAGTCGGCCCTGTAGCTCGGCTTGTGTGCAACGTTCATCTGCCCCGGCATGTAGTCCATGTCGATCTGATAGTCGGTCGCGAAATCCATGAGATGGTGCTTGGCCGCCTCGGCGAGATCGAACAGCGCGCGCGAACGCTCGTAGCCGATCTTTTCCTCAAGCTCTTCCGGCCACCAGCGTTGCCCGGTGCCGAGCTGGCCGCCGTTGCGCCCCGAGGCGCCGTCGCCGAACCGGCACGCCTCGATGAGAACCACCGAGACGCCGGATTTGGCGAGATTGTAGGCGGCCTGAAGGCCGGTGTAGCCGCCGCCGACGATTGCGACGTCGCATGTCTTCGAGCCGTCCATTTCCGGGTAGGTCGGCCGCTCGCCTGATGTTGCCTGATACCAGGAAATGCCGGGCGCAATCGGGCTCTGCCATCTCTCCTGCGATGTCATGATGAAGCCCTCCCTAAACATTCAGCAGAAGGAATTCGCGCTCCCAGGGGCTGATCACCTGCATGAAAGTTTCGAATTCCCCGCGCTTCACACCGGCGTAGATGCCGAGGAACTCCTTGCCGAACACTTCCTCGAAGGCTTCCTCGTCTTCCATCAACGCGACTGCTTCCAGAAGGCCGCGTGGCAGTTCGATCGAGCCCTCGTTTGCCGTATCCTCTGTTGGTGCTGTCGGCTCGATGCCCTTCATGATGCCGAGCAGGCCCGATGCGAGCGAGGCGGCGAGCGCAAGGTAAGGGTTGGCATCCGAACTCGGCAGGCGGTTTTCGACGCGCCGTGCCTGCGGATCGGATACCGGGACGCGGAACGCCGTCGTGCGGTTGTCATAACCCCAGGCATTGTTGACGGGCGCCGACATGTCAGGCGTCAGCCGCCGATAGGAGTTCACATAGGGCGCCAGCATCACCATGGAACTCGGCACGTATTTCTGCAGGCCGCCGATGAAATGGAAGAACTCACGAGAGGCGGAACCATCAGGGTTGGAGAAGATGTTCTTGCCGGTTTCCTGGTTCACGACCGACTGGTGGATGTGCATCGCCGAGCCCGGCTGTCCCTGCATCGGCTTGGCCATGAAGGTGGCATAGATGCCGTGCTTCATCGCCGCTTCGCGGATCGTGCGCTTGAACAGGAACACTTGGTCGGCAAGTTCGATCGGATTGCCGTGGCGCAGGTTGATTTCCAGCTGCGCCGGGCCTTCTTCGTGGATCAGCGTATCGATCTCGAGACCCTGCTTTTCCGAGAAATGGTAGATGTCGTCGATCAGTTCGTCGAATTCGTTGATGCCGGCGATCGAATAGCCCTGACCCCCGAGGATCGAACGGCCGGAGCGGCCCTTCGGCGGATGCAGCGGATAATCCGGGTCATCATTCTTCGCCACGAGGTAGAACTCGATCTCGGGCGCCACGATCGGCTTCCAGCCGCGATCGCCATAGAGTTTCAGCACGCGCTTCAGAACGTTTCTCGGCGTGTAGGGGACCTCTTCCCCATCCACGCTAACGATATCACAGATCACCTGCGCCGTCGGGTCGGTTTCCCAGGGGACGACCGAAAGCGTCGAAAGGTCAGGCACCAGCTTCAGGTCGCTGTCGCGCGGCTCGTAGCGGAAGCTTTCCGTCTCGTCCGGATATTCGCCGGAGATGGTGTGACGGTAGATCGCCGAAGGCAGCGCAAGCGAGGTGTTTGACGTGAACTTGGAACTCGGCATCATCTTGCCGCGCGGCACGCCGGCAAGATCCGGCGTAATGCATTCGATGTCTTCAATGCCGCGCGCCCGTAAGAACTGCGCTGCTTCCTTCCAGTTTTCCACGCCGCGCTGATGTCCGGGGTCCGGGGGTGTCTTCTTCGAGGCAGGTACGTTTCTGGCAGGCTTCAGCGTCGTCTTTTTTGGGGACATGACACACCGGTTTGCGTTGATCGTGACGGCATCATAGCTGGAGTTTGGCAATTGGCGAGGGGGAGGCACGTTGACTTTCGCCTCTTGATGGAAAAAGAAGATGCCTTTCGACAAGGGAAGTGGTTTTGCAGCGAAAAAGCGATGTGATCGTCATCGGCGCGGGCGCAGCCGGCATGATGTGCGCCATTCGCGCCGCTCAGCGCGGCCGCTCGGTCATCGTTCTCGACCATGCGAAATCGCCGGGCGAAAAGATCCGCATCTCCGGGGGGGGGCGCTGCAATTTCACCAACATTCACGCCGGCCCGAAGAGCTTCCTCTCCGCCAATCCGCATTTCTGCAAGTCGGCGCTGGCGCGCTTCACGCCTTCGGATTTTATTGCCATGGTCGATCGTCATCGGATTGCCTGGCGCGAGAAGACGCTTGGGCAGCTGTTTTGCGACGACAGCGCCAAGGACATCATCCGCATGCTTCTCGATGAGATGCAGGCTGCCGGAGCGGCGTTGCATCTGCGCACCGAGATCGCGGACGTGGAAAAGAGCGGCGAAGGCTTCCGCATCTCGACGTCGGAGGGGGCATATGAATGTCGCTCGCTGGTGATCGCGAGCGGCGGCAAGTCTATCCCGAAAATGGGTGCCACGGGCTTTGCCTATCGCATTGCTGAGCAGTTCGGCCTTCCCATGGTGGAGACGCGGCCTGGACTTGTGCCGCTGACCCTGGATCAGGCGACGCTCGAAAGCCTTTCCGACCTGTCGGGCATATCGGCGCCAGCCGAAATCCGTCACGGCAAGACAGCATTCCGCGAAGCCCTGCTGTTCACCCATCGCGGCCTCAGCGGCCCTGCGATCCTGCAAATCTCCTCCTACTGGCGCGAGGGCGAGGACATCACCGTCGACATCGAGCCCGATGTCGATCTGTTCGAACATCTGAAGGCGGCGAAAAGGGTGAATGGCCGGCAGTCCGCTCAGACGGCGCTGGCCGAGATACTCCCGAAGCGGCTGGCGCAATATCTGGCCGACCGAGAAGGCATCGTCGGCCATATGGCCGATCTTTCCGACAAGGTCCTGGCGCGTTTGGCCGAAGCGGTACAAAGCTGGAAAATCAAGCCGTCCGGCTCTGAGGGCTACAGGACTGCCGAAGTGACGCTCGGCGGCATCGATACGACGGGGCTCGACTCCCGTACCATGGCGGCGAAGAGTATTCCGGGCCTCTATTTCATCGGTGAATGTGTCGACGTGACCGGCTGGCTCGGCGGCTATAACTTCCAGTGGGCCTGGGCTTCGGGCTTCGTCGCCGGTGAATCTCTATAGGCGCGAAACTATCTGCTCGATTCAAGAGTTCTTAAGAAGGGTGCGCCATCCTGCCTCATGACTGAATGGAAAAGCACTTCCTAAATAGAGCTTTACCAACAGGTCGTTTTGTTGGATTGTTGTGTCAGAAATGAAGTGAGGTTCTGCAAAATGAACAGGAACGCACGACGCGCCCGCGCCATTGCAATCGCTCAAGCCAAGCCCGACAACAAGCTCGTTGCCGCACGCTACTTCGTCCTCTCTGCCAGTGCATTGGCCGCCGTGGCCGCTCTCCTCCTCGCACGTTGGTTCTGACACTCCCGATCTCGGATCTGTGAGCATCGGCCGCATTCGGGCCGCCGGCCATCTCTGGGCCAAATCGATTTGACCACCGCTAAAATCGATTTGATTGCGGCTATCCGTAATTTCCGCTTATCCGAAAATTAAGACATCCTCTGCAAAACTTGCTCGATGATTTTTTGGGCGCTTCCGCGTTGGCGTGAGGCGAACCGGCAATGACTGCCGACCGGGCCTCGCCGTCCGGGACTCCAATGTTCCAATAAAGCAGCTCGATGCACTCGGTCGGCGCCCCGCCAGGCGGCCGGCGGGAGGAGTGGTGTATGGAAGGCCGGAACCGCTATGTTGATTGACAAGTTTCTTTCCCGTTTCAAGATCAAGACCAAGGTCCTGATCTTTGTATTGCCCTTCGTCGTGAGCATTTCTGCCGTCGGCCTGACCGGCCTCTATGCTTCGGGCATGCTGCAGGGACGTATGGAAATCTCCAACAGCGTCCTGCAGTCGCTCAGCGGGTTCAAGGATCTCTATGGCTCCATGGACGACTTCCTGCAAATGACCAGCCAGGAAGCGCGTGACAAGCTTTACGGGGACATCAAGACGCAACAGGGCACGCTGAACGCCACGCTGAAGCAGATCGGCGACAATGGCGGTCGCGACAACCTTCTTGCCGCCATCGACGGTACCTCGGGAATTTCCGACACCGTGGGCAAGCTCTGGACCCTGCACGAGCAGGAGCTCGCCCTTCGCAAGTCGATCGATGACGCGCAGAAGGTGATGATCACCAGCCGCTTCAACGTCAACTACGATGCGCAGCAACTCGAGGAAAACATCCGCAAGGATGAGGGCAACGCCACTGCAACGCTGCGCGCCGCCGACCGCCTGCTGAAGGGCGGTGATACCCTTGCGGCCGTCATGGCCGACTTCAACAAGGCCCAGCTGCCGGCTGACAAGCTGAAGGTCGTCACGGACGCCATTCCCGCTATCGCAAAGGCGCAGCGCCTGATCGAGATTTCGGTCCCCGCGAACCAGAAGAGCATGACACAGTCGCTGTCGCAGACGATCAGCGACGTGAAGGCGCAGGCAACGGCGGCCGATGCCGGCACCGACGAGGCGATCGCCAATCTCGGGCGACTTGTCTCCCGCTTCCGTCAGATGTCGACCTATACCCAGCTGACGGCAACGCAGATGATGCGCGCAGCGACGACGACCTTCGTCGAGCTCGACAGCCGTATCGCGCAGACGAACTCTGTTCTCGAAGACACGCGCCGTCTGGAGAGCGCGATCTACTCGCTGCAACTCGTGCTCGGTGAGTTCGCTGCCAAGCCTGGCAAGGAAAATCGCGTCCGCCTGCATCAGGAGATCGCGACGCTCGGCACCAACCTAAACACGCTGCTCGCCAGCGCGAAGGGCATGAATTTCGCGGAAGACATCGTCGCGGCAATGTCGCCTGCCCTTGCCTCCATGGATAAGGATGCGCAGAGCCTGGTCGACACGATCAACCAGCGCGTCACCGACTACGCATCCGCTCGCCAGCAGCTTGATGCCGTCTGGGGGCAGCTCACGACGTTTGCCGAATTGCAGAAGAAGAGCGCCGGTGCCGAGCGCACCCAGGCAAATGGCATCTCCGTGCTGACGACGGGCCTCGGCATCCTGGTTTCGATCATCGGCGGTATTGCCCTTGTCCTGACGCTGCAGCGCCCGATCGGCCAGATCACCGCCGCGATGCGCCGCATTGCCGATGGTGCGCTCGACACCAACATCTCGGGCGACCAGCGGTATGACGAAATCGGCGACATTGCCCGCGCGCTTGGCATCTTCAAGGAAAATGCGATCTCCAAGATCCGCATTGAGGAGCAGAGCGAGGAAGAGCGCGTCGCGGCCGAGCATGAACGCCAGCGCAACGACGCCGAGAAGCGCGAAATGGACCGCCAGATCGAGTTTGCTGTCAATGCGCTTGCCTCCGGTCTCGAGCGCATGTCGCAGGGTGATATTTCGACCACGATCGACACGCCGTTCATCGGTCGCCTCGAGCAGCTCCGCCAGGACTTCAACGGTTCGATGATGCGCCTGCAGGCCACCATGAGCCAGATCCGCGACAACGTCGAGATGATCCAGGGCAACGGCAACCAGATGGCTCAGTCTGCTGAAGACCTCTCCAAGCGTACTGAGCAGCAGGCGGCTTCGCTGGAGGAAACCGCCGCTGCCGTTGACCAGATCACTGTCACGGTCCGTTCTTCGGCCGAGCGGGCCAAGGACGCCGATCAGATCGTGCGTCAGGCAAAACGCAGCGCCGACGACTCCGCAGTTGTCGTCAGCAACGCGATCGACGCAATGGGCCGGATCGAAGCGGCGTCCCGGCAGATCGAACAGATCATCGGCGTCATCGACGAGATCGCATTCCAGACCAATCTGCTGGCTCTGAACGCCGGCATCGAGGCAGCACGCGCCGGTGAAGCCGGCAAGGGCTTCGCCGTCGTCGCCATGGAAGTGCGTGAATTGGCGCAGCGCTCCGCTGCTGCGGCGCAGGAGATCAAGGGTCTCATTAACAAGTCGACCACCGAAGTCAGCTCCGGCTCGCAGTTCGTGCAGGAGACCGGCACGGTGCTCGCGAAGATCAGTGCCCAGATCGTCACGATCAGCCAGCATGTCGAAACGATCGCCCGCGCGAGCCATGATCAGTCGAGCGCACTTGGTGAAGTCAACGCGACGGTCAACCAGATGGACCAGATGACGCAGCAGAATGCGGCCATGGTCGAAGAGACGACGGCAGCAAGCCGCGAGCTTGCGGTCGAGGCGGATTCACTGCTGCGGCTCATCCAGCAGTTCAAGATCGACGGCGACATGCAGGCGAGCGTCTACCGCGCGGCATAAGACGACGACCAAAACAAGCGCTTGGAAGGCCCCGGTATACCGGGGCTCTTCTGTTTTTCCGAATATCGGCCGCGTCTTTTTAAGTTTTCGACGATTATCAATTTTTTGAAGATTTTCTTTAAATTTTCGCATTAGCCTCCGGGGCTCACGTCTCAGGGGATACCTATGCTACGCCTGTTCTCGGCTTCCATCGTACGTCAGATCGTCGCCATCACACTCGTTCTACTCGTCTTCAGCACCGCAGCGATCGTCTGCGCCACCTATTACAATCTGAGCGCTTACGTGATGACGAGCGCCGTGTCTGACGCCAAGGATGCAAGCAGGACGATGGCGGTCCTCTACGGCGCGAGCGATGCCGGAGTGAAGGTCGACGTGAGCAACAACGAGCTTGCCGGGGTAACCGAGGAGAAGCTGCCATCGCTCGGCGATCACGTTCTGGTCGATCGCACGGCACAGTCGATTGCTGGCGTTGCCACCGTCTTTGAACGCCAAGGCAGCGACTACGTCCGTGTTTCCACGAACGTCAAGAAAGAGAACGGCGACCGCGCTGTCGGCACGAAGCTCGCGGCGGATCATCCCGCGCAGGCGGTACTGGCCAAGGGGCAGGCCTACTACGGCCCGGCTGACCTTTTCGGTCGGAAGTTCATGACAGGCTATTTTCCGGTGAAGAACACGGCCGGTTCAAACGTCGGCATCCTGTTCATCGGCATCCCGATGGAGGTCTATTACAGCAGCCTGCAGCAACTGCTGATGCTGGTGGCCGGTGTCGGTGTAGCGGTATTGCTGCTCGTCGGCGTGGCAGCCTACTTCGCCATCCAGGCGTCCATCCGGCCGCTCGAGGCGCTGACGGCGACCATTCATACGATTTCCGACGGCAATCTCGACAGGCCGATCCCTTGCGTTGAGAAGCAGAACGAATTCGGCGCGATCGGACGCGCGCTCGCGCTGTTCCGCGACAACGCCCGCGCCCGCCAGGACTTGGAGATGCAGGCGGCCGAACAGCGGCAGCTTAGCGATAGTGAACGTGCCCGCAACGACGCCGAGAAGCGCGCGCTTGACGGCCAGATCGACTTCGCCGTCAACCAGCTCGCCGCCGGTTTGGGGCGCCTGGCGCAGGGCGATGTTTCGCAGACGATCCAGACGCCGTTTGTCGGTCGCCTTGAGCAGCTTCGCGTCGATTTCAATGCGTCGCTCGTGCGGCTGCAGGAAACCTTGGCGCGCATTCGCGACAACACCGCTTCGATCCAGAACAACTCCGGCGCGATGCTGGCGTCTGCCGATGAGCTTTCGAAGCGTACGGAAGCACAGGCTGCCAACCTGGAGGAGACGGCGGCCGCAGTTGAGCAAATCACCGTGACCGTCAAATCGTCGGCCGTACGTGCCCGCGAAGCGAATGATGCCGTGTCCGCGACCAAGAAAAACGCCGATAGTTCAGGCGCTGTCGTCACCGACGCGGTCGCGGCGATGAACCGTATCGAAGAGGCGTCGAAGCAGATCGAGCAGATCATCGAAGTCATCGATGACATTGCGTTCCAGACGAACCTTCTGGCGTTGAATGCCGGTATCGAAGCCGCCCGGGCTGGCGAGGCGGGCAAGGGTTTTGCCGTGGTTGCGCAGGAGGTGCGCGAACTTGCACAGCGGTCCGCCGATGCGGCGCGCGAAATCAAGGGGCTGATCGAGAAGTCGACGCGCGAGGTTACCGCAGGCTCCGGCCTTGTGCAGAAGACCGGTGCCGTGCTCGCCGCGATCAGCCAGGAGATCATTGCGATCAGCAGCCATGTCGAAATGATTGCGACGGCAAGCCAGGATCAGTCCGCTGCCCTGCAGGAGGTCAACGGCGCGGTCAATGCGATGGACCAGATGACGCAGCAGAACGCCGCCATGGTCGAGGAAACGACCGAGGCGAGCCGCCAGCTCGCCAACGAGGCCGATGCGTTGATGACGCTGGTACAGCAGTTCCGGTTCGAAGCCGCCCAGAATTACGACCGCGTGAGACATGCGGCGTGACCGACGTTCCCGGATCGGCAAGCGTCCGTTCTTCCGGAGCGGCGCTTCCCGCTCCATAGCCACGGAGACGTGAGGAAAGCCGCGACACGGACCGCGCGGGAGCTGCCGAGGCTCTCGTAGAATTCGCTTTCGGCCTTTGCCGAGTACTTGTCACGACTGCCATTCAGCAGGTCTGCAATCTGGGCGACGGCGATGAGAGTGATCATGGCGATGTCCTTCTATATGGGCATCGCCTTAGTTATTCCTCGAAATTTGGTTTATAAACGGGAATTTCCTCACTATGTTTTTCATCGATGAAAAACACACAATGGGATTCCTTTCAGCTATTCGTGCAGGTCGCTCGCTTCGGCGGGCTGACGGGCGCCAGTGCGTCGAGCGGGCTCAGTCCCGCCACGATTGGTCGTCGCATGCTCGATCTCGAGCATGAGATCGGCAAGGCGCTCTTCATCCGCAGCCAGAAGGGTTACAGCCTCACCGCGGATGGCCAGGTCCTTTTGGATCATCTGCAGGACATGGAGGCCGCGGCGCGCAAGATTGACGCCTGGCGGCAGGCCGGGAGCGTTGGTGCGACGGTCAAGGTTGCCGCCGGCACTTGGGTCGCGTGGCTTCTGACGGAGAATTTCGCCGCGATCCGCAAACCCGGCGATGCCTTCGCTATCTCTTTGACGGTCGGCGAAGCGCGCGCCAACCTCAATTACAGGGAAAGCGATATCGGCATCCGCGCCTTCGAGCCCGAAGAAAGCAACCTTGCCGCCCGCCTGCTGGGCGAGGTGGCCTACGCGGTCTATACGAGACGCAATGTTGACGCGACCGAGGACAGGTGGGTGGCCGTCTCCGAAGAGGATGCGATCTCGAACTATCTCCGCTGGCCGCACCGCAATGCAGGCGGCTTGATCGTTGCAACGGTCAACCGGCCACGCTCGCTGCTGGAGCTGGTGAGAGGAGGGGCGGGCAAGGCGGTCTTGCCATGCTTCGTCGGCGACCTCGATCCCGAACTGCAGCGTCTTGGCGGCGAACTGCCGGAATTGCGCCACCGGCAGTGGATCGTCATGAACAACGAGGATCGGCACCGGCCGGAAATCCGGACCGTTGCCGATCGCATGACGAAATTGCTGAAGAGCTATGTCGATCTGTTTGCGGGCAGGCGCGCCAGCCGAAGTTGAGGGCGCCCGCCGCGATCTCAGTTGCGCCCCGCGACTATGATGGGGATCAAAAGATCTCCCCAGTTACCGTCGCCGCCGTGGTGTCTCGCCGAGCGAACGATCTCGACGGAGACACCGGCATCGACCGCCTTCATGACCGACTGGTTCAGTCGGTGCAGATCGTTGGCGAGCGTGCGGATCGTCGTCTGCTGGTCTGTGGTCATGCAGGTGGACTGTTCTTCAGCGCGTTCCTTGACGCGTGCAAGAGTAGGCATGGCATTCTCCTCCTTGGTGCGATCATTCTGCTGCTGGTTTGAACTGTGCATGTTCGGTGGATTCCCTCATCGCCGTAGTCGACGAACGTCCGCCGGTGATGGCCATCGAAACGGCATCGAAGTAACCGGTGCCGACTTCGCGCTGATGCTTGGTCGCGGTGTAGCCGTTGATCTCCGCCGCGAACTCCGCCTCCTGCAATTCGGAATAGGCAGCCATCTGCCGGTCCTTGTAGCCGCGGGCGAGTTCGTACATGCCGAAGTTCAGCTGGTGGAAGCCGGCAAGCGTGATGAACTGGAACTTGTAGCCCATTGCGCCGAGTTCGCGCTGGAACTTGGCGATCGTCGCGTCATCCAGGTTTTTCTTCCAGTTGAACGACGGCGAGCAGTTGTAGGCGAGCAGCTTGCCGGGATGCACCTTGTGGACCCCCTCGGCAAAACGGCGTGCCTGCTCGAGATCCGGCTTCGACGTCTCGCACCAGATGAGATCGCAGTGCGGTGCATAGGCGACGGCACGGGCGATGCACGGCTCGAGCCCGTTGCGAACCTGATAGAAGCCTTCGACCGTGCGGCCGGCATCGTAGTCGACAAAGGGCTGGTCGCGTTCGTCGATATCTGAGGTCAGTAGCTTGGCGGCTTCCGCATCCGTGCGGGCAATGACGAGCGTCGGAACACCCATGACGTCGGCGGCGAGGCGAGCCGCATCGAGGTTGCGGATGTGTGCTGCGGTCGGGATCAGGACCTTGCCGCCGAGATGGCCGCACTTCTTCTCCGACGCCAGCTGGTCCTCGAAATGGACGCCGGCTGCACCGGCCTCGATATAGGCCTTCATGATCTCGAAGGCGTTCAGCGGGCCGCCGAAGCCTGCTTCCGCGTCAGCAACAATCGGCGCAAACCAGGTCTCGACGGAGAGGCCGTTCTGCTCTGATGTTTCGATCTGATCGGCGCGCTGCAGGGTCCGGTTGATCCGCTTGGCCAGTTCCGGACCGGCGTTTGCCGGATAGAGGGATTGATCCGGATACATGGCCGAGGCGGTGTTGCTATCCGCGGCGACCTGCCAGCCGGACAGGTAGATTGCCTTCAATCCGGCGCGAACCATCTGCATCGCCTGATTGCCCGACAGGGCTCCGAGAGCATTGACGAAATCATCCTGATGCAGAAGCTGCCACAACCGCTTGGCGCCCATTTCCGCGAGGGAATAGCGCAGTTCGACGGAGCCGCGCAGCCGCTTGACGTCATCGATCGAGTAGGGACGCTCAACCCCATTGAATCGCCCAGCTGGAAGGTCCCGGTGCAGCTTGTCAAATTCTGTCATCTTATGCTCCTTGCAGATTGTGTGGTCAGTTTGGATGATTGACAGAATTTACAGATCCCGGAAAAAGACCAGAGTTTTCTATGGAGTAGCCATCAGAAACGAGTTAGGATGCAAAGCCTTGACAGGCTGGCTCTGTCAATTTGTAAAGTATTGTAAAGTTATCTGCGCGGACTTTTGTAAAGGATTGTCACATGGCGGAGCGCAAGATTTTTGCGGGGCCAAAGGTCCGGCGCATTCGCAACGGCCTCGGTTTGACTCAGTCAGCGATGGCCGAGGAGCTTGGCATCTCTCCATCCTATCTCAACCTTATCGAGCGCAACCAGCGGCCACTGACGGTGCAACTGCTCCTGAAGCTGTCGTCGGTCTACAAAGTCGATCTGGAGGAGCTGAGGGACGAGAGCGGCGGCAGCCTCAACCAGCTGCGCGAGATTTTTGCGGATCCGCTCCTGGCCGGCGAGCTTCCCGGCGACCAGGAACTCGTGGAGGTCGCGGAGGCCGCGCCCAACGCGGCAAGCGGCATCATCAAGCTGTACCGGGCCTATAGCGAACAGGCGAGCCGCCTGTCGGACCTGACGTCGTTGACGGCCGGCGCGGGGCAGGTACCGCTCGCCGGTGCGCGGCTGCCGGCCGACGAGGTCCGCGATATCATGGAGCGGCGCTCCGCCTATTTCTCTCAACTGGAGGTTGCGGCGGAGACCTTCCTGGCCCGCTTTGCCGAGACGCGCGATCTGCCGGCCGCGTTCAGGGAGTGGCTGCGGGCGGAACGCGGGATCAGCGTGCGTGTCCTTCCCGTTCACGTCATGCCCGATCTGCGGCGCCGCTTCGACCGGCACTCGATGCGGCTCTTCGTTTCCGAGCGCCTGTCGCCGGCCGATCAGGCGCATGAGATCGCCATCGAGGTGGCAACGCTCGCCTTGCGTGATGCGATCCTGGCGGAACTCGATGGTCTGGCGCTGTCGACGCCGGAGGCGAAGCGGATAGCGCGCTTCGAACTCTGTCGTTACGGCGCCTTGGCGCTTGCCATGCCCTATGGGCCATTTCTCTCCGCGGCCCAAGGCAGCCGATACGATGTAGATATCCTCCGTTCCCGCTTCGGAGTTTCCTATGCGCAGGCCGCAGCGCGGCTGGTCATGCTGCAGCGACCGGGCGCTTCCGCGATTCCCTTCTTTATGATTGAGATCGACGCCGCCGGTCACCGACTGCGGCGGGCTGGGGCGCAGGGTTTCCCGCATTCGCGTTTCGGCGGCGGCTGTCCCAAGCTGAACATTCATGCCGCCTTCCTGCAGCCGGGCCAGATCCTTGCCGAAACGGTCGAAATGCCGGATGGCGCCCGCTATCTCACGGTCTCCCGGACGCTTGAAGGGCCGATCGCCGCGTTCGGCGAGCGCGTCAGGCGCACCGCATTGCAGATCGGCTGCGACGCTGCCGCAGGCGAAGCGTCGGTCTACGGCCAGGTCGCAACGTCTCAGCAGCCAGTTGCGATAGGACCTGCTTGCCGCCTTTGCGAACGGCGCGGATGCCTCTCACGCGCCGAGCCGCCGGTCACACGACCATTGGGCCTCGACGAGATGGTTGCGGGCCTCAGCAGCTTTGATTTTCAATGATTGTGAAATGATTGAGAGTGCAGGTTTTTGCGCTTGTGGGCTCACAAAAACATTTCTAGTCTGCTTGCAAAACCAGAGGGTCGGCGTCTACAGGCGCCACAAAGCAAGAAGAAGACAGGAGATATCATGAGGTCAACATTCGCAAGACTTGCAGCGAGCGCCGTTGTGCTTGCATTCGCCGCTGCGCCGTCCTTTGCGCAGGAGCGGGTGGTCAACGTCTACAACTGGTCGGACTATATCGACAGCTCCATCCTTGAAGACTTCACCAAGGAAACCGGCATCAAGGTCGTCTACGATACCTTCGATTCCAACGAGACGGTTGAAACCAAGCTGCTCGCCGGCGGTACCGGCTATGACGTTGTCGTCCCGAGCGGCGACTTCCTGCAGCGCCAGATCCAGGCCGGCGTCTTCCAGAAGCTCGACAAATCCAAGCTGCCGAACCTTTCGAATATGTGGGATATGATCCAGCAGCGCACCGCCATGTACGACCCCGGTAACGAATACGCGGTGGACTACATGTGGGGCACCAACGGGATCGGATACAACAAGAAAAAGCTCGCCGAAATCCTCGGGCCGGACGCAAAGGCGCCGGGCCTCGAAGTCATCTTCGATCCGAAGGTTGCGGAAAAATTCAAGGACTGCGGCATCTATGTCCTCGATGCGCCGAAGGACGTCCTGCCGTCTGCCTTGACCTACATCGGACTTGACCCCAATTCGAGCAAGCCGGCCGATCTGCAGAAGGCCGGCGAAATGCTGGAAAAGGTACGGCCCTTCGTTCGCAAGTTCCACTCCTCGGAATACATCAACGCCTTGGCGAACGGCGACATCTGCATCGCTTTCGGTTATTCCGGCGACATCTTCCAGGCTGCCAACCGTGCGACCGAAGCCAAGAACGACGTGGAGGTCGGTTACTCCATTCCGTCACAGGGCGCGCAGATGTGGTTCGACATGATGGCGATCCCGGCGGATGCCAAGCATGTTGCCGAGGCGCACGAATTCCTCAACTACATGATGAAGCCTGAAGTCATCGCCAAGGCCAGCAACTACGTATTCTACGCCAACGGCAACAAGGCGTCGCAGCAGTTCATCGACAAGGAAATCCTCGAAGACCCGTCGGTCTATCCGAGCGAGGACGTGATGAAGAAGCTCTATAGCGTCACCCCATGGGATCCGAAAACGCAGCGCACGGCGACCCGGATCTGGACGAAAGTCGTCACCGGCCAGTAAAGAGTATCAGGCCCGGACGGCAACGCCCGGGCCTTTCCTTATCATGCCGATTGCGGGGACGTCGGTTCTCAAAATGACTTTTCGGGGCACATAATGAAGTCACTTGGCAATATTCGCCGTTCCTTTGCGCCGTGGGCAGACCCGGCATCGAAGCCGTTCATATCGTTCAATAACGTCACGAAGCGGTTCGGTGACTTCACCGCCGTCGATGACCTGTCCCTGAATATTTATCATCGTGAGTTCTTTGCCCTGCTTGGGGCTTCCGGATGTGGGAAATCCACGCTGCTGCGCATGCTTGCAGGCTTCGAGCAGCCGACCTCGGGCGAAATCGTCCTCGACGGTACCGACATGGCTGGAACGCCACCGTACAAGCGACCGGTCAACATGATGTTCCAGTCCTATGCGCTGTTTCCGCATATGACGGTGGAGAAGAATATCGCCTTCGGCCTGCGCCAGGATGGCATGCCCAAAGAGGAGATCACCGAGCGCGTTCTGCAGATGCTGAAGATGGTGAAGCTCGAGAAGTTCGCCACGCGCAAGCCGAACCAGCTGTCCGGTGGCCAGCGCCAGCGCGTGGCCCTGGCGCGTTCCCTTGCCAAGCGACCGAAGGTGCTGTTGCTCGACGAACCGCTTGGCGCGCTCGACAAAAAGCTGCGCGAGGAAACACAGTTCGAGCTCATGGACCTGCAGCAAAACCTCGGCCTGACCTTTGTCGTGGTCACCCACGACCAGGAGGAGGCGATGACCATGGCGGACCGCATTGCGGTCATGAGCCACGGAAAGGTCATCCAGGTCGCGACACCGGCGGAGATCTACGAGGCGCCGAATTCCCGCTTCGTCGCCGACTTCATCGGCGACGTAAATATCTTTGATGGCAAGGTCGCGAGCACGAACGACAGCACCGTCGAGATCGCCGTCGACGAAAATTTCTCGATCAGTGTCGTCACTCCCGAAAAGCCGGCAATGGGCGCGCCAGTCGGCTTTGCCATCCGTCCGGAAAAGCTGAAGGTCTCGCGCAAGCCGCCAGCCAATCCAAGGGTAAACGCGGCGTCCGGGGAGCTGTGGGACATCGCCTATCTCGGCGACATGACGGTCTTCCACGTGAAGCTGAAGAGCGGCAAGGTGGTCAAGGCCTCGCTCCTCAATGCGCAGCGCGCTGTCGACGACCCGTTCACCTACGACCAGGAAGTCTGGATTACCTTCGCCGTGGATGCCGGCGTCCTCCTCAAGGATTGAACCATGGGCAAGCTCGGTTCCGCATTCTACAATCGCCTGGTCATCATCATTCCCTATGTCTGGCTGCTGCTGTTCTTCATGGCGCCGTTCTTCATCGTCTTCCGCATATCGCTCTCGACGACGGCAATCGCCATGCCTCCCTACGAGCCGGTCTTTGCTCTGGCTGACGGCTGGGCCGAGTTCTGGGCGAAGATGCGCACCTTTTCCTTCGAGAATTACAGCTATCTGCTCGACGACCCGCTCTATTTGAACGCCTACATATCGAGCGTCGTGATCGCTGGCGTATCGACGTTCCTTACGCTGCTGATTGCTTATCCGATCGCCTACGGCATGGCCCAGGCCCCACGCAGCATCCGTCCGACGCTACTGATGCTCGTCATCCTGCCGTTCTGGACGAGCTTCCTAATCCGCGTCTACGCCTGGATCGCAATCCTGAAGCCGGAGGGATTGTTCAACCAGCTGCTACTGTCGGTGCACGCCATCGATACGCCGTTGATCATTCTGAACACGAATGTCGCGGTCTACATCGGCATTGTCTATTCCTATCTGCCGTTCATGGTCCTGCCCCTCTATTCCTCGCTGGAAAAGATGGACGGCACCTTGATCGAGGCAGCGCAGGATCTCGGCTGCACGCCGATTACCGCATTCTGGCGGGTAACCTTCCCGCTGTCGCTGCCAGGTGTGGTTGCCGGATGCATGCTGGTGTTCATCCCCGCGGTTGGCGAGTTCGTTATCCCCGACCTGCTTGGCGGATCGGAGACGCTGATGATCGGCAAGACGCTGTGGAACGAGTTTAACTCCAACCGCGATTGGCCGGTGTCCTCGGCGGTGGCGACGATCCTGCTCTTGATCCTGGTGATCCCGATCGTGTTCTTCCAGAACGCGCAGGCCAAGGCCGACGAGCAGGGGAGATAGACATGCTGAGATGGACCCGTTTCAACATCGCCTCCGTCGCGCTCGGCTTTGCGTTTCTCTATCTGCCGATCGTCCTGCTGGTGGTGTTTTCCTTCAACGAGTCGAAGCTGGTGACTGTCTGGGGCGGCTTCTCGACCAAATGGTACGTCTCGCTCCTGCACAATCAGGCTCTGCTCGATGCCGCCTGGGTGACGATCCGCGTCGGCCTCCTTTCGGCCACGGCGGCAACGGTCCTTGGAACGCTCGCCGCGATCGCCTTGGTGCGCTACACGCGCTTTCGCGGCCGCATGCTGTTTTCCGGCATGGTCTATGCACCGCTTGTCATGCCCGAGGTGATTACCGGCCTGTCGCTTCTACTGCTGTTCGTGACGATCGGTTTCGACCGCGGCTTCTGGACGATCACGCTGGCGCACACCACCCTCACCATGTGCTTCGTCGCCGTCGTTGTGCAGTCGCGACTGTTGACGTTCGACAGGTCGATTGAGGAAGCGGCGCAGGATCTTGGCGCACCACCGGTGCGGACCTTCTTCGAAGTGACGCTGCCGATCATCGCGCCTGCCGTGCTTTCCGGCTGGATCCTCGCCTTCACGCTGTCGCTGGATGACCTCGTCATCGCGAGCTTCACCTCCGGCCCTGGGGCGACGACGCTGCCGATGAAGATCTACAGCCAGGTCCGTCTCGGGGTAACGCCTGAAATCAACGCGGTCTGCACTATTCTCATTGCAGTCGTGGCGATTGGCGTCATCTGCGCCTCCACCATCACGAAACGCCGTGAACTGCAGCGCGAGCGTGACGAACGTGCGGCTGCAAACGCGCCGTGACTATTTGGTCGATCCCTGCTGCGTGACGGGAGCCGGGGAGATCACCGGCTCCGGCCACGCGCCGCCAACGAAGAACGGCAGAGGCGGGAAACTCGTCGATGCTGTCGGGTCAGTTGCTTCGATCGTCCCCGACAGTGCCAATCCATTCGAGTGGTATGGGATGACGCCGGAAAGGATCAGCGTCTGCTGGGGACCTTCGATACGGCCGCCATGGATGGTCGCCACGCCATCGGCGAGATCGGCGGCGATGTCGAAATTGTCAAAGGCAAAGGCACGGTGGGATACCGCGTTCAGCGTGAAGAAGTCCGCGCGCGTGGCTTCTTCGCGTACGGCCTCCGCATCGAAGCCCGGAAGCGAGCCCGAGCGCGCGCGGAAAGCGATCCTGCCCGTCACGTCGCCGGCTTCGACCTTCCAGAGCGGCTTTGTCGTTTTGATCGACATGTCGAGAGAGCCGGTGGCAAGGGGGAGTGGCCCCTTCAGCTGAAGCCGCTCGATCAGCCCGGCGAAGTCGGCGCCGCGGATCGACAGTTGCAGTTTGCCGCCGCCGTCGAAATCACCGCGCATCGCCTCGAGATGAGCGGACAGGGAGCCGCCTTCAAACTCGCTGTCACCGATGTCGAACTTTGCCTCGTTGCTGGAAACGATGATGCCCGCTCCGACATCGGAGAGGATGAAAGGTTCGATGAGGGCCTGTTTCGCGGAAAGCCGGAGATCAAGATCGAGTTTCTGCAGCGCACCGCCATCAGGCCGTCCGCCAGCCTCGCCGGCGGCCAGACGAAGCACGAATGCATCGAAGAGCGACCTGAAATTCATCTGGTCGAAGGCCAGCGTGCCGCCGAGTTTGGCGCGTTTGCCTGGCGGAAAGGCCACGTCCATCACGCCCTTCGCATTCGACCCATTCATGCTCATATTGACATTGTCGAAGCGGAATCCGTTCGCAACCGAAGCGACATCGGTCTCGATCGAGAAGGTCTTGAGGGTCGCGATACCCGGCAGCGAGCGGTCGGCCCATGTCAACAGTGCCGGCAGATCGGGGATGTTCAGCGCCATGTTGCCGGAGAGGTCAAAGAGATGCGAGATGTTCGCGAGTCCCTGGAACCGTGCCGTGAGCAGGCTCGAAGTCAGCGATCCGCTCATTTCGGCCTTGTTGCCGCCGAAAATGAGAAGCGGGCTGGGGGACGAGAAATCGAGCTTGAGATCCTGCCCACTCATCCGTGCGATCAGCACGGCGGTAATCGGACTCGACAGTTTGCGCCAGCTGACGTCGGCGGTCACACCCTCGAAGCGATAAGTCCTACCGCTTGCGACATCGGCGACGTTGACGGTGCCATCCTCAACTGTGATGGCACCGACGGCGGCATCCAGTTTCCGATCTAGAACCTCTCTTCCACCTTCCTCACGCGCGCCTGAGATCGCTCGCGCCAGAAGCCCCTCATTGGTCCAGTCGATCACGCCGCTGCTTTCACGGGTGAGTTGCAGGTTTGGGCGGAAAAGGTGGAACTCGTGGAAGCTCGCGCGCCCTCGGATCGCATCGATCAGGCTGAACTCGGCGGAGAGGCTTTCGATCGTTCCGAGCAGCCTATTGCTGTCGCCTTTCTGGTGAACCGAGATCTTGCTGAGGGTGATGCGAGGCGTCGGCCAGAATTCGATGACCGGCTTGCCCGCGACCTCGGCACGATAGCCGGCCCATTTGGACAGGGCATCCTCGATGCCGGAGCGAACGAGGCCGGTTGAAATCAGGTAGGGGGCGGCGACACGAAGCGCCACGAAGATCGACAGGACGACAAGCAGGGTGACTGTGGCAAGCCGGGCGAAGCCAGGCAGCCAGCGTGACACGGGTCTGATTTTCTTCCGCCATCGCGGTTGTCTTGACGTACCCATGAATTCCGCCGGTATTTTCGGCCGTCGCCGCCGTTAATGCTCTGAAATGCCCGATATATCAAATGCAAGCTGCATGCAAACGCGAGCCTCTGACTTTGCTCGTCACTCCCTTTATAAGCTGATATTGCATGGTATACAGGCGAACAAATAGGAGAAGTCTCGAATGCGCGACGATAAGCCACTCTGGATACCTTCGCGCACATCGGTCGAAGCGAGCCCGATGTACGCCTTCATGCAGCAGTGCAACCGTGACTTCGATCTCTCCCTGACAAGCTACCATGATTTGCACGCTTTTTCTGTCGCCGACAGGGAACGGTTCTGGACATCGGTCTGGGAGTTCTGCGGCGTCAAGGGCGAGCGCGGAGCACGCGCGCTCCTCGATGGCGATGTCATGCTCGATGCGCGCTTCTTCCCGGATGCGATGTTGAATTTTGCCGAGAACCTGCTTTCCGGAGAAGGCGCTGACGATGCACTGATCTTTCGGGGGGAGGACAAGGTTGCCGATCGTTGGAGCTGGGACCGGCTGCGTGGCCTGGTTTCCAGGTTGCAGCAGGCATTCAAGGCAATGGGGATCGGTCCCGGAGATCGGATTGCGGCGATGATGCCGAACATGCCCGAGACGGTGGCCTGCATGCTGGCGGCCGCGTCGATCGGCGCGATCTGGTCGTCCTGTTCGCCCGACTTCGGGGAGCAGGGTGTTCTTGATCGGTTTGGCCAGATCGGGCCGAAGCTTTTCATCGCCTGCGACGCCTATTGGTATGGCGGCAAGCTGCAGGACGTGAAGGCCAAGGTGGCGACCGTGACGAAGCAACTCGGCGCGCCATGCCTCGTCGTCCACTATGCAGGGGGTGCCGCCGCGGTCGCCGACGAAACACCCGGCGCCAAGACGCTGGACGACTTCATCGCGCCCTTCGAGCCGCGTTCTGTCGAGTTTACGCGCCTGCCCTTCGCGCACCCGCTCTATATCCTCTTCTCATCGGGAACGACCGGCGTTCCGAAGTGCATCGTCCACTCGGTCGGCGGCACATTGTTGCAGCACCTCAAGGAACACCGGCTGCATTGCGGAATTCAACCCGGCGAGAAGCTTTTCTATTTCACCACATGCGGCTGGATGATGTGGAACTGGCTGGTGAGCGGCTTGGCGGCAGGTGCCACGCTTTGCCTTTTCGACGGCTCGCCTTTCGCGCCTGACGGCAATGTGCTCTTCGACTTTGCGGCAGCCGAGAAGTTTGCTGTTTTCGGGACCTCGGCGAAATATATCGACGCGGTGCGCAAGAGCGGGCTGACGCCGCGCACCACTCACGACCTCTCCAGTCTTCGGCTGATGACATCGACCGGATCGCCGCTCTCGCCGGAGGGCTTCTCCTTTGTCTACGAAGGCATCAAGGAAGACGTGCAACTCGCATCTATTTCCGGTGGCACGGATATTGTTTCCTGCTTCGTCCTCGGCAACCCCTTGCAGCCAGTCTGGCGTGGCGAAATCCAGGGGCCGGGCCTCGGCCTGGCGATGGATGTGTGGGACGACGAGGGCCGGCCGGTTCGCCAGGAAAAGGGTGAACTTGTCTGTACAAAGGCCTTTCCGTCGATGCCCGTGATGTTCTGGAACGATCCTGATGGGGCGAAGTACAGGGCAGCCTACTTCGAGCGTTTCGACAATGTATGGTGCCACGGCGACTTCGCGGAGTGGACCGCGCACGAGGGCATCATCATTCACGGGCGCTCTGACGCCACCCTCAATCCCGGCGGCGTCCGCATCGGAACCGCGGAGATCTACAATCAGGTCGAACAGATGGGCGAAGTCGCGGAGGCTCTCTGCATCGGCCAGGAATGGGATGACGATGTCCGCGTGGTTCTGTTCGTGCGCCTCGCGCCCGGCGTATTCCTGACCGATGACCTGACGAAGGCGATCAAGAGCCGCATTCGCACAGGCGCCTCGCCACGGCATGTGCCGGCAAAGATCATTGCCGTCAGCGATATTCCTCGCACCAAATCGGGGAAAATCGTTGAACTTGCGGTGCGCGAGGTCGTCCACGGTCGGCCGGTCAAGAACAAGGAGGCGCTTGCCAATCCGGAGGCGTTGGATCTCTTCGCGGGGCTTGCCGAACTGCGCGCGTGAGCAACGGGTGCAACCGGCCACTACAAGCTTTCACCGTTAACAGATTGAAGGCTGCGGCAACTTTTCGCTAAGAAACGTTGGTCATGAATGAATTTAACTTGGGGCTGCAGATGAACGAGGCAGCCGGAGCCTTGGGCTCCTGAAACATGATGTTGCTTAACTAAGCCTTTGTTGAACAGCACACCCCAACTCTCAGGCAGCCCCTCCGGCTGCCTTTTTTCGTTCAGCCTGCAAGGACCCGCTGTGACGGGAAGGCGATCTCTACCAGCGTGCCTTCGTTGGGTGCGGAACTGATCGCGAAAATGGCCCGGTTGGCATCGACCATCGCCTTGGTCAGCGGCAGGCCGAGTCCCGTACCTTCGCCACGCGGCCGAGACTGCGCGGACACCTGACGGAACGGCTTCATGGCTTGGTCCAGTTCGCTCCGTGTCATGCCGACGCCGGTATCGCGCACCCGCAAGACGACGCTGCCGTTTGCCTCATAGGAGGTGGAGACGACAATCTGTCCGCCCGCCGGCGTGAACCGTATCGAGTTCGACAGGATGTTGAGTGCAATCTGCTTGACCGAACGGAGGTCGGCGACGACGTCAGGCACGGCCTGGGATAGGGCTGTGCGGATGATGACTCGCTGGCTGTTGGCCTGCGGCTGGAGGAGCGAGACCGCCTCCGAAACCGCCTCGTTCAGGTCGATGGCGCCGAAATCGAGGTCCATTTCGCCGGCCTCGATCTTCGAGATATCCAGCAGGTCGTTGACGATATCGAGGACATGGCGTCCGGAACGACCGATGTCGTTGGCATACTCGACATAGCGCGGATGCCCGATCGGGCCGAAGCGCTCGCTCGCCATCATGTCGGAAAAGCCGATGATCGCATTGAGGGGCGTACGGATCTCATGGCTGACGCGCGCGAGGAAGTCGGTCTTGTGTTCGCTCGCCGTCTCCGCTGCGCTCTTGGCGCTGCGCAGTTCATCCTCGGTACGCTTCCACTGGGTGATATCGCGGATGACCGCGCAATAGCCGCTCGAGGAGGTGAGGCGTCCCATCGTCATGAACAGCGGCACGAAGCCGCCGCCGGCTTCGCGTCCGATGACTTCGCGGCCATCGTTAAGCACGCTTGCGACGCCGTGGCCCGAGAGGCCGCCGAGGTAATCGAGCACAGCTCTTTGGCTCTCATGCGCAAACAGCATGACGAAGGGCTTTCCGCGGGTCTCGTCCTCATCGTAGTTGAACAGCGCGCTTGCCGAGCGGTTCATCGAGCGGATGTCGCCTTCAGCGCCGATCACCACGACGCCGTCGGTCGCCGTTTCCAGGATCGAGCGCAGTTCTTCGACTTCCACCTGCAGCTTGGCGACCTTCTCCAGCATCCTTTCGAACGAACGAGGCTCTGCGGGCGGCGCAGGGCGCGCGCGAACTGCCGCGTCGCTTGCCGCCGGCATCAACGCCAGCATCAAGGCGCTGCTTTCCTCCCAGCGAATGGACTGCAGCCGCGCCGTGACCGGAACGAGACTATCATCGACCGTTACCAGCATCATCGAACCGGAGCGGCCGGCACTTCCTTCGAGCTCCGAGCGCTGCAGCAGCGCATCGATGCCACCGACCTCGCCCAGGGCTTCCAGCGACTTGTAGCCGGTCAGTCGCATGAATTCCGGGTTGGCGTGGATCAACTGGTCGCCCGCATGCACGAGGACGGCGACAGGCAGCTGGTCGATGGCAGCCGCGGACAGGCCGGCGCCCATCTTTGCGCGCGGCGGAATGAAGCTCGCCAGCATATCCATCTGGCTGACGGTTTCTTCCAACCCCTCGGTCACACCGTCGTCGGGTGCGGAGGCCGAAGTGACCGTCTCGGGTTCGTTGACAGAAGGCTGTGCCTCGTCACCCTCTTTCTGTTCAGGCGAGGCGTCTACCGAATCGTCCTCGAATGCGGAGGATTGATCAGCATGCATACTGGCCTTCGGCGTTTCCGCTGCCGCGATGTCGCGCTTCCCGGTTTCGCTTACCCGAGGCTCGTCGTCGCTGCGCGGCTCGCGAACGCCGAAGGCTTCGAGACGCTTGGCGATCTCGCGGAAATTTGCCTGCTCGGCGGAGGTGAGCTGCGGCCCGGCCCCGTGGAGCTGTACGATCTTGTCGGTCAGGCGGCGGCTCGGACTTTCGACGATCCGCAGGGCCGGCGGCTCTGCTGATGGTTGTGGTTTCGTCGGCTCGGGTGTCGCCTCAATGTCAGCTTCGGTGGTTGCGGCCTCTTCTGCAGCCGGCTCGAAAGCCGGGGCGGCCGTCTCCACCACCGTCGGCTCGCTGGTCGCCACTTCATCGGCGAGCGCCGACAACGCTGCGTCGTCAGAGGTTTCCGCCTGCTGCTCGAGCGCTGCCGCGTCGATGCCGTTCGGGCCAAGTGTCAGGCCTAGCGCCAAAGGATCTTCGGCGGCATCGGACAGGCGCACGACACCGAAGCCGCGAAAACCGTCGAATTCCCGGCTTCGGGTGTAGGTGGGCAGGGCCGCGAGGTCGACCGGGACTGCCAGACTCGTCCCTTCGATCGGCCAGTTGATTGTCTTGCCCGACCATGTGTCGCGCCGCGCCAGAGCTTCGCTGATCTTGCCATCGGGATCGAGATTGAAGAGTGCCGAAATATCGCTGAAGGGCGTGCCGACGATGTCAGCCGCATGTGGTCCGACCGCCTCGGCAAATTCGCTCGACACCTCGCTGAACCGTCCCGCCGCGTCGATTTTCCAAACAAATCGGGTCGCGCGGCTATTTGGATTGAACACAAAGGTACCCGCCTTGGCGGCCCGGGCTGGCTCCGACTGCTCTATCTCAGGGGCGGCGGCGGCATCCTGATCGGCGGCGGCTCCCACATGTTCGGTTGCTGGTGCTTCCGCAGGACTGTATGCGACGGCAGCGGCCACAGCGGGTTCATCCGTCAGGCGTTCCGGCGTTGTCTCGGTTGCGTTCGGTTCCTCGGCAGCCTCGTCCGTCGGAGCCGGCAGCGGTTCGGCTTCCTGGCCCATCGCTTCAGCGCCGATCGCCTCCTCGGCGATTGCGGCAGCTTCCGTGGTCATGGCTTCGGGTTCGCCCTCGTGATTGTTCTCCTCGGGAAGCTCTTCCATGTCCTCGATGCCAGCAATGGCATCGATCGCGTCGACAAAGCTCGCGACCTGCGGTGCCTCCTTATGGTTAACGGTGGCTGTGGAAAAGTCCTCTGCGGGCGCCTGAGAGTCGATCGGGTCGAGATGCCCGATGACGGTTTCAACGGCGAATAGGAGATTGAGGGCCGGCTCGTCACTGAGTCGTCCGACGGCGGCCGGAAGGAGGCCCTTGCCGGTGGCAACGGGCCGTTTCACCAATCGGTCCGCGTGGCCGCCCGCAAGCGTCGTCATGGCCTTGGCGGTTTGCTCCGTGACGCCCAGCGCGGCAAAACCGGGCGACGCGGCGATGATTTCGCCGTCGGCGCCGATCACAGCCATATGCGTATCCGGATCGTCGAGTCCCTTGAGCATCCGTTCGGCGGATGCCTTGATCGACAGGGCGTTGGTCGCAACCGGCAGGGACAGAAGAACCGCGCGCTCCCCGGAAGAAAGGCGGATCAGTTCGACAGTTGCCTGAACGGCAACACGTTGGAAGCCCCGGGCAATGCGGATCATAAAGTTGCGGCTGTCGCCGACATTCGCGAGCTGCCGGGCTGTGGCTTCCAGCTGGCGAAAGGTGATGTCAGCCGCATTTATGCCTTGGTCGAGCAGATCGTAGACCGCCGATTGCCCGAAGAGCTCGGCGCCGGCGCCGTTCGCCCAGAGCGCGCGGCCGAGATCCGCCGACAGCAGCACCATCGCTTCGCCACGCGAAAAGCGTTCCCGTACCCGGGCATGCACGGCGATGTCGATGAACGGGTACTGCACTGCGGGCATGATCGAACCTTCGGCTTCGGTCATCGTGAAAATTAATAGTCTATTAATAACGATAGCCCGGAACGGGGTCCAGAACGGCGTCCGGCTTTCGGCTGGAAAGGTTAACGCATTGTGCGCCGCACAAGTATGTTGCAATGCACAAAAATCTGCGCTATATAATGGACATCTAACCTACGAGGCCATCACGCATGCCGAGGCAAAAGGAGCGCAAACCAATGGCTAACATAAAGATGGACGACGTTTTTTCAATGTCGTCGTTTGATCCTTCCAAGTTCACTGAATCTTTCCGCGACTTCGCGGAAAAGGGCGCACAGCAGTCGCGTGAAGCCTATGCCAAGATGAAGAGCGCCGGCGAAGAAGCGAGCAAGACGCTCGAAGTCACGGTTCAGACTGCCCAGGCCGGCGCTGTTGAAATCGGCCACAAGGCGATCGACGCTCTGCGCACGAACGCGGAAAACTCGCTGACCCACATGGAAGCGCTGCTTGCAGTCAAGTCGGTCGCCGAGCTCGTCGAACTCCAGACGACTTTCCTGCGCAAGCAGGTCGAGCTGACGATCGAGCAGGCGAAGACCATGCAGGAAACCTCCAAGCAGGTTGCCGAAAAGCTTGCGAAGCCTTCCAAGGAAGCAGCTGAAAAGGTCATGGCCTCCTTCAAGGCGGCCTGATTCTTTAACAGGACACACGAAGAGGCTGGACCATTTGTCCGGCCTTTTTGTATATTGGGGCGAGATAGGGCTTGAATTAATTTCCAAGTCCTCGTATGTGACCCCCGTCGCGTCGGACGCGACTTGTGCGGTTGTAGCTCAGTTGGTTAGAGCGCAGGTTTGTGGCACCTGAGGTCGGAGGTTCGAGACCCCCCAACCGTACCATTCTTCCACAATGAAATCAGAGTACAACCGACCCTGTCCGCCCGGGAACCATGTTCCGGGAATGCTACTTGGAACTTGTCTCGAACATCTGGCGCGTTGAAGGTCTAGGCGTTCTGCAATTGGCGTGGCAATACCGCCAAAAGCTCGTCGGGTCAGCTTCCGCCGTCCGCGCCCTCCCAAAAAGAGGTGGCATTGCGAATGTTTTTCGAGATCCCCCGTTCTTCCCGCCACGTGCGTCCGGTGTCCTCAACTATCGGCTTGCGGTCCGGAGAGAATATATAGTTATCGTAGCCTGCGACGGCGCGCTCCAAGGCCGAATTCACACCTGAATAGAATTGCTTCTCCGGATCGAAGAGCGGGTCCATAAGAACGGCGCTCATCCTGGCGAAATTGCCCTCAATAACCGAGGGAGATGTCGTGAATTTCGGATAAGTTCTAGGAAGCGGAAGCTTGATGCCTAAGATGGTCGTGTAGCGCCTGCGTCTATGAAGATATCCCCGCCTCGCTATGTCCCAGTTTTGATTGGCAGTGTGGAATGATGCCTGCTTGACGTTCTCAGACTCGAAACAAGCCTCGATGCGAGAGTCGATGTCATCCAACGCCAGCCAGTCGTCTTCCAGGTGCATGACGAAGCCGCTCGTCGTCGACGACCAGAGCCTTTTCACCGCGGAACCAAAGCCCGCGTCAAAGGGCGTGAAAATAACAGGTGATGGGAAGTAGCGCCTTACGACTTCGACGCAGGCCCCTAAGTCAGCCTCGTCTCCGAATATGGGATCAATATTTACGAAGACGTTTTGCACATCGTGGTGGGCAAATGCTCGATGGGAGAAGCTGTCCAGTGTCGCGCGCAGGAGTTCCGGTCGACGACCGGCAATGATCGTTACGTCGATTTTCACTTTTGCGTCACCTACAGATTGCCACCAATTGGCTGGCTTTCGCCCAAGCAACCCTGTATGCGAACCCGACATGGATTTGGAGTCCGTAGTGAAAAAAATCGTAAGAGAAAGGGCAAACTCAAGAACGCGACTGGGCTTTTCGTGGCATCTGAAAGGAGAAAATTCAGCGCCAATGAGATCGCGCCCTTGGTGTTTTTCCGTTCGAAGCGTCAACCGCCGATTACCTCGATCTGCTTCAGATCGAAGTCTTTGGCTCTGCGAGCGTATGTGATGTCCCGGACTATTAATGTATATGCGGCTTCCGTAGGTAGCCGGTTCGGTCAGGAGGCGGAGAACTTCGGCGACAACCTAATGGCTGATTTGCTGGAGGGAATGTTTGGCCTCAAAGCCAACTACGTCAAGCATGGCTCCGCGGAACTCCTCGGCGTTGGCAGCATTCTGGACTCCTATTACAGAAGAAAGAAGGGCGCGAGTGTTCCGCTTCTTTCAAGACGTCCCTGGAGAACGCTGCATGTCTGGGGCTCGGGTTTCATGAACGAGAATTCTGCGGCCGTGTGGCCGCAACGATTGAAATTTCATGCCGTCCGCGGGCCGCTCACGGCCGCGAGAGTGAAGCAACGTTTGCCGTTGGGCGACCCGGCTCTCCTTCTCCCCAGGCTCTGGCCTATGCGGGGCATTAAGCAATTCGCTGTTGGAATTATCCCTCATTTTGCAACCCTTCCGCTTTTCAGGGCCAGGTACGCGAGCAGCCTTCCTAAAGGATGGCAGATTATCGATCTCCTGCAGAAGCCGAAGGAGATTTGCGAGCTGATTTCGGCGTGTGACGTGATCGTCTCCAGCAGCTTGCACGGGCTCATTGTCGCCGATGCGTACGTTGTACCGTCAAGGTGGGTAGCGCCGGAAAACTCTATTAAAGGCGATGGCTTCAAGTTCAGAGACTATGAGGCACAGCGAGGAGTTGCGTTTTCGCCTCCGGTCGAGTTCCATGAAATATTGAGCAATGGAATCAAGGGTGAAGACCTAACTGTCTCCACGCCAAGCAACCACTTGCTTGACCAGCTAGTTTCGTCTTTTCCTTTCAAGTGACTTCCAAGATTCTGGGCCATCCTGATCGCTCTCCAAGAATGGTCGGTCTCAAAGGCTTATCACCGGCGAACCCGGAAAGCTTAGCCAGAGCACCGCTTCGCCTGCCGCGCGAGTGGGGACAAGGCGAATGCCCCGTTCCCCCCAAGCGCATACCAATCAATACTTCGATGGAACGTAGAGTTCTGGCGGCAGCACCTTGCGCTCGTAGTCCGGATTGAAGACGCGGTTGGGCAGGGTGATCTCCTCGTGCGGCACCTCAGTGTAAGGGATCTGACGCAACAGGTGATCGATGCAGTTCAGCCGTGCCCGCTTCTTGTCGTTGCCTTCGACGATATGCCACGGGGCTTCCGGAATGTTGGTGCGCGCGAAGGTCTCTTCCTTCGCCTTGGTATAGCCTTCCCAGCGGACGCGCGATTGCAGGTCCATCGGCGAAAGCTTCCACTGCTTCAGCGGGTCGTGGATGCGCACGAGGAAGCGCATCTGCTGCTCTTCATCGGTGATCGAGAACCAGTATTTGACAAGCCGGATGCCTGAGCGAACGAGCATGCGTTCGAATTCCGGCACGTCGTTGAAGAACTCCTCGACCTGGTCCTCGCTCGCAAAGCCCATCACCCGCTCCACGCCCGAGCGATTGTACCAGGAGCGGTCGAAAAGAACGATTTCGCCCCCGGCAGGCAGATGCGGGACATAGCGCTGGAAGTACCACTGAGTCTTCTCGCGGTCGGAAGGCGCGGGCAGGGCGACGGCGCGGACAACGCGCGGATTGAGGCGTTGCGTGATGCGCTTGATCACGCCGCCCTTTCCGGCGGAGTCGCGACCCTCGAAGATCACGACGACCTTCTCCTTATTATAGACCACCCAATCCTGAAGCTTGATCAACTCCGCCTGCAGCGAAAGCAGCGCGCGAAAATAGTCGAGCCGCGGGATCGATGCTGGATGGGCGTTGCGATAGATTTTGCGGATCGCGTCTGACAGCGCCGGCTCCGAGAGTTCCAGCTCGTAGTCCTCATCGATGGTGTCGGCCAGTTCGGCTTCGAGCCAATCGGACTGGTTGATGTCGGATATGTTGTTCATAGGCGTTCACCCTCGATGCGTTCGTGGCGCGGTTTGAAACGTGGCGGCATGGCGACGATGTCTCTGAACAGTCGTCATCTTCCAGCAGATCCTTAGTCGGATTTATTCCCTTAGAATGAACCTCCTGTGACACTCGACGTGGGCTTTGCTGCGTTCGAAGAGTGGTCGCTTTTTGCGTGCGCCCGCCGAGTGAATGAGGGCCGGGCAGTAACCTAGGGGCGGTGTCACATGAACCGCGGATGCGCTTTCATCAAGAACTCGTCTCCCGGCCTTTGTCGTCTCATTTGCCCAGTTTCGGCCGCAAATGATTCGCCCGAAACATGCGCCCATGCCTAAGAATAGGTGACAAATCGCCGCGTGCGAGACGTTTTTTCAACAGGTGGCAACGTCCATGTGGCCGGCGAGGCGGTCAGGAAAATGTGCTTTGCTAACAAGGGGCAATCAGATTTTGCCCACTTGCCCGAGGCTCCGTTGCCGCGCTCTCGTTGATCACGGATTAACCGTACTGCATTGCAAATCGTGATCGGGGGTGTCATTTTCCGGTCGGGGGTTAATTCAGAGTGATTTCAGAAGGAGACGTAAATGTCCATTTCGCTCAGCAATCTGGATGCATCCAAGGCTACCGCCGTTTCGGCCGTGAATGTAGCCGCTGCTGTACGTGCCGCTCGAGAGGCCGTAGGCTATAGCCTCGACGACCTCGCAGTGACTTGTGGCCTGGTTGTTAATGAGATTGAGGAAATCGAGAGTGGTGAGGATGCTGATCCCGCCAAGCTCAAGCGGATCGCCTCTGCATTGCAGGTGCCGCTCTCATCGTTTGCTCCGATGTGATAATGACCTCAGGGCCGGGCAGGCAGTCGCCCGCCTGGCCTTGCCTCTCCCAAAAACGCCTGTAACACCGCCCTTCATCTTTTCTTAACCATCTCCTCCGAACCGCTGAACGCTCTTGCTCGCGAAGGGTAATTTTACCGCCGCTGATTGTCCGGTGCGTTAGCAACTTCATCGCAAATGTCCGCCCTCGAACGAGCCGGGTGCCTGTGCACTTCGACGGTTTTGTGTATAGAGGAGAGGGCAATGAGCCGGGCTCGACGCATTGGCGCCACGCGGATTGATTTGAACGAGCTCATCAAGCGTAGCGCGCTTGCCCTCCTTGCCATTCTTGCGGTCTTGCTCCCAGTCCTGAAAGTCAGCTTGGTCAGCGAGTCGGACGATATCGTTCTCGGGGATTTCCGGTTGCTGGGTGGGGCGGCCTATCTGCTGCTGGTGGCCTTTCTGTGCGGCCTTTCTACCGTTGTCATCGATAGCATGCGGGCACATTCGCGCTTCATCGACATGGCCGGATTGATCATCGCGGTCGCGGCCGTCTCGCGCGCTGCCTATAGTCTCAGCGCGAGCCTTATACGCAATCCGATCGCGGTTGATGCACCTCCCCAGAGACTGGATCAGTTGGCGCAAGTCTCCTTGTCCTATGGCAGCGTTCCGCTGTTGCTCATCCTGTTCGGCGCCTTGTGGCAGTCGCGAAAATCCTGGCGCAGCTAAGCGATCGATTGGGGATGGAACCGCGCTCGCTCCTTGGACGTTCTAGTCGATAGGAGAAATGCGCATGTCGAAGACGCTTCTATATGGCGCGACCAAGGTGGATGAAGGCAACGAAGCCTATTCCGCCATTGCGAGCCTTGAGCAATTCCAGTGGCGGAACCGTGTCCTTGTCATCTTTGCAGACAAGGGAAACGCGCGGGCTGCTCGCCAGGAAAACCAGTTGCTTGCCGATCGCGATGCCTTGCAGGACCGCGATATGGTCATTCTCAAGATCGTCGGCGGCAGTGTCAGGGAGCTTTTCGGCGCTGGCGAAAAGCTGGACGCTGCGGCGATTGCCCGCGATTTGGGTGATCCGACTGCCGGAGAGTTCGCAGCCTTTCTCGTCGGCAAGGATGGAACGGTAAAGCTCAAGGTGAGCGAGCCGGTCACCAGCGCCGAACTGTTTGCGATCATCGACAGCATGCCGGTGCGCGCTGCCGAAGTTGCGGCAGAGAAGCAGCAGACGAGCGAAGAATCTGAGAAGCGCGACTGACCCTGCCGCGCTGACCCGATGTTACAGGAATATGTGGCGCTCGGCGGCCACGAGTTCCTGCAGGAAATCGGAAACGGTACGCACCCGCACGAGTTCGCGTGCGCTTTCATGAAACGTCGTCCAGTACGCTCGCCGGATCGAGATATCGGGCAGGATGCGCACGAGTTCGAGATTCTGCCGGGCAATATAGTCGTGCAGGATGCCGATCCCGGCGCCGGAAAGCACGGCTTCTGTCTGCCCCGTCGCCGAAGAAATCTCGAAGGCGGCGTTCCAGTTCCGCATCACCTCGCCGGTGAAGTTCAGCGATTGGGAAAAGATCAGGTCCTCAACATAGCCGATCCGCCGGTGCTGTTTCAGTGCCTCGACGTTGGCGGGCTGGCCATTAAGTTCGGCATAGCTTCGTGATGCATAAAGGCCGAGCGTGTAGTCGGTGAGCTTGGCCGACACGAGCCGGCCTTGTTCGGGCCGCTCCAGCGTGATGGCGATATCCGCCTCACGCTGTGAAAGCGAGAATGATCGCGGCACCGGCACAAGCTGGATCTTCAGTTCCGGATGACGCTCGATCAGTCGACCCATGCGGGGCGCGAGAAAGGAAACGCCGAAACCGTCGGGCGCTCCCACCCGCACCGTCCCGGCGATTGCCGTATCGGTACGGCCAAGATTTGCCTGCACGGACAGCATTTCGGTTTCCATCCGCTCCGCAGAGGCGAGGAAAACCTCGCCCTCGGCCGTCAGCTCGCAGCCATTTGTGCGGCGGACGAAGAGGCGGCTCTTCAGCGCCTCTTCCAACGAGGTGAGCCGTCGAGAGAGGGTGGCATGGTTGAGCCCCAGACGTTTCGAGGCGGCAAGGATCTGCCCGGTGCGGGCCACGGCCAGGAAAATGCGGACATCGTCCCAGTTCATGGCTTGCCACGCATCATGATCGGGTCGACGTCGATGAGCGTCAGGGACTTCACCATTCCCGCGGTTCTGTTCTTGTATTTGAGGAAATGCGGTGTCTGCAGGTGCGCTTCGTAGGCTGCCTGGTTCGCATAGACCTCGAGGATACGGATCTTTTGCGGACTGTCCTTGAGGGAAACGGCGTTCAGCGACAGAACGCCGGGCTCCAGTGCGACAGAGGCCTCGATCTCCTCGGTCAACAGAAGGCGATAGATTTCAAGCTTGTCGGGATCGATTTCGAGCTCGGCCATTCTGACAACCAGTTTCCTGCTCATCGAAGCACTATCTCCTCTTCAGTTTGCATCGACCGTGGTAGTCTAGCGGAGTCCTGCGTGGACCTTGAGAGAAGCATCAGCTCGATCAGCTGGGCTTCAATTTACGCACAACGGTTGCTTATCTCAGCGCATTGATTTGTGCAAATTGAAGTGTGATTGTTTCGGCATCCAAAAACAGGAGGAGGCACATCCATGCGTGAGATCGGTCATTTCATCGGCGGTAAGCACGTCGCCGGCACCAGCGGCCGCACCAGCAACGTCTTCAACCCGGCAACCGGCGAAGTCCAGGCCACTGTGGCGCTGGCAAATGTCGAGGAACTGCGCGCCGCAGTCGAGAACGCCAAGGCCGCTCAGCCAAAGTGGGCGGCGACGAACCCGCAGCGCCGCGCCCGCGTCTTCTTCAAGTTCGTCGAATTGCTGAACAAGCACATGGATGAACTCGCTGTCCTCCTCTCGACCGAGCACGGCAAGACAGTCGAAGATTCCAAGGGCGACATCGTTCGTGGTCTTGAGGTCTGCGAATTCGTCTGTGGTATTCCGCATCTGCAGAAGGGCGAATTCACGGAAGGCGCCGGCCCGGCAATCGACATGTACTCCATGCGCCAGGCGGTCGGCATCGGTGCGGGCATCACCCCGTTCAACTTCCCGGCCATGATCCCGATGTGGATGTTTGCGCCGGCAATAGCCTGCGGCAACGCCTTCATCCTGAAGCCGTCCGAGCGCGACCCGTCCGTGCCGCTGCGTCTCGCCGAACTCATGATCGAAGCAGGCCTCCCGGCAGGCATCCTCAATGTCGTCAATGGCGACAAGGCTGCCGTCGACGCTATCCTGACGGATCCGGATATTGGCGCGGTCTCCTTCGTCGGCTCCACGCCGATTGCCCGCTACGTCTACGGAACGGCCGCCATGAACGGCAAGCGCGCCCAGTGCTTCGGCGGCGCGAAGAACCACATGATCATCATGCCTGATGCAGACATGGACCAGGCCGTCAACGCACTGATGGGCGCAGGTTACGGCTCTGCCGGCGAACGCTGTATGGCGATCTCGGTCGCCGTCCCGGTCGGCGAGGAAACCGCCAATCGCCTCGTCGAGAAGCTGACGCCGAAGATCGAATCGCTGCGTATCGGCCCCTACACGGACGAGAAGGCCGATATGGGTCCGCTCGTTACCAAGGAAGCCTACGCCCGCGTCAACGGACTGATCGATCGTGGCGTCGAGCAGGGTGCAAAGCTCGTCGTCGATGGCCGCGGCTTCAAGCTGCAGGGTTATGAAGACGGATATTTCGTCGGCGGTACGCTGTTCGATCATGTCACGCCGGACATGGATATCTACAAGACGGAGATCTTCGGGCCCGTTCTCTCCGTCGTCCGTGCCAAGAACTACGAGGAAGCGCTCGACCTGCCGATGAAGCACGAATACGGCAACGGTGTCGCGATCTACACCCGCGACGGCGATGCCGCCCGTGACTTCGCCTCGCGCATCAACATCGGCATGATCGGCATCAACGTCCCGATCCCGGTTCCTCTGGCCTATCATTCCTTCGGCGGCTGGAAGGCCTCGAGCTTCGGTGACCTCAACCAGCATGGTTCGGACTCGATCAAGTTCTGGACCAAGACGAAGACGATTACCGCCCGCTGGCCCTCGGGCATCAAGGACGGCGCCGAATTCGTCATGCCGACGATGAAGTAAGACGAACGAACGACGTTATTGAGTTGGGGGCTTCGGCCCCCAATTTGCGTTGAACGTGGTTCTGGCCGTCACCGAAAGTCTCGCGTGACATGATCCCGGGTTCCGGACCAAATAACGTCGCGGCAATCCGTCTCACATAAGATGATTATGATTTTCATATTTTGGAATTGTTCAAAACTAGCAAAGCCACTATATAGACCACGTGTAACTGACGATTCTGGAGATCGGCATGCGTTTGACCAAGCAGACCAACTATGCGGTTCGCATGTTGATGTATTGTGCTGCCAATGAGGGGCAGCTGAGCCGGATTCCGGAGATTGCCAAGGCATACGGTGTTTCCGAACTCTTTCTGTTCAAGATCCTGCAGCCTCTGAACAAGGCAGGGTTGGTCGAGACGGTTCGCGGTCGCAACGGTGGCGTTCGGCTCGGCAAGCCTGCGAAAGACATCAGCCTCTTCGACGTGGTTCGCGTCACGGAAGACAGTTTTGCAATGGCAGAGTGTTTCGAGGATGACGGCATGGTCGAATGCCCGCTTGTCGACAGCTGCGGTTTGAACTCCGCCTTGCGCAAGGCCCTGAACGCTTTCTTCGACGTGCTGGCGCAATATTCGATTGACGACCTCGTCAAGGCGCGGCCGCAGATCAACTTCCTGCTGGGCCTGACCGGCGAGCACGAACGCCGCAAATCCCCCGTCGTGGCACCCGCTGCCTGATCGGCGATGACGAAATTTTGATCCGGCCGCGGCAGTGTCAAATGCCGCGGCCGTTCCGTTCTAGGGGAGTTTTTTGTCGGGAGTTTCGCGTGACGCGTGTGTGAAAAGGTCGCAGCTGGCGCGAAATTATACCAAATGCGACAAGAATCACGTTTATTCAGTCCGTTTATTTCTAAGTGCGGCCCATTTTTGGCGGAAAATTACTAAAGTTGCCCATCTGGAAGAATTTTCCACTTCGGTCGTTGATTTCAGCAAACAAATGTCGTTCCATCTGCCGTCATTCCGGGTTCCCCGGGATCTCAAATAAAAGAACAAACCTGGGAAACGATATCATGAAAAAGATGTCTGTCTTGCTGGCCGCGACGGTCCTGGCTTCGGCCATGGCATCCGCAGCCTGGTCTAAAACGCTCGTTTACTGCTCTGAAGGGTCGCCGGAAGGCTTCGATCCGGGCATTTATACCGCAGGCACCACCTTCGATGCCTCCTCGCGTACGGTTTACAGCCGTCTCGTCGAGTTCCAACATGGCAAGACCGAAATTGAGCCGGGCCTGGCCGAAAGCTGGACGGTTTCCGACGACGGTACGGTCTACACCTTCAAGCTGCGTCCGGGCGTCAAGTTCCAGACGACCGAATTCTTCACGCCGAGCCGCGATCTGAACGCTGACGACGTCGTCTTCTCGTTCGAGCGCCAGCTGAAGGCTGACGGCCCCTGGGCCAAGTACGTTGCCGGCGTTTCATACGAATATGCCGCGGGCATGGGCTTCCCGGAACTCATCAAGTCCGTCGAGAAGGTCGACGACCTGACCGTCAAGTTCACCCTGAACCATCCGGAAGCACCGTTCCTCGCCGACCTGGCAATGGACTTCGCGTCCGTCCTGTCGAAGGAATATGCTGACAAGCTGCAGGCTGACGGCAAGATGGAACAGATGAACCAGATGCCGCTCGGCACCGGTCCGTACACCTTCGTTGCCTACCAGCCGGATGCTGTCATCCGCTACAAGGCCAACGAAACCTACTTCAAGGGCAAGGAAAAGATCGACGATCTCGTGTTCGCGATCACCCCGGACGCTTCCGTCCGCGCTCAGAAGCTGAAGGCCGGCGAATGCCACATCATGCCGTATCCGAACGCGGCTGACATCAAGGACCTGCAGACGGACTCGAACCTGAAGGTTCTGGAACAGCCAGGCCTGAACGTTTCCTATCTCGCGTACAACACGCTCCAGGCTCCGTTCGACAAGGCCGAAGTGCGCAAGGCGCTGAACATGGCGATCAACAAGCAGGCGATTGTGCAGGCCGTCTTCCAGGGTGCTGGCCAGGTTGCCAAGAACCCGATCCCGCCGACGATGTGGTCGTATAACGACGACATCAAGGATGACGTATACAACCCGGACGAAGCAAAGAAGATGCTCGAAAAGGCTGGCGTCAAGGATCTCAGCATGAAGATCTGGGCTATGCCGGTTTCGCGTCCATACATGCTGAACGCACGTCGCGCCGCTGAACTGATGCAGGCTGACCTTGCCAAGGTCGGCGTCAAGGTCGACATCGTCACCCACGAATGGGCTGAATACCTCAAGCTCTCCAAGGACAAGGCCCGTGACGGCGCTGCGATCCTCGGCTGGACCGGCGATAACGGCGACCCGGACAACTTCCTTGACACCCTGCTCGGCTGCGAAGCCGTCGGCGGCAACAACCGTGCACAGTGGTGCAACAAGGAATTCGACGATCTCGTGAAGAAGGCCAAGAAGACCGCTGACGTCGCAGAGCGCACCAAGCTCTACGAACAGGCGCAGGTCGTCTTCAAGAAGGAAGCTCCGTGGGCGACGATCGATCACTCCACGGAATTCGTACCGATGAGCGCCAAGGTTTCCGGCTACGTGCAGGATCCGGTTGGTGTTCACCGTTTCGACGGCGTTGATATCGCCGAGTAATCAAAATTATGCAAAGATGCCCGGCAATCCCGGGCTTGGCCGGCGGTCAGGTTTGATACCTGACCGCCGGAACACTATGGACACTTGCCAATGTTGCGATTTCTCATCGGACGCCTCGCGATCCTGATCCCAACCTTCATCGGCGTTTCACTCATCGCCTTCTCGTTCATCCGCCTGCTGCCCGGTGACCCGGTCATGCTGATGTCGGGCGAGCGCGTGATGGCGCCGGAACGCCATGCCCAGGTCATGCATGATCTCGGCCTCGATCGACCCGTCTATGTTCAATACCTGGATTACCTCGGTAACGTGGTGCAGGGTGATCTGGGCTCGTCGATCGTTACCAAGCGCCCGGTTCTGCAGGAGTTCGGCTCGCTCTTTCCGGCGACGCTTGAGCTTTCGCTTTGTGCGATCATTTTTGCCATCGTGCTTGGCATTCCCGCCGGCGTCTTCGCCGCGGTCAAGCGAGGAACCTGGTTCGACCAGAGCGTGATGGGCGTTGCCCTCGTCGGCTACTCGATGCCGATCTTCTGGTGGGGCCTGCTGCTCATCGTTCTCTTCTCGAACACGCTGCATTGGACACCCGTGTCCGGCCGCATTTCGCTGATGTATTTCTTCAAGCCGGTCACCGGCTTCATGCTGATCGACAGCCTGCTCTCCGGCCAGGCCGGTGCATTCAAGTCGGCGTTCGTCTCGCTCATTCTGCCGACGATCGTTCTCGGCACCATTCCGCTTGCGGTCATCGCGCGACAGACGCGCTCGGCCATGCTGGAAGTGCTCGGCGAAGATTATGTTCGCACCGCGCGCTCCAAGGGTCTCGCCCCCATCCGCGTCGTTGGCCTGCACGCGCTTCGCAACGCGATGATCCCGGTCGTGACGTCGATTGGTCTGCAGGTCGGCGTGTTGCTCGGCGGCGCGATCCTGACAGAAACGATCTTCTCCTGGCCTGGTATCGGCAAGTGGATGGTCGATGCGGTCTTCAAGCGCGACTACACCGTCGTTCAAGGTGGCCTGCTGCTCATCGCCGGCATCATCATGATCGTCAATCTGATCGTCGACCTCATGTACGGTCTGATCAACCCACGTATTCGTCACTAGGAGCGGCTTATGAGTGCGATAACCACCAAGTCGACCCAGCCGTCAGCGCTCTCTGAGTTCTGGTACTATTTCTCTCGCAACAAGGGTGCCGTCATCGGCTTCGGCATCTTCCTGCTCGTGCTTTTGACAGCGATCTTCGCGCCGTTGATTGCCCCGCATGATCCGAACGTTCCTTTCGACGGCATGCAGCGCGTCCCGCCGGTTTGGTCGGACAAGGGCAATCCGATGTTCCTGCTCGGAACGGATGCCGTCGGTCGCGATATGCTGTCGCGCCTCATCTATGGCACGCGCTTCTCGCTGTTCATCGGCCTCGTCGTCGCCTCGCTGTCGGCTGTCGCCGGCGTGCTGCTCGGCCTCGTTGCAGGCTATTTCCGCGGCCGCGTCGACACCTTCATCATGCGCGTCATGGATATCATCCTGGCATTCCCTTCGCTGCTGCTGGCCCTCGTGCTGGTCGCCGTTCTGGGACCGGGCCTGCTCAATGCCATGATCGCCATCTCGATCGTCAACCAGCCGCATTTCGTGCGACTGACGCGCGCCGCCGTCATCAGCGAACGCGAAAAGGAATATGTCGTAGCGTCGCGCGTCGCGGGCGCCGGCACCTTCCGTCTGATGTTCAAGACGATCCTGCCGAACTGCCTGGCTCCGCTGATCGTTCAGGCAACGCTCGCATTCTCCGCCGCGATCCTTGATGCCGCAGCCCTCGGCTTCCTCGGCATGGGCGCCCAGCCTCCGACATCGGAGTGGGGCACGATGCTTGCCGATGCGCGCGAATTCTTCCAGAGCTCCCCGTGGCTCGTCACTTTCCCGGGTCTTTGCATCCTGATCACCGTTCTTGCCATCAATCTGATGGGCGACGGCCTGCGCGATGCGCTCGACCCCAAGCTGAAGAGGTCCTGATATGGCACTTCTTGAAATCGAAAATCTCGCCGTTGAGTTTCAGACGTCCACGGGCCCGTTTCGCGCAGTTGATGGCGTGTCGCTCAAGGTGGATGCGGGTGAAGTCCTGGCAATCGTCGGAGAATCCGGATCCGGCAAGTCGGTCTCCATGCTCGCGGCGATGGGCCTTCTGCCCTGGACGGCAAAGGTAACGGCCGACAAGATGGTCTTCGACGGCCGCAACCTGCTTGGCATGTCGGCGAGCGAGCGGCGCAAGATCATTGGCAAGGATATGTCGATGATCTTCCAGGAGCCGATCGCCAGCCTCAATCCCTGTTTTACCGTCGGCTTCCAGATCGAAGAAGTTCTGCGAATCCATCTGGGGCTGGACAAGGCTGCACGGCGCAAGCGCGCCATCGAGCTGTTCGAGGCCGTTGGTATTCCCAATCCTGCCGAGCGCCTCGGCCATTTCCCGCACCAGATGTCGGGTGGTCAGTGCCAGCGCGTCATGATCGCCATCGCAATCGCCTGCAATCCGAAGCTCTTGATTGCCGATGAGCCGACCACTGCGCTCGACGTCACCATTCAGAAGCAGATCCTCGATCTCCTGATGCGGCTGCAGACGGAGCACGGCATGGGCCTGATCATGATCACGCACAACATGGGCGTTGTCGCCGAGACAGCCGATCGCGTGATCGTGCAGTATAAGGGCCGCAAGATGGAAGAGGCCGACGTCCTGTCGCTCTTCGAGTCGCCCAAGAGCGATTACACGAGAGCGCTGCTTGCCGCCCTGCCGGAAAATGCCACCGGTGATCGACTGCCGACCATCGGCGAAATTTTCAAGGGAGCGGCCCAATGACGCCCGTCCTCGAAGCAAAGAACATTGTCCGCAACTATTATCTGCCGGGCGGTCTCTTCAAGAAGGAGAGAACCGTACACGCCGTCAAGGGTGTGAGCTTCAAGGTAGAGCAGGGCAAGACGCTGGCGATCGTCGGCGAAAGCGGTTGCGGCAAGTCGACGCTCGCCCGCATCGTCACGATGATCGATCCGGCGAGCGGTGGCGATCTCTTCATCGACGGCAAGAAGATCGATATCGCTGCAGGCGATCTGACACCGGAAATTCGCCGCAAGGTGCAGATTGTCTTCCAGAACCCCTACGGCTCGCTGAACCCGCGCAAGAAGATCGGCGACATCCTGATGGAGCCCCTGATCATCAACACCGATACGGCCGCCGCTGAGCGGCGCGAATTGGCGATGGCGATGCTCAAGAAGGTCGGCCTGCAGGAGATCCATTTCAATCGCTATCCGCACATGTTCTCCGGCGGCCAGCGCCAGCGTATCGCGATCGCCCGCGCTTTGATGCTGAAGCCGCGGCTTCTGGTTCTCGATGAGCCGGTGTCTGCACTCGACCTTTCGGTCCAGGCTCAAGTTCTCAATCTGCTCGCGGATTTGCAGGACGAGCTGAACCTCACATATGTCTTCATCAGCCACGATCTCTCGGTCGTCCGCTATATGGCCGACGACGTCATGGTGATGTATTTCGGTGAAGCTGTGGAGTATGGCGCGCGGGATCAGGTTTTCAACGATCCGCAGCACAGCTATACGAAGACCTTGTTTGCGGCCACGCCGCGCGCGGATGTTGACACCATCAAGGCTCGCCTTGCGCGCAAGAGTGCGACACTCGCTGCTTCATAAGGTAGTCGTTCTCCCGTCCCCGGGAGTGCCGGAACGCTGAGAGAGACAAGCAATGCCAAAGACCAACGGAACCCCTTACGCCATCATCGTCATGGGGGTCAGTGGTTGCGGCAAGTCCTCGATCGGCCTGAAGATTTCGGACGCCCTCGGCATGCAATTTGTCGAGGGCGACCAGCTGCATCCTGCATCGAATGTCGAGAAGATGTCGAAGGGCATTCCCTTGACGGATGACGACCGGATGCCTTGGCTCGACCTCATCGGTCAGACAATGAAAGCGTCGCTTGATCGTGGGCAGGGCGTCATCGTTTCCTGCTCGGCGTTGAAGCGCATCTATCGCGACCGGCTGCGCAAGGCGGTGAATGGAAAACTCTGTTTTGTCTATCTGTCAGGCTCGAAGGAGCTGCTCACGAAGCGGATGGGTGAGCGCAAGGGTCACTTCATGCCTGCATCCTTGCTGGAAAGCCAACTCGCGACACTCGAAGTGCCGACCGGCGAGCTCGGCGTCGTGACCGTCGATATCGACAATACAATCAAAGGGATGGCGGAAACGGCGCTCCGCGATCTCAAGTCTTTGGGCGTTGTTTAGCCGTCGGTCCGCAGCAGGACCTTCTTCTCGAAGAAGAAATAGGGCCGCAGGCGAACGCCGATGACATTGCCGGCAAATGCGGCCACGGCCCAGAGATAGCCATGCAGGCTGCCCGACGAGATGCCGGAGAAATAGGCGCCGATGTTACAACCGTAGGCGATGCGTGCGCCGTATCCGAGCCGCAGGCCGCCGATCACAGCAGCTAGAACCGAACGCAGCGGAATATCCCAGCTCGGTGCCAATCGACCGGCGAGCGACGAGGCGAGCATTGCACCTGCAATGATGCCGAAATCCATGACGGAGGTGATATCCGCAAAGACGCTGTCGGCCAGCGCCTTGGCATTGGCGGGCGTCTGCCAATAAGCCCAGGCGGTCGGGTCAATGCCGATGATCTGTGCGCCCTTGGCGCCCCAAAGTGCAAAAGCCGAGGTGATGCCCCAGGGGCGACCGGCGATCGACAGAGTCACGAAGTTCAGCAAGGCAAGGGCAACGGCGCCGAGGACAAGCGGCCACGGTCCGCGCAGGAAACGCGAAAAGCCGCGGCGCGGGGAGGGCGCTTCCTTTTCGAGCGAGCGGTGCCAGCGCTTCTCGACGACAACAGTCAGTGCGGCGATCGCTGCAAAGATGATCAGCGAGACCGCGATGCCGCCGATGGCGCCGAAGCTCTGTACCAGCGAGGTCGGTGGAAGTGACGGTAGGCTCACCCACCAGTCGAAATTCACGGTGCCGAGCACCGAGCCGACGATAAAGAAGAACAGGGTGATGAGCATCCGCGCATTTCCGCCGCCGGCGGTAAACAGCGTACCGGAAGCGCAGCCGCCGCCGAGCTGCATGCCGATCCCGAACATGAAGGCGCCGACGAGCACGCCGATGCCTGCGGGCGACACCGAACCCTTGACCTCATGACCGAACAGCGTGCCGCTCGCCAGGAACGGAAAGAACAGCACGACGGCGATCGCCAGCAGGATCATCTGCACGCGCAGGCCGCGTCCGCGACCATCCATGATGAAGACGCGCCATGCGGAGGTGAAGCCGAAGGCGGCGTGATAGAGGGCAATGCCGAGGGCGCCGCCGACAAGGAACAGTGCGCCCTGAGCCGGGCCGTAATAGTAGCCGAGCAGTAGTGTGCCGAGGACAAAAACGACGAGCGCGCCGAGACCCGGCGTGCCGAGCGGGGGCTGCCGTGTCTCGAGGGCGGGGGAGGAGGCAATAGACATGTTGGATTTCCTGAGAGTTTCCCTCGTCTTATAGGCAACTCGGCGTAAACGTTGGAGGAATCAGGTCCTCCTTTCCGCCGGTCTGGCGGATTGTTGTCCTTCTATGAGCCTGTTTGGTATGCGCGCGTTGCTTATGGGTTGAAGCGCTGCGGCGAATAGGCCGAAATATCGATGAACGGTGCCTCGCCGGTGATCGCTTCCGCCAGGGCGCGGCCGGTGACAGGCCCGAGCGTCAACCCGTGATGAGCGTGGCCGAATGCGAACCACAGCCCGTCGTGCCGGGGCGCCTTGCCGATGATAGGCATCATGTCGGGCGTGCACGGTCGGGCGCCCATCCACGGCTCCGGATCGAGCCGCTCGCCGAGCGGAAAGACTGTGCGTGCCACCTTCTCGGCGCGATCGAGCTGCACCGGTGTCTTCGGCGCATCGAGTGCCGCGAATTCCGCACCTGTTGTCAGCCGGATGCCCCGGCTCATAGGTGCGAGGAAATAACCGCGCTCGGCATCGAGCGTCCAGTTGTTGAGGGTCGCATCGCCTGCCGCGGCATAATGCATGTGATAGCCTCGCTTGACGCCGAGGGGGAAGGCATAGCCGAGCCGACGTGTTGCAACAGCAGCCCAGGGGCCGAGCGCCAAAACCGCATCTTCCGCGTCCAGAGCCCCCTCGCTGGTGACCACCCGCCAGCTCGAGCCGGAGCGACCGAGCGAATTGGCGTCGCCAGTGACACACCTTCCGCCCAGACTCTCGAAGTAGGTGCGGTAGGCCATCGTCAAACCGTGCGGATCGAGTACGGACCAAGGATCGCGCCACCGCAGGCCGCCGACGAAATCTCCCTTGATATGAGGCTCCAGCCGCGCGACGGCTGCGGCGTCCAACTGCTCGTGCATGACGCCGAACTCGGCTCTAAGGCGCTCTGCCTCGGCAAATTCCGCGTCGCGCCGGCCAGCCGTGCGGAAAATCTCCATCCAGCCGTTCTTGCGAATCAAGTGCTGTGCATTGGACGCTTCGATCAGATCATTGTGCTCCGAGATCGAGTGCTCGATCAGCGGGGCATAGGCGCGGGAGATCATCTCATGGCGTTTCGCGCCGGAATTCCACCAGTAGCGCGCAAGGAAGGCGAGCTGTCCGGGCAGCGCCTTGAGGTGGTAGTGAGCGTCGATCCGGTTGTTGAAAGCGTAGCGGATCAGAAGCCCGAGTTGCTGCGGAAAACCGTACGGCACGACGCCTTCGCGTTGAATGAGCCCGGCATTCCCGAACGAGGTCTCCTTGCCTGGGGCCTTGCGGTCGATCAGCGTCACCTGCCGACCCCTGCGCTGCAGATGAATGGCCGTCGACACGCCGACGATACCGGCGCCCAGTACAATTGCATTCTTTGTCATTGCCGTGCATTCCAACTGTTCCAAGCAATGAAAATGCAACTACGGCAGGCTGCACGCAAACGAAAAATGTCGTTTTATTTCAAAAACATTGTCGTTCTGAGTGCCTCGTTTTCGGCTTTGATGCGGACGTAAAGTACGGCCGCGTTCAGCACTGAAAATGTCGCCGCGTAGAGGGGCATCCCGAAGGCAAGCGGAAGGACGGCGATTTCGCCAGCCACGATGACATAGTTCGGATGAGCCATGAATCGGTAGGGTCCGCTGCTGACGAGCGGAGCGCCCGGGAGAACGATGATGCGTGTTGTCCACCGCCCCTTGAGCGTGCCGATGACCCAGAGCCGGCCAGCCTGCAAAACCATGAAGACGGCAAACCAGATTGCGTCGACCGGACGACCGATCGCCAGCAGCCATAATCCGGCTATCCAACAGCCGTGCAGCGCTACCATGAAAGGATAGTGCTGCGGCGCGACCTCTTTCGCGCCGCTGTTTAGAAGCACCCGCGTATTGTGGCGGGCAAGGGCGAGTTCCGCGAGGCGCTGTGCGGTCACGAAGGCGAGCAGTGCAAGGGAGGGCCACATCATGCGGCTCTCTTCAAGGTCACGCAGCTGGCGGAGAAACCCGGTCCTAGGGCGACCATCGCGCTGCGTTCCGGCAATCCCTCCTTCAAGGCGCGCTCCAGCACGAAGAGGATCGTCGGCGAGGACATGTTTCCGTATTCCGCAAGCACCGCGCGCTCGTGATCCAGGGTTCCCGATTCTAGCGACAGCGCGCTCTCCAGGGCCATAAGCACCCTCGCGCCGCCGGGATGGCAGATGAAGCGACCTATATCGCGACGAGAGAGACCGTTTCTCGCCAATATCCCGTCGACGGCCGGGCCGAGTTCCGTCTCGGCAAAGGGCGGTAGCGATTGAGCGAGAACCACGCCGAAGCCGGTGTCGTCGATCTTCCAGCCCATGATACCGAGCGTATCGGGGAAAAGATGCTCCCCCGTCGACTCGACTTCGGCCTTACCCCCTCGCCCCGCCCGGAGAATGCAGGCGGCCGCGCCATCGCCGAAAAGTGCCGTGGCGATGATGTTTGCGCGCGTCAGCTCGTCCAGCCGGAAAGCCAGAGTGCAAAGTTCTATTGCCACGAAAAGCACCGTTGCGCCCGGCCGATCGCGGGCAAATCGCGAGGCGATGGCGAACCCAGAAACACCTGCTGCGCAGCCGAGTCCGAAAACGGGAACGCGTTCGATGTCCGAGCGGAAGCCCATTTTCTCTGCGAGCTGTGCATCGAGGCTCGGTGTAGCAATGCCCGTGGACGAGATGGTGACGATGCAGTCGACGTCGCATCCCTTTAGACCGGCCTGCTTGAGTGCATGGGTGGCCGTCTCGAAAAACAGGCTGCGCGCGACTTCGCCATAAGCCTCCATTCTGTCTTGCCAACCGTGCGGCTCGATGAACCATTCCAGCGGACGGGCGGCATAACGTCTCTTGATGCCGGCATTCTCGAAGACGCTTGCCAAATGCGAAAAATCCTTGAAGCGGGACGAAAACAGGCGCGCAGAGGTTTCCGCCGCCTCCTTTTGCGTGATGACGTGCTCCGGCGTCGCGACGGCAAGACTCAACAGTTTTACGGTATCACTCACGGGATGCTCCTTTTGCCCGGCGCGTGAGCGGCTAACACGTCAGGCCCGCATTTATTCGCCCGCACCGAGATCGCAAGGTGCAAAAAAGAAGAACACGCAATCGAATAAAGTGCCAGTCAACGGTGTTCATTCGCCGCCAACGTCATTTTCGTAGGAGATATCCCATGACGATCGCGACTGTTCGTATTGCTTCCATCCTGGTCGGCGGCTGCATTGCCGCGTTTGCACTCTCCACGCCCGCATTTTCGATTGGCGGCGGCAGCAGCAGCGGCGGCAGCAGTAGCGGATCCAGCGGGTCCAGCGGCTCCGGAGGGAGGAGCAGCGAAAGCACCATGCCGACCTGCAAGAAGGGCCAGATGTACGACAAGAGGACGAAGAGGTGCGTCAAACAGAGCAGCGCCAACGTGACGGAAGAAAACCGCACGGACTACGCCTATTCGCTGGCAAAGGCCGGACGCTATGAAGAAGCGCTCGCCATACTCGATACGCTGAAGGATCCGAATACCGCCGAGGCTCTGAACTATCGCGGCTACGCCACCCGCAAGCTCGGCCGCACGGATGAAGGCATTTCCTACTACCTGAAGTCCGTTGAGCTTGATCCCAAATACGCGCAGGTTCGTGAATATCTCGGCGAAGCCTACGTCATCAAGGGTCGGCTCGATCTTGCCAAGGAGCAGCTGGAAACAATCAAAACGATCTGCGGCACCGATTGCGAGGCGTATCGCGATCTGAACGAAGCGATCCTCAAGCCTTGACCATTGAAGAACAGCGGGAATGCGCAACCACGGTTGAATAGGAACCTTCCAATGCCGGTCGCGTACACCACATTTCCTGCCTATAGTCGCGCAGTACCAGAGCCGTCGGTGCAACCGGCGGCTTTGGAAGGAAAAATCGTGGCGGAGGCTCTCATCGCAAGCGAAGCCGATATCAAAAGTGGCCTGGCGGACAATCTGCTGCGGCTGTGGCGCTATGGCCTTGTGCTCTCGCATCGCCGCGACGTTGCCGACGATCTCGTGCAACAGACCTGTGTTCGCGCTCTGGAGCGCGTCGAGCAGTTCGAGACGGGAACGCGGCTGGACCGCTGGCTGTTCTCCATCCTTCATTCCATTTGGTTGAACGAGATCCGGTCGCAACGCGTGCGCCTCGGTCAGGGCTTCGTCGATGCAGACGAGGCCCTTGTTGTCGATGGCGCCCGCGACGCGGAAACCCATCTCATGGCAAACCAGGTTCTGCGGCTGGTCAATGCGCTGCCGGATGCGCAGCGTGCAGCGGTCTTTCTCGCCTATGTGGAAGGTCTTTCCTACAAGGAGGTCGCAAGCGTATTGGATATCCCGATCGGCACCGTGATGAGCCGCCTTGCCGCCGCGCGCGCCAAGATAGCCGCCAGTGTCTCGGGAGAGGGGGTTACATGAACGACAAGAACCAAATCCTCTCCGATGAGGAGTTGACGGCCTATATCGACGGTGAGCTGTCGGATACGGAGGTCTCGCGCATCAAGGCGCTTCTCGACTCGAACGCGCGTGCGGCCGCGAGGCTGGAGTTGTTGTCGCGGAGCAGTCTCCCCTTCAAGCAAGCCTTCGAGCCGCTGCTTGCCGAAGCTCCGAAGGCAAGGCTCGACACCTTGCTCGGTACGCCGGCCGACGCGAAGCCGGCTCCCGAACGCTTCGGTCGCCGCGGTTTCCTTGGTGCGCTTGCAGCCTGCCTCGTCGCCGGAATTGTGGCTGACCGGGCCTTCATCAGCATCCGCAATCGCGTTGATGCTCCTGATGAAAGCAGCGAATGGCGCGCCGTCGTTGCCGAATACCTCGCCCTCTACACTGTCGATACCCTGGCCGGCCCGTCGCCGTCAGGCGAAGCGCAGGCAGCCCAGCTCGCCAGGCTCGTCGACAAACTTGGCATCTCCCTGTCACCCGAAGCGGTGTCGCTGCCCGGCATCGAGTTCAAGCGCGCCCAGTTGCTGCAATACGACGAAAAGCCGCTCGCACAGATTGCCTATCTGGACCCGGAGACGGGGCCGCTGGCACTCTGCATCGTTCGCTCGGACGTCGGAAAGCAGGATCCCGACGTCGAAGGCCGACGCGGCATGAATGTCGTCTACTGGTCGAACGAAACGCACGCCTTCATGCTGATCGGACGCATTCCGATCGACCGGATGCAGGAACTGGCGGAGGATGTCCGCAAAAGGACTGCATGAGGTCTGAGGCGGAGTGGCGGCGAGAGCGGCTATGAAAAAAAGGACTGCCCAATCCCGCGATTTTTTGAGATAGTTGCGTGGGGAGGATGACCTCTACGGCTCGCGTGGCCGGTTCGAATTGGTATCCCTTGAACGTCCTTGGACCCGCCCCATCCGCAGCGTGAGTCGGCTGTCGGCAAGCATTTAGCGAGCATTTTTCACTGTTCAGCACACGCTAGCCAGGAGCAATTCACATGGAAACGTGGAAACCTGATCCGAGCTTTTATCCGTCGCCACGCATGGCCATGAAGGCGGCGCCAGAGACGTTTGCCTATGTCGTCGCCTTCGATCCAACGCGAGCGGTTCCCGATGAACTTGCTGTCGTCGATGTCGATCCGACATCGGCCAGTTACGGGCAGATCATAAACAAGCTCGCGATGCCTAATGTCGGTGACGAACTGCATCATTTCGGCTGGAATGCCTGTTCGTCCTGTCTGTGCCCAAACGCGCCGCACCCGCACGCTGAACGCCGCTATCTGGTCGTGCCGGGACTGAAATCTTCCCGAATCCATATCATCGACACCAAGCCGGACGGCAAAAATCCTCAGATCGTCAAGGTGATTGAGCCCGCGGACGTGGCCGAACGAGCCGGCTATTCCCGGCCGCACACCATCCATTGCGGCCCCGAGGGCATCTATGTGGCCGCGTTGGGCAATGCCGAAGGCAAGGCCCCAGGCGGGATTTTTCTGATTGATCACAGGACTTTCGAGGTCCGCGGACAGTGGGAGATAGATCGGGGAGAGCAACAGCTCTCCTATGACGTATGGTGGCACCTTGGCCACGACACGCTCGTTACCAGCGAGTGGGGCACGCCCGATACCTTCGAAAACGGGCTCGTCCCCGACATCCTGCTCGGCGCGAAATACGGACGCCGTCTGCATTTCTGGGATCTGCACACACGCAAGCACCTGCAGACGATCGATTTCGGCGACAAGTACCAGCTCGTATTCGAGCTCAGGCCCGCGCACGACCCGACGAAAGCCTATGGCTTTGTCAACTGCGTGCTCAGCCTAGAGGATCTCTCCTCCTCGATTTGGGTCTGGCACCGTGACGGTGAAAAATGGGGGGTGACAAAGGTGATCGACATTCCGGCGGAGCCCGCCGATGCCGACCAACTGCCGCCAATGCTCAAGGGTTTCAAGGCCGTGCCGCCGCTTGTCACCGACATCGATCTCTCGATGGATGACAGATTTCTCTACGTGTCCTGCTGGGGAACCGGCGATCTCCTTCAGTACGATGTATCAGATCCGTTCAAACCGAAGCTGACCGGCAAGGTCCGCATTGGCGGTATCGTTTCGCGTGCGTCGCACCCAGGGGCCGAGAATGGCGCGCTGAACGGGGGCCCGCAGATGGTCGAGATCAGCCGCGATGGTCGTCGCATCTACTTCACCAACTCGCTTTACGGGGCGATCGATGAGCAGTTCTATCCCGATGGCATAACGGGCTGGATGGTGAAGCTCGATGCGAAGCCGGAAGGTGGCATTGCCTTCGACGAGAAATTCTTCGTCGAATGGCCCAAGTCACACCGTCCGCATCAGGTCCGCCTGCAAGGTGGAGACTGCTCGTCGGATTCCTATTGTTATCCCTAGGGAAACGACATCAGGCAAACGAGGCGCCGATGAACGAGCTCTGGCCCTGGATGCTGCTGGCGGGACTGGGCGCCTTTCACGGTCTCAATCCCGCGATGGGGTGGCTGTTTGCCGTTGCGCTCGGCGTTCACCGGCAGAGTTTCACGGCGGTGGTTCAGGCCGTACCCGCCATTGCCCTCGGGCATGCTGTCTCCATCGCGTTGGTGGCCGGAGCTGTAGTCGTCGCCGGCCTTTTCGTGAACCAGGATGCTGTGCGCATGGCCACCGGCGTGACGCTCGTTGCCTGGGCGATCTGCCATCAAGTCTTCGGGCACAGTCGCCGCGTTCGCGTCGGCTTGCGGACGGGACTCGCCGGCCTTGTGCTCTGGTCGTTCCTGATGGCCACGGCCCATGGCGCCGGCCTCATGATCCTGCCCGCCCTGATGCCCCTCTGTCTGACCCAGCCGCCATTGCCGAATGTTGGCGGCGCCGGTTCCGCCGCCATGGCGATTGCCGCAGTCGGCGTCCACACGCTCGCAATGTTGGCGGTCACAAGCCTCATTGCGCTGACGGTTTATCGCTGGGTCGGGCTCGAAATATTGCGCAGTGCCTGGATCAACGTCGACTTGCTGTGGACGGGGGTTCTGTTCGCCACCGGTGTTGGGCTGCTGATCATCAGGTGAAGGCGAGTAGACCTGGCACACGCGCACCAGTAAGGACCAAACGCGCAGCCGTCCAGCTTGTATCAAGCAGAGGCAGCAGCCAAGACCTCGACCCGACAGCCGCCTGAGGACCGGATCACCGAAATTGGTGCACTCGAACGACTTAGCGCGTGGCCGCGAGCTGAACGGCGGACTTGGCGTCTTCCGTTTTCATCCGACCTTCAACGACCGCTCGGCAGGCCTTCCAGGCTCGTTGCCACTTGGCCGCACTCTGGTTCGGTTCATGGACGAGCCAGGTCAATGCCTCCTCCGGGGAGCCGACGACAATACGAATGCGGTTGTCTCCCAGCACGAGAGGTGTTTCCCATCGGTGTACCAGCATGGCCACACTCCAATCATGTGAGGGTCCGTTATCGGCGCCATCGAGTACTCGTTCCGCCTTCAGATAGATGGGTATTCGCAGCAGGCAATCAAAGGGAAGAAATGGATGGCAGGTCGCCAAGTGCCTCAAACAGGAACGGTGATCGGTGTTTCTTGGGCGACGATAAGGCGACCGATACAGATGCCGATCGCCCTTCCGAACCTCAATTCTTCTTTGGGGCGCTTTGGCTGGCCTTCGGCTGAGAACTTAAAATGGGCGGGCCGCCTTTGTCGGCGGCCGTCTTTTCCTTCTTGGGCTTCCAAGAAGACGGAGCGGCTGAAGCTCCTCCGTCTGGAACGTGAGGCTTGCGCGCCCGCACCGACGGCGAAACCAAAGCGCGGGCGGCACGCTTCTTGGTCTAAACAACAACGTGATGGAGATCAGCGATCTCGGGATCTTCATGGCGAAGACACGACCATCCTCACAGTAAGGAGTTAGGCCATCCGGAACACTGCCTCTGCGTCAAGAGCCGCTGCGAGAAATGCGGACTGCGCGTCTCCCTGAGTGACTGTTTCCGTCATCGTACCAGCGTAGGCCTGCATTGCCGAGAAGAAGGCGCGGCCGTTCGTCACCAGGCCAATTCGCAAAAAAGCATATCAAGGTCTTCTTCTGGAGATGCAACAGGATGCAGCACGCGGTTGCGTTCACAACGACTAAGACTAGCCAGCTCGGTACCGACACAGGGTCTCCGATTCCACATTCGAGAATAGTGGATCACACAGTTAGCCAGCGTAAGACATGAGGGAGAAACATTCCTCACCCGTGCGATCCACTCCCTCAATCCCCGCCTTGACGCGTTGTTCCATGCTATCGGCCTGCTATATCGGGAAGGCGGAGAGTCCTACAGCTCCAGGAAATTTCTACCGGGGAGGCCGTCCCTGAATGGAGGCGCGTGTCCGCTCGAAGCTTGGTGGAGATATTGCCGAAATCACCCGGCCAAAATGCCTTTCCAGTTCCCTGGATAGGTCGTCGGGGGAGGTCATCCCATGTTGGAAACGTTCGAAAAGTAGCTTGGCTGCGATGTTGTATCGCTCAGGATGAGCAACACTACTGGCAGCACTGTATCCAGCCGCATCCAAGATGCCTTGCAGCATAGTAAGGTCCCTGGAATGTAAGACATAGCCGAATTCGGAAGACACTTCGGTCCTCCTTCAATTTGGGGCGAGGGCTCTGAGCCCTGATGCAGCAGCGCCCGTGACATTGGCTGCTGAAGAAGCGAGCATGCCTGAGCGTGGCTCCGGATGCAACGCAATTCGTGCAATTTTTGTTTTTATCAGACTTCGAGAATAAAACCAAAAATTGCGCTTGCGTTTCATGCAGCGAGTGCCTATATGCCTTTCATCGGCATTGCTGATGAGCGCTGGAATATGTCTGCCGCTCGCAATTTGCCGCAATCGCTTTCTACTTTTGACCACGGATGTACTGGCACTGGTATGAGTAGCGATGTGAGGAAGGTCGGTGCGGTTTCGCCCGGCCTTTTTTGTTGGCTGCTCCGCTGGTCGACGTCTTGAGGCTCACTGCGAAAGACGAACCCTGCGCGCAGTTCCTACGACAGGTCATGACCGACCTTGGCGGAGTAGGAAAGCTTGCTGAGCGCGTCGTCAAGGAACGGTGCACCTGCGGCGGCACCGATCGCCGGGGCAACAGCGATATCGAGAATTCGGCGCCGGCCAAGCGTGGTCGGGCTTTCATACGTAATGATCGCTGGTGGCGGATAGAAGGAAAGGCAGAGATGGGTCGAAACGAACGGGCGCCGACCGGCTGCAGACCGGTGCATCAGCATTCGGATGCCATCCTGGAAGCCGCGAGTGTTCGCCTCATGGAGCAGCTCTAGATAATTCGATCTGATCGCAAAGATATGAGATGCAGATACCCCGTTGTCGAGCAGGTATGTGGATCCGCTGCAGCCATCCTTCAGCGTCAGATGTTTTTGGATGCCAAACATCGCGAGCAGCTTGTAAGCTCAGCCATTCTCCAGATCGAGCTCCAGCACTTCGATGTCGGCGGGACGGTCGTTGCGTCTTGCGGCGATCGAGACGTCTTCAAGATGCAAGCGCATCACGTCGCGTTCATGTTCGCAAAGCTTTTGGAGCTGCGCTGGGACATCGGTTCCTTCGAGTTCATCTTCAGCTCGGCCATGAGCGTGTTGAGCTTCCGACCGACTGCTTGAGCCTTTTTATGATCCGAACAATGAAGGCTCAATGAAAGCCGGCTGCCCGGCTGGGATCGCGTGAAAGAACTGGGGAACACGCGCCCGCCGGTAAAAGATGTTGCCGCGGCGAATAAGGTTCTGGACGTCGTGGCGGACCGCCATGGGATAGTTGCCCTTGACTGCCACTGCGACGCCCCCGCGCTCATTAGGCGGGCATCACCTGTGTGCTACAGTTCTGGGCATCAGGTCGCGCATGATGCCAAAACGATATCCGGCAGGACCGGAAAATCAAGGAATTAAGGGCATTTAGGAGAATTGGCTGGGGAACCTGGATTCGAACCAAGATCGACGGAGTCAGAGTCCGCTGTTCTACCATTGAACTATTCCCCAGCAGGTGCGGCGCTCGAAGCGGCTCCGCTGGTGTGCGGCGCTTATAAACAAAAGCTGGCGGATTGCAAATACCTGTTTCGAAAAAAATGAACAGGGTTTTTACGCTGGCTTTTGAGCTCGAAGAGAGGACCTATTTCGCTAACGCCAAAAAGAATTTGGTGATTTCGCCATGCGCTGGTATCTTCGCGCCAACGCAAAATCGAATGAGCGCCTGCTGCATACCTTTTGGACTTGCGCGGCGCGATGGAAAAAGAACGTGGAAGACCCCGAAGGCGGCCAAAGGCCGCAAGGTAACGGGGCGTCGGCGGCAGGGCGTAGGGATGGTAAGAAATCCAGGCGCCGCAAGGGCAAGCGTGGCGGGCAATCCCGCAATGCGAACCAGTCCGCTCAGCATGTCCTGTCCGGCGATGCCGGAGAGGCGGCGCGCCCAATTGAAGCCGACAGTGTCGCGCGGAAGCGAAAGCGTCGCCGTCGTGGCGCAGGCGCTCCAAGCGAAGCGGTTCAACAGCATCAGGCAAGCAACGAAAACGCCCAAATCGCGACGCACGCTGTTCGCGGTGACGGCGAATCGGTGCCGAGTCGCCGCAATCGCCGCAAGCATCGCGGCAAGCGCGGCCTCCAGGGACGCCCACTGGTCCATGAAAAGCCGACCGGACGTCCGGCCCAGCCGCAGCAGCCAGCGCCCGCCGGGCGGGCCGGGGCAGCCGAATTGCGAACCGGCCAGAACGATAATCGTGGGGCACGCCCGTCCGAAGGAGGGCAGCGCAGCCACGAACATCCGTGGCCGGATGAGCTTTACGCCGCTCTCGATCTCGGCACCAACAATTGCCGTCTTCTGATCGCGCAACCGACGCGGCCGGGTCAGTTTCGCGTTGTCGACGCCTTCTCCCGGATCGTACGCTTGGGCGAGGGACTGGCGGCAAGCGGCCGCCTCTCCGACGATGCGATGGATCGCGCCGCCGATGCGCTACGTGTCTGCGCCTCCAAGCTGAAGAGCCGCGAAATCCGCCGTATGCGGCTGATCGCGACCGAGGCCTGCCGGCAGGCGAGCAACGGGGCCGTGTTCCTCGAGCGCGTCATTGCCGAGACCGGCCTCGAACTCGAGATTATCGATCGGGAGACCGAAGCGCGGCTTGCCGTCTCGGGCTGCTCGTCGCTCGTCGGACGCGAGACCCGCTCCGTTGTCCTCTTCGATATCGGCGGCGGCTCCTCCGAAATCGCGGTCATTCGTATCGGCGACAACCGCTTCAATCGCCTCGCAAACCACATCACCCACTGGACCTCGCTTCCCGTCGGCGTCGTCACGCTATCGGAGCGTCATGGCGGGCGCGATGTCACCCCGGATGTTTTCGAGGGCATGGTGGTGGAAGTGGCGGGCATGCTCGACAACTTCGATTGCCCTGCGATCGACATCGGTCACGCGGATGATTTCCATCTCATCGGCACCTCGGGAACGGTGACGACGCTCGCAGGCGTCCACCTCGACCTGCCGCGCTACGACCGCCGCAAGGTCGACGGCATCTGGCTTTCGGACGACGAGGTCTCGGCGATGCAGGCAAAGCTGCTGTCGTGGGATTTCGCAAGCCGGGCCGCCAATCCCTGTATCGGACCGGATCGCGCCGATCTGGTGCTCGCCGGCTGCGCGATTCTGGAGGCGATCCGCCGCCGCTGGCCGAGCCCGCGCATGCGGGTTGCCGATCGCGGCTTGAGGGAAGGCCTGCTCACGGACATGATGGCGGACGACGGCGTCTGGCGGCGCCACCGCAACCGCCGCGGCCAGCGCGGCAAATAGGGGACAAGCATGGCGAAGCCAACGATTGCGGGTAGCCGCACCGGCCGCAAACTCGGCCAGCGCGTCAAGAACAAGAAGATGAAGGCGTCGTCGCGGCAATGGCTGCAGCGCCACATCAACGATCCCTATGTGCAGCGCGCCCAGCTCGAGGGCTATCGCGCTCGTGCCGCCTTCAAGCTGCTCGAGATCGACGAGAAGCACGGCATCCTGAAGGGCGCCCGCCGCATCATCGATCTGGGTGCCGCACCGGGAAGCTGGTCGCAGATCGCTGCCAAGGTCACGGGCTCGACGGATGAGGATATCCGTGTGGCGGCGATCGACTTCCTGGAGATGGATCAGCTGCCGGGCGTGAAGATCCTGCAGCTGGACTTCCTCGATCCGTCAGCGCCGGCACAGTTGATCGAGGCCGTCGGCGGCACGCCTGATCTGGTGATCTCGGACATGGCAGCCCCCACGACCGGCCACCACCGTACCGACCATTTGCGCACCATGCATCTCTGCGAAGTGGCGGCACACTTTGCCATCGAAGTGCTGGGGGAGGGTGGCCACTTCCTGGCAAAGACCTTCCAGGGAGGCACCGAACGCGATCTTCTCAACATGCTGAAGCGGCATTTCAAGCAGGTTGTCCACGTCAAGCCGCCGTCGTCGCGGGCCGAATCCGTGGAGATGTTCCTGCTGGCGAAAGGCTTCAAGGGCCGCCAGATGGAGCCCGATGTCACCGAAGCTTGATCTTTGGGCTGGTCTCGGGTGATGATCCGGTCTCCCAAGACTTGGAATGCCCGGGTACCATGCTCCTATACGTCACCCTCGGAACCAACGACATTGATGAAGCGCGGCGGTTTTACGATATCGTTCTGCCGCTGCTCGGCTATCGCCGCCAGCGCTACTCCGAAGAGGAAATCGGCTACGCCGCAGATGGCGACACCCGATGCCGGCTCTGGATCGTAACCCCGTTCAACCGCAGGCGGGCATCAACTGGCAACGGCTCGATGGTCGCGCTTCATGCCGAGCGCCGTGCGGACGTCGATGCGTTTCATGCCGCAGCCCTTGCCGCGGGCGGCGTAGACGAAGGCGCCCCCGGATTGCGGCCGTTCCATGCCAATTTCTATGCCGCCTATGTGCGCGATCCGGATGGCAACAAGCTGAGCGCCGTCTGCGAGACTCCGGAATAGGCCTTACTTCACGGCCGGTTGTTCCGCCTCGATCGTCGCCGGGGTGATGCGCTTCGCACGGTGGCCGGAAACAAGCGCGCCGGCGCTCCTGTCCATCCGGATGAACGGGATGGTCGCCACGACAGTCAGGATCGCGATCACATAGAAGGCGACGTGGAAGTCGGCCACCTGCAGCGCCTCGCCGCGGAAATAGATCGATGTTTCAAGGATTGCTGCGGCAACTGCGACGCCAAGCGCCAGGCTGATCTGCTGCATCACCGAGCTCAGCGACGTTGCCTGGCTCGCCTGTGCATCGTCGATGTCGGCAAAGGCCAGCGCATTGACGCCGGTAAAGAAGAACGAGCGCGAGAAGCCGCCGATCAAAAGAATGGCGATGATGACGAGATGTGGCGTCTGTGGCGTGAAGAAGCCGGTCGCGACCGTAACCATGGTCGTCACCCCTGCTGCCGAAAGCAGTGTGGTGCGGAAGCCGGCAGCCGCGAAAACGCGACGCGCCATGAACTTGGTCGTGATCGCCCCGATCGCGCCGGCAAAAGTGATGAGACCCGATTGGAACGGCGTCAGGCCGAAGCCGAGCTGCAGCATCAGCGGCGTCAGGAAGGGCATGGCGCCGATACAGATGCGAAACAGCGTGCCGCCGGTTGTCGATGCGCGGAACGTCGGATTGCGGAAGAGGTTCAGATTGAGGATCGGCGCTGGATGCCGTTTGGCATGGCGCACATAGAGAAAACCGCAGACGAGGCCGATTGCCGTCGCCATGATGCCGATAACGGGCGGCAAGGCCGGGAGGCTGACGACGGAAAGGCCGAAGACGACGCCGGCGGCCGAAAACGATGTCAGCAAAAAGCCGGTGAAATCCAGCTTCGGCGGCGCCGTCGCCTCAACCTCCGGCAGGAAAATCGTTGCCAGCCAGACGCCGACAATGCCGACCGGCACGTTGATCAGGAAGATCCAGTGCCAGGTGAAATAGGTGGTGATGAAGCCGCCTAACGGCGGTCCGGCCAACGGTCCGACGAGCGCCGGGATGGTCAGCAAGGCCATCGCCGAGACAAGCTCGCTTCGCTTCGTCGTTCGCAGAAGCACAAGGCGGCCAACCGGCGTCATCATCGCACCGCCCATGCCCTGCAGGAAGCGCGCAATGACGAACTCGATCAGGCCGGACGAGATTGCGCAGAAGATCGACCCGACGACGAAGACGCAGATGGCCAGGCGGAAAATGCGCTTGGCGCCAAACCGGTCCGCCATCCAGCCGCTGATCGGAATGAAGACCGCAAGCGACACCATGTAGGAGGTCAGTGCCAGCTTCAGCGTGATCGGCCCGACGTGGAGATCGTTGGCGATGGCGGGCAGGGCGGTCGATATGACGGTGGAGTCCATCTGCTCCATGAAGAGAGCAACGGCGAGGATCAGCGGAACGATGCGGTTCATACGCGAAATGCCTTGAAGGTCTTGCGAAGGCGGTGGAGGCCCGTGCTCTGTAGTCCTCGCGACAGGCTCTGCCAACCCTTCATTCCGCTTCCGAAGCACGTTTGCATCACGTCTGCGTGAGACCGCTTGCTCAGCAAATTCAACGGCCAAGATTGACATATGCTTGTTTTGGCGGGTGCAACAAACGCGGCGGCTGTTGGTCATTTGGGGGTATGCGGCAGTGATGCTGCACGTTATTGGGAGGCCGGGATATGGCACTACCGGGGATGAAACGGCGCACTTTGCTTGCTGCGGGCATCAGCCTGTTGGCGACGCCGATGATTTTGAAAGAGACGGCCGCTATGGCCGTAAGTGGAGACAAGACCAAGATGGATGCGACGCCGCAGCCCCAGTTCAATCAGTTTAAACTCGGCTCCTACAAATTTACCGTCTTCAAGGACGGCGCCACGATTGCCGAAAAGCCCTATGAAACCTTCGGAAGCAACCAGAAGCCGGAAACGGTTCAGGAGCTGCTTGCGAGGAATTTCCTGCCGACCGACAAGTTCGTCAATACTTACGCACCGACGCTGATCGACACAGGATCGGATGTCATCCTTGTCGATACGGGTTTTGGCGAAGGCGGTCGCGCCCGCGGCAGCGGGCTGCTTCGCGATGGGCTCAAGGCTGCCGGCTATTCGCCCGACGACATCACGCTGGTCGCGCTGACCCATCTGCATGGCGATCATATCGGCGGCCTGATGGAAGGGGGCGCACCGGCCTTCAAAAACGCGCGTTACGTCATCGGCCAGATCGAATACGATTTCTGGACGGACAAAGCGCGTGAAGGCACAGCCGCCGAAGGCGGTCACAAGACAGTTCTCGCCAACGTCGTGCCGCTTGCCGAGAAAGCGACGTTCATCGGCGATGGCGGCACTGTTGCAAGCGGCATCACCGCAATGCTGGCGCCGGGCCACACGCAGGGCCACATGGTTTTCCACATCGAATCCGAGGGTAAGCGCCTCGTGGCAACGGGCGACACCGCCAATCACTATATTCTGTCGCTGCAGAAGCCGGATTGGGAGGTTCGTTTCGACATGGACAAGGCGCAGGCAGCAGCAACGCGTCGCAAGGTCTTCGGCATGATCGCGGCCGACAAGATTGCCTTCCTAGGCTACCACATGCCGTTCCCCGCCGTCGGCTTTGTCGAGGCACACGACGACGGATATCGCTTCGTTCCGAAGACCTATCAGTTCGACCTGTGAGACCGCTGCATGGCAGCCATACCAAGCCCGGCGAACACGTCGGGCTTTTTGCTATTCACTTCCTGTCATAGACGTGTTACCAGCCCTCGCCAACTTCCAAAGCAACCCTTGCACACTGCCGGTGCGGACGATTCGTTCCGGGAGGCGTTGCATTTTTCTTAATTGAAGGAAATTGGCCATGGCTCGCATCATAGAAACGCCAACCGGTTTGGATGCACTCACCTTCGATGACGTGCTCCTGCAGCCCGGTCATTCCGAGGTCCTGCCCGGTCAGACGAGCGTTGCAACGCGCATCGCCACTGACTTCGAGCTGAATATCCCGATCATCTCTTCGGCCATGGACACCGTCACGGAAAGCCGCCTTGCCATCGCCATGGCTCAGGCCGGTGGCCTTGGCGTGATCCACAAGAACCTGACGCCGGCCGAGCAGGCCGAACAGGTCCGCCAGGTCAAGAAGTTCGAAAGCGGCATGGTCGTCAACCCGGTTACGATCGGTCCCGACGCGACGCTCGCCGATGCGCTCGGGCTGATGAAGACTTACAGCATCTCGGGCATCCCGGTCGTTGAAAAGTCCGGCCGTCTCGTCGGTATTCTGACCAACCGCGATGTTCGCTTCGCCTCCGATCCGAAGCAGAAGATCTACGAGTTGATGACGCGCGAGAATCTCGTCACGGTCAAGGAAAGCGTCGACCAGCAGGAAGCCAAGCGTCTGCTTCATGCGCATCGCATTGAGAAGCTGCTGGTGGTCGACGGAGAAGGCCGCTGCGTCGGTCTCATTACCGTCAAGGACATTGAAAAGTCGCAGCTCAACCCGAACGCATCCAAGGATGCGCAGGGCCGCCTTCGCGCCGCTGCCGCTGTCGGCGTCGGTGACGATGGTTTCGAGCGCGCCGAACGCCTGATCGAGGCAGGCGTCGATCTTCTCGTCGTCGATACCGCGCATGGTCATTCGCAGGGCGTTCTCAATGCCGTCGGACGAGTAAAGAAGCTGTCCAACTCCGTCCGCGTCATGGCCGGCAACGTCGCGACATCTGACGGCACCAAGGCGCTGATCGATGCAGGTGCCGATGCCGTCAAGGTCGGTATTGGCCCGGGCTCGATCTGCACGACGCGCATCGTCGCCGGTGTCGGCGTTCCGCAGCTCGCAGCCATCATGTCGGCGGTTGAGGCAGCACGGGCGCAGGATATCCCTGTCATCGCCGACGGTGGCATCAAGTTCTCGGGTGACGTCGCCAAGGCGATCGCATCCGGCGCTTCCGCTGTCATGATCGGTTCGCTGCTCGCCGGCACCGATGAGAGCCCGGGTGAAGTCTATCTCTACCAGGGCCGTTCCTTCAAAGCCTATCGCGGCATGGGTTCCGTCGGCGCCATGGCGCGCGGCTCGGCAGACCGCTACTTCCAGGCGGAAGTGCGCGATACGCTGAAGCTCGTGCCCGAGGGCATCGAAGGCCAAGTTCCCTACAAGGGCCCGGTTTCGGGCGTCCTGCATCAGCTTGCAGGCGGCCTCAAGGCAGCCATGGGCTATGTCGGCGGCAAGGACATCAAGGACTTCCAGGAGCGCGCGACCTTCGTGCGCATCTCCGGCGCCGGCCTTCGCGAAAGCCACCCTCACGATGTGACGATCACCCGCGAGAGCCCCAACTATCCGGGCTCCGGCGGCTGAAAAATGAACGCGGGCAGCCGTATTCCGCTCTGGATTATTGCGCTGCTCGCGGCTATCTGCCTTGGCGTGCTTGCGTGGACGACGTTCGGCTTTGTTGTCCCCTTCAAGCACGAAACCGGGCAAGCCGTTCTCGATATCTATTTCGCCGGTTATGACGAATTGACCGTCGGCCGGATGCAGCGGCTCCTCGGCGAGAACGAGATTGCCAACAATCTGTTGCGGGCCATGTACGCTGGTCCCGAGCTGATCTTTCCGGCACTTCTGACGGCACTCCTCTTGCTGGTCTTGATCAAGCTGAGACCCGGCGGCTCATACTTCAACCGCCCGATTCGGCCGTTCTTCGCCAAGCTGATCTATGCGCTCCCCTTCATCTATGGCCTCGCCGACTACGGCGAGAATGTCTCCAGCTTGATCGCCTTCGGGGACAGTGCCTGGGCGGATCAGGCCGCGCAGTTGTTGCCGTGGATGACACGGCTGAAATTCGCAAGCCTCGCCATCTGCCTCGTCGTCATCATCCGCTTCGCTGTCGTTCGTGCGATGCGCGGCGAAGAGGGCGAGCAGTAGCTTACCGCGGCCACCGCCATGGCGGATTGGAAAGGCGAGCCGCCATGAACTCCGATAATACTTCGACCTTTGCCGGTCGTGCGCGTGCGGACGGCGTGACAAAATAGAGTGCCCCGCTGGGCAGGCTCCAATCGGTCAAGATCGCCTTCAAGCGCCCGTCAGCTAGGTATTCGCTGGCCATGAACTCCGGCAGCTCGCAGATCCCGAGGCCGCGCAACGCCATTGGGATCAATGCTTCCGAATTGGTCGCTCGAAGTGGGCCGGTTGGGGTGACGAATTCCTCCTCGCCTGCCCTATTCGTCAGCCGCCATATGTCCTGGCGTGGCCGATAGGCATAGCCGAGGCAGTGATGCGCGGCCAGCTCTCGAGGATGCTCAGGACATCCGTATTTCTCGAGATAGGCAGGCGACGCCAGAATGAACGGCTTAACCGGCGCGAGCCGACGGGCAATTAGGGACGAGTCCGGCAAAACCGCGATACGAAGCGCAGCATCGAAACCTTCCCCCACGAGATCGACGCTCGCGTCGCTCATGTGAAGATCGATGCTGATGTCGGGGTAGAGTTCAAAGAACTCGGGCAGGATCGGTGCAATCCAATGCACGCCGAACGTCATTGGCGCTGCCAGCCGGATCAGACCGCGGGGACGACTCGACAGCTCGAGCGCCGCATTCTCGATCTCCTCCGCATCGGAGTAGATCCGCGACGCGCGCTCGGCGAGACGGAGGCCGAATTCCGTCAGCGACAGTTGGCGCGATGTCCGATTGAACAGCCGGGCACCCAGTCTCTGTTCCAGGCGTGCGACGCCGCGCGAAACGGTTGCTACGGAAATACCCAGCGTCTTTGCCGCGCGGGCGAACGATCGCTCCTCCGCCACTTTGGCAAACATCGCGAGGCCTTCGAAGTCTGGCAGCTTCATCATTTCGTATTTGCAACAATGGTTTTCATTCCTTTCTATTTCGAAACGATCGGCGCGTCCATATCTTCTGCTCAGTCGAACAAAAGGAGACGACGACAATGACTCAGAAATTGAATGGCAAGATTGCAGTGATAACCGGCGCCACGTCGGGCATCGGTCTCGCCACGGCGAAGCGTTTCGTCGCCGAAGGCGCTCGCCTCTTCATCACCGGCCGCCGCGCAGATGTGCTCGCCGCGGCCGTCGACGAGATCGGCGGCAACGTCATCGGCATCCAGGCCGACTCCGCCAAGCAGGCCGATCTCGATCGTCTGTTCAATCGCGTGAAGGAAGAGGCCGGCCGCATCGACGTGCTCTTCGTCAACGCAGGCGGGGGCTCGTTCGCGCCGCTCGGTCAAATCACCGAAGAACAGTTTGACGACACGTTCAACCGCAACGTCAAGGGCGTGCTCTTTACCGTGCAAACGGCACTGCCGCTGCTCGGTAACGGCTCGTCGGTTATTCTGACGGGCTCGACGGCCGGTGCGACGGGCACGCCCGCTTTCAGCGTCTACGCTGCCTCGAAGGCGGCGATCCGCAACTTCGCGCGCAACTGGATCCTCGATCTCAAGGACCGCGGCATCCGCGTCAACACGCTTAGCCCCGGCCCGACGGAAACGACCGGCCTGGTCGAACTCGCAGGCAAGGACAAGGCTGACCAGCAGGGCCTTCTCGACTATCTCAGTTCGCAGGTTCCGATGGGCCGCGTCGGTCGCGCCGAAGAAATCGCCTCCGCAGCTCTGTTCCTGGCTTCGGATGAATCGAGCTTCGTCTCTGGCGCAGAACTCTTCGCCGATGGCGGCATCGCCCAGGTCTGATGCAGCAGCCATGCCCGTCGCACAATCGCGACGGGCATTTGCGGCGTCGGTTGTTTTCCTCTACAGCGTGGAAATCAAACGGAAAAACCGCAAGGAAGAGACAGCATGACCGGCTACGAGATGTTCTGGCCCATTATTGCCCACGTAGCCCTAGTCTATTTCCTCTACATGCTTCTCTCGTACCGCCGGCAAAAGCTGGTTCGGGGGGGCAAGATCCGGCGATCGAACTACCGGGAAAATCGCGACGAGCCAGCGGAAGGCCTTGTCGTCAAGCATTGCCTCGCCAACCAGTTCGAGTTGCCGGTGCTTTTCTACGCCTGTTGCGTCCTTCTTTACATGACGGAAGCCGATAACCTCGTCGCCGTTGTTCTTGCCTGGATCTTTGTCGCAACGCGCTATCTGCACGCCTTCATCCACGTGACCAGCAACAATCTGCGTTATCGCAGCCCGCTCTTCGCCTGCGGCTATGTGGTGCTCGGCGCCATGTGGATGTGGCTTGCCGCCTGGATGGCATTCGCGAACGGTTGAGCGACTTGAAGTAACGCAGTTTTGTTCCTGCGTTACTGGCCGCTGACCTATCTTCCCCGACAGGCGAAAGCCGACAGGTAGGGAACGGGAGGCCTCAAATGAACAAGCCGGAAATCACGCAGGCGATGATCAACGCCTACGACGAATACACGCATCTGACACTCGATCGCCGCAACTTCATGGACAAGCTGACGAAACTGGCCGGTTCCGCCGGCGCAGCCGCTGTCATCGCACCGATGCTTGCGGCCAACAAGGCAAGCGCCGAAATGATCGCCGCCGACGACACGCGGGTGGTGGCCAAGGACGTCACCTATCCCGGTGGAGCTGGTGAGATGAAAGGTTACCTCGTCGAACCCAAGGATGCATCGGGAAAACTCGGCGCCGTGATTGTTATCCACGAGAACCGCGGTCTGAACCCGCACATCCGCGATGTCGCGCGCCGCATGGCGCTGGAGGGCTTCATCGCGCTGGCGCCAGACTTCCTCTCGCCTCAGGGCGGCACGCCGGAGAATGAGGACAAAGCCCGCGAGATGTTCAGCACGCTCGACCGACCCGCCACGGTGGCGAACGCGGAGGCGACGCTTACATATCTGAGCAAACTCGACAATTCCAATGGCAAGGTCGGCGTGATCGGTTTCTGCTGGGGTGGCGGGCTGGTTAACGATTTCGCTGTTGCCTCGCCGGACCTGAAGGCGGGTGTTGCCTATTACGGCGCCCAGCCGAAGGCGGCCGATGTGCCTGGTATCAAGGCTGCGCTGATGCTGCATTACGCCGGCCTCGACGACCGTATCAATGCCGGCATCGACGCCTACAAGAAGGCGCTGCAGGACAATGGCAAGGACTTCCAGATCTTCGTCTATGACGGCGTCAACCACGCCTTCAACAATGACACGTCGGCGGCTCGCTACGACAAGAAGGCGGCCGACCTCGCTTGGAGCAGGACTGTCGAATTCCTGAAGAAGAACCTGGCCTGATCAGGCCGCCAGCTCGCGCGGCGCAGGGGCGACAGCGATGATCGCCTCTGCCAGCGCCTCCATCTCCTTGCCACGATGGTTGCTGCGACGCCAGGCAAGGCAGATCTCGCGCGACGGCTGTGGATCGGTAAAGGGCACGATGCGGATCGAATTGCGGCTGGTCTCCGTCGGAATGGCGATCTCGGGAATGAGCGTCATGCCCATATCATGCGACACCATCTGCAGCAGCGTCGCCATTGAGGTCGCACCAAAGTTGACGAGGCTGCGCTTGCCGGCGCTGCAGACGGCAAGGGCCTGATCGCGCAGGCAATGTCCTTCCTCGAGCAGTAGCAGGCGATCGACATTTACTTCATGCTCGGTGAGCGGCGACATCAGCACCGCCTCGCCGTTGTCCGCTACGGCCATGAAGAAGCGGTCGGTGAAGAGCGGTCGCGTCTGGATGCCTTCGATATCGAGCGGCAAGGCCGCGATCACGGCATCGAGCTTTCCCGTCAGGAGGTCCGCCATCAACCGATCGGTGACCGCCTCCCGAAGTTCCACCTCAACGCTGGGGTAAGTCTTGCGCAGATGCGGAACGAACTGAGGGACGAGGTAGGGCGCGACTGTCGGAATAATTCCGATGCGGATCAGACCTTCGAGCGTGCCTTCGCCCTTTCGGGCCGTCTGCTCGAGCAGGTCGACCTGATGCAGGATGGCGCGGACATAGTGCAGAACCTCTTCGCCTTTCGGCGTCAGGATCGTGCTCTGCCGCGTTCGCTCGACTAGCTTGGCGCCGAGATATTCTTCCATTTCCATGATCTGGGTCGACAGCGCCGGCTGGCTGATGTGGACCATTTCGGCGGCCCTGCCGAAATGGCGCGTCGTTGCCAGCGCATCGAAATAACGCATCTGTCGTAAGGTCAGCATGATAATCTCTTCCAATCGATAATCTCATTAAGTACGACTTGAGATTATCGAAGGTCAATGGAATTACGAGCAAGGCCGCTCTTCAGGTGGCATCTGAGTGGCCGCCGATTTGAGGGCACTTGAGGCACATGTAGCGTGCGCGAATCGGTGCGCGCAGCGACCGAGAAGCCACGGCCACAACGATTAACGTCCAACCCGTCGCAAGTGAGCAAAACAACACGCGGAGTTGACCAAATACGGGTGTATCACCCCGATTTTCTTATACTTTTCCCCATCCGTACAATCCGATGCATCTCGTTTACGAGTCGTGAAGACCTGCATGTCATATCGGCGAGATGGCGCCGGTATGAACCACCTCCGTCGCTCCACATAGAACAAATGGGAACGACATGAAGGTCGGAAGTTTGGATCGTATTGGCCTCCGCCGGAAGCCAAAGCAGGAACGCAGTATTCAGCGGCTCGACCACATCTTGTCGGCCGCAGCCGCACTCATCGCTGAAAAGGGCGTAAGCGCCATGCGGATGACGGAACTGGCCGTCGCCGCCAAGGTTCCGATTGGTTCCGTTTATCAGTATTTTCCCGAGAAGGCGGCGATCGTCAAAGCGCTCTTCGACCGCCATGCGCTGGCGCTCCAGACGCGCATCGCCGAGGCCTTTGCGTCCGTGCACTCCGTCGACCATGCGCTCGAGGTACTCGTCGCGACGATCGACTGGCACTACGCCGACTATCGCAACGATGCCGCCTATCTCGGCATCTGGATGGGTACCGAAACCGACCACGACCTGCTGCTGCTCAACATCGAGCATAGCAAGCGGATTGCCGACATCTTTCAGGATACCGTCCGCCGCGTCGCACCTGAGCTCTCCGCAGCGGACATGCAGGCCCGCAGCTATCTGTTCAGCCATCTGCTCGGGGCATCGATCCGCCTTGCGGTCGTCAGCGAGGATTCCCTTGCAAGACGCATCCTGGATGAGTGGAAGCGCGTGATCCGAACAGCCTTCCTCTCACCGGTTGCCGCCTGAGCCTACCAACTCGGGACGATGCCAGCGACCTTGAGGCGGGGCTGAGCCCGCCCATAGGCGTTCTTGACGTCAGCGTCGAGATTGTCGTCGACGACAGCGGGCGTGATGTTGTCGAGGCAGGCGGTGATATGCGCCGTGATCGCGTTCATCAGCGAGATGGAAACACCCGGCCGCTTCATGATGCCGATCTGGACCGGGGGCAGGGCAGGGAAGCCGTCCGCCTGGCTTAGCACCTTCATCCCCGTGCGCAGAGCCGATTCCGGCATGACGGAAACGGCCATGCCGGCGAGGACCGCGGCCGCGACGACGGTGCACGACCAGCTGGTGAACAGGATCTGGTGTTCGCGACCGACCGCATCCAGCGCCGAGCAGGCGAGCTGCCGCCACTGGCAGTCGCGACGGCCGACGGCGAGCGGCACGGGGGCATCGTCGCGGATCGGATGGTTGGCAGAGCCGACCCAGCAGAGCGGTTCCGTTCGCACGACATCCGACATGCGTTCGCGCGGATTGTGGGTCACCAGCGCGATGTCGAGCTCGCCGCGATTCATGCGCTCGGCGAGGCCCACCGAGGGTTCGCAGACAATGTAAAGCTCGACGTTCGGATGCGTCTTGGCAAAGCGGCCGATGATCTCGGGCATGTAGCGGTCGGCGTAGTCATCGGGCGTGCCGATGCGCAGCGTGCCCTCGAGACGGTTGTCATCAAAGGCTGCGATCGCTTCGTTGTTGAGGCGAATGATTCGTCGCGCATAGTTCAAGAGCTTCTCGCCTTCGACGGTGAGGCGGTTGCCGCGCCCGTCCTTGATGAAAAGCTGCTTGCCGATGCGCTCTTCCAGTCGCCGCATCTGCATGGAGACAGCGGACTGCGTCTTGTAGACTCTGTCGGCAGCCTTGGTGAAGCTGCCGGAATCCACAATCGCAATGAAGGTCTGCAACTGATCAATATCGAGAGGCGCTGACATGAGTTCACCTATAAAGATCTCTGATGTTAATCATTAGAAACATTCGTTGGACTGATCAATAGGTGTTTGGCATCTTCGGGGTGCAAATCAAGCAAAGTGAAGGACAGACACCCTGCCTGTCCGCTCCGATTTCAACCCGATGCCTTGCCGCTCGACCTCGCGGGAGGGGTGGGTTGTTGCGCGCCAATGAAAGGATCGTCCCATGCGCACGACAGACCGGATACTCGAACTCGACTGCAGCCAGACCTCGCTGACGTTCTTCCAGCGTCTCGTAAATGGCTTTGCAACGCTGTCATCCGTACTGCGCGTGATCCGCAACCGTATGGAGATCAACAAGCTGAACGAGCTCGATGACAATCAATTGAAGGATATCGGCCTTAGCAGGACCGATCTCACTTCCGCGTTCCTGGCGTCCACCTTCTTTGAAGATCCGTCGGAACACCTGACTAAATCCGCGCGCAACCGCGGACCGAAGTCGCTCTTCCGGTCCCAAAAGGATTGAGACCGGCCCAGTTTTTCCCCGCAGGGTGATAGCCAATAGCCCTGCCTCTTACCCGGTGACCGGCCTCCCAGCCGTCTCCGGGTTTTTTTATGCCTTCGGGGGAGTGGAGGGCGCCTTCGGCATAAAGGTCTCGAAGATCGCTTCCATGCTCTTCTGGTAGCTCTTCTGAACCTCGAGCCCGCTGTCGAACATGTTGTTCAGCATGTCGACGTAGCGTTCCGCCTCTGCCTTTGCCTGCTCTTTCGGGGCTTCGGCTCGTTTCGGCTCAACCGGCTTTCCGAGCGAGCCCATCATTTCCTGAAAGGCCTTTGCGAATGGATTGTCGAAAAACGGATTGGTGACCGTCTTCTCTGCCTCCGGCTTCTGCATGCCGAACATCTGCTGCATGGCCTGAGTGAAAGGATTGTCGAAGATGGTGGGCTCCGGAGCGGCCTTCTGCTTCGGCGCAAAGCCGGTGCTTTCCAGCCATTTCTGGATGGTTTCGCCCATGGCGGTGTTGATGAATGGATTGACGGGCGCGTTCATCTGCCCCATCGACTGCTTGAACAGGCCGCCCATCAAAGTATCGGCCATCACGGGCAGCATCTGCTTGTAGATCTCCTGGCCGATCCCGGTCATCTGGGCAGCCTGCGCCGCAACCGCCCGCGAGACCTCCTTGGAGCCGAACAGCTGCCCGAGGATGGTGTTGCCATCATCGATTCCTTGCGGGGTGAAGGCCTTGCCCATGTCCTCGAAATATTTGGCGTAGTTGCCGGAGGCGACCGCCTGCATCAGCCCCATGAAGTCGTAGGGGTTGCTGCTGCTCCGTTTCAGGCTGGCGGAAAATGCCGGCATCAGCGCGGCCATCGCCTTTGTGGCCTGCTCCTGGGCAAGATTGAACTGCTTGGAGACCGCATCCATCGCCGCGCCGTTCTGGGCCTGCATCATCATGTCGAAGAGTGGCAGCATGGTAATCCCTTTCCCGGTTTCGCAACGCGTAATTGCGTCACTATAGCCGGAAAAAGGAATGCGCAAACCGCTTTTTGCAGAAGGGCTTAGGGTAGACCCTAGTATTGATACTCTTCGAAGACAGGCTCCACGGAACCGTTCCAGCGGCGGTGATACAGCGCCAGCAGATCCTCGGCCAAAGTCGCCTTCTTGGCCATGACTTCGTCGAGCGGCGCAAGGAAGATGGTTTCGTCCTGGCCTTCCTTGTTGAGCTTGTTGCGCGCTCGGAGACCGGACTTCGAAACGGCGATCACTTCGCGCGCCGTCTCATAAAGCTCATGGCCGCGGAACTTTGCCCTTAAACCCTGGGACGGGACGGCATCGCGCAACGCGTTGACCTCGTCGAATGTCCAGTCCTTGGTCAGCATATCCGCGTCTTCGAGTGCAGCATCGTTGTAGAGAAGCCCGACCCAGAAGGCCGGCAACCCGCAAATGCGCCGCCACGGGCCGCCATCGGCACCGCGCATCTCTAGGAAGCGCTTCAGGCGAACGTCGGGGAAGAGGGTCGAAAGGTGGTTCGTCCAGTCGCCCATCGTCGGCTCCCAGGCGGCAACCGCGCCCTTCAGCGCGCCGTTCATGAACTGGCGGAACGTGATGTGGGTACAGTCGTGATAGTGCCCGTCGCGCACGATGAAATACATCGGCACGTCGAGGGCCCATTCGGCATAATCATGAAAACCGAAATCGTCGCGGAAGGTGAAGTCCAGCAGACCGGAGCGATTGTTGTCGGTGTCGCGCCAAATGTCGCCGCGCCAGGAGAGCAGGCCGTTGGGCTTGCCTTCGGTAAAGGGCGACGAGGCAAAGAGCGCGGTTGCCAGAGACTGAAGCTTCATCGAAACCCGCATCTTCTTGCGCATGTCGGCTTCGGAGGAAAAGTCGAGGTTCACCTGGATGGTGCAGGTGCGATACATCATGTCGAGACCCTTGGCGCCGACCTTCGGCATGTAGCGGGTCATGATCTCGTAGCGGGATTTCGGCATGACAGGCGTTTCGGCCAGTGTCCATTTGGGGCTGCCGCCAATGCCGAGGAAGCGGATGCCCATCGGCTCGGCGATCTCGCGCAACGTCGCCAGATGGGTATTCGATTCCTTGCAGGTCTCGTGGATCGTTTCCAGCGGCGCGCCGGACAGTTCGAACTGGCCGCCAGGCTCGATCGATATCGCGCCCATTCCGTTCGGCTCGCCCAGGCCGATGATGTTGTCGCCGTCCATGATCGGGTCCCAGCCGGATTTCTGCTGAAGGCCTTTCAACAGCGCCGAAATGCTGGCCTCGCCGAAATACGGCACAGGGCCGTTGTCCGCCCGGAAGAAGGCAAACTTCTCATGCTCGGTACCGATGCGGAATTTTTCCGCCGGCTTGTTCCCCGCGGCAAGATAATCGGTCAGCTCCTGAATCGAAGAGAGTGGCGTCTGGTCGGTGGTATCGCGAGCCATTCAAGTCTACCTGCAATGGGAGAGCGCCTGGAAAAACCCGGGCAATTGGAAGGGTGATTAGGACCGCTCCCACGTATGTTGCAAGTGAAATTGTTTCAACGGTCCATCAAAAAAATAGCAGGATATTTCGGCCGCGACCGATCCTAAGGTTAATTCCAGTCGCCGATCGACGCTTGAATGACTGCCATGGCAGCAACCGCAGCCGTATCGGCTCTGAGGATCCGCGGCCCGAGCGGGATTGCGGTCACGAAATCGAGGCCGCGCAGCCGCGCGCGCTCTTCCTCGGAGAAACCGCCCTCTGGGCCGACAAGGAGCGCCAGCTGTCGCTCGCTGATCTTGGACAGCAGTGGTAGCGGGTTCTGCCCCGCATCGCCCTCGTCGCAATAGATGATGCGGCGGTCGCTCGGCCAAGTGTCCAGCAGGTCGAACAGCTTCACGGGCTCGGCAACGTCGGGGATATCGAGTATGCCGCATTGCTCCGCTGCCTCGATGACATTTGCCTTCAGCTTGTCGAGATTGGTGATCTTGCCCTGCACATGCTGGGTCATCACTGGACGCAGAAGGCCTGCGCCCATCTCGACGGCCTTCTGCACCAGGTAGTCGAGTCGCCCGACCTTCAGTGGTGCAAAGAGATAGTGCAGATCGGACGCCGCCGGCTGCGGGCGGGTCTGTTCCTCGGCGACCAGTACAATCCGTTTCCGCGTTGGAAAGGTGAGGCGCGCCTTCCACTCGCCATCGCGGCCATTGAAGACGAGCAGTTCGGCGCCATCAGTCATGCGCAGTACGTTGGCGAGATAGTTGAAGTGGTCGCCCGTCGTCTCGACCGTTGCTCCGGCGGCGAGGGGAGCGTCCACAAACAGCCGTTGTATCCGAAAATTGGCGCGCATCGAAAAGTCCTGCTCATACAAAGAGCGCGAACATAACCCAATAGATCATCGCTGCAAGCGCTGCCGAGGCCGGCACCGTGATGATCCAGGCGGCGATGATCGTCATGAAGTGCGAACGGCGAACGAGATAGCGGCGACGAACCTCATGCGTGTTCGGATCTTCCGGTTCATCAATCGCCCAGCTTTCCGCCTTGCGCCGCACGTACCGGATGCGTCGCTTCGAGTTCCGGGTGTACCACTCGCGGAAGAAGCCGACGCCAAACACGGAACCGACCGCGATATGCGTCGTACTGACGGGCATGCCGAGCCACGAGGCCACGATAACCGTGAAGGCCGTCGACAGCGCAACGCAATAGGCGCGCATGGGGTTGAGCTTGGTGATCTGTTCACCGACCAGCCGGATCAGGCGCGGCCCGAACAACAGTAGGCCGACCGAGATACCGAAGGCGCCGATGAGCAGCACCCAGATCGGGGGCTGGCCATTCGTGCCGGCTGCGGATCCCGCGACCGCGCGCACGATTGCCGAAAGTGGGCCGACTGCGTTGGATACGTCGTTGGCACCATGTGCGAAGGAGAGCAGAGCTGCCGAGCCAATCAGGGGAATCTGGAAGAGAACGCGCAGCGAGCTGTTGCGGTTTTCCAGCCCTACGGCCTGCCTGTGAACGAATGAACGCGCGGCAAACCATCCGAGGCCGCCGGCCGCGACGCCGAAAAGGAGGATTGTGAACGAGGAAAACGCGCCAGCGGGCGTAAGCTGCAGCACCATGTAGGAAGCAAAGCCACCGAGCATCATCGCGATCAGAACGGGGACCCAACGCCGCGCCGCGGCAATCTTGTCGTCGCGGTAGATGATCAGGCTCTTCACGAGGAAAAGCAGGCCGGCCGCAATCACGCCGCCAAGCAGCGGCGAAGTCACCCAGGCCGATGTGATCTCGACCATCACCCGCCAGTTCACCGGGTCCGGACCGACCGCGCCGATACCCGCTCCAATCACCGCGCCGACGATCGCGTGCGTGGTCGAGACCGGTGCGTTCATCCAGGTCGCGAGGTTGATCCACAATGCGGCGGCCATCAGTGCCGCTATCATGATCCAGCTGAGTGTGCCTGGTGGGACTTGCACGGCATCCACGATGCTGGAGGAGATCGTCTTGACGACCTCGCCGCCGGCAACTGTCGCCCCGAGAATTTCGAAGATGGCTGCGATGACAAGAGCTTGCCCCATCGTCATCGCTCGGGCGCCCACGGCGGCGCCGACGTTATTGGTAACGTCGTTTGCACCGATGTTCATGGCCATGTAGGCGGCGAGCGCCGCTGCCGCGATCACCAGCACGGCGCTTGGCCGGTCAAAGACATAGACGCCCGCGAAAAGCATGGCTAGCCCAAGGAAGATCAGCCCGAGGCCCGGCGCCACCAGTTTTCGCGAGACGAACTTCGTCGCATCCTCGACATGCGTCAGCTTGTCGAGGTCTTTGTCGAGCGTTCGTTTCGTGAGGACGGCTGATCGGTTGGGCATGCTATTCCTTCGTTGAATCCTGCTTTAGCGCCGCCAAGTTTAGCAGCGCAAGATGGCAGTATTCATTCCGCCGGAATTTGCTTTGGCATGCTTGCCGCAAGCTGTTCCGTCATGCGGCGCTTGAACAGCAGGATGAGATTGCGAAGTTCAGGCTCATGAACGCGCTTCACAGCCTCGTCGCAGGAGACCCACTCCACCTTGCGCTCGCCTTTTTCCTTGAAGTTCTTGGCGATCTCCAGAACCTCGAGAGCATAGACCTGCACTTTACAGGTGACCTTTAGGCCGTTCTTCAACACCTTAGGGTAGGAGTAGGAGCCAAGGATCTCGTTCTCGACGGTTCCGCGCGCACCGGCTTCCTCGAATGCCTCGCGTGCGGCGACCTCATACGAGCACCTTCCGTCCATCGGCCATCCCTTGGGGATGACCCAGCGGCCGGTGTCGCGGCTGGTCAGTAAAAGTACTTCAACGTCGTTGGTTTTCTTTTTGACCCGATAGCAGAGCGCAGCATATTGTTGACGCGGAGGGCGCCGAAACATGAGCTGGACGTCTGCAGCGAGGCGGGCGAGAAGAGTCAACGGTCGGGTCACCTTGGCGTTCTGTTCGAGTGAGTCGTCGTCTATATTAGTATCCGCTGGAAAGCTTGCGCGATCCATACGCATTTCATGCTTTTGGCTCGGATTTGATAACTATCAATAGGAACTTTTTGTTTCGCCGGGTAACAAAAAATCCGTCAGATACTATCCTGATTCCGCCAATGCACAGGCGTTCAATATGAGCGCGCCTTGCATTTCAATCAACGGCGGCGTCATCTCATACACTGTTATGTCAATACTATGGTAATCATGCGTCTTCCTCCCTTAAAAGCCATCCGCGCCTTTGAAGCCGTATACCGTCACGGCAGCATTCTTGGCGCCGCCGCCGAGCTTGGTGTTGTACGCGGCGCGGTGCGCCAGCAGATCTCGATCCTGGAGAACTATTTCGGTGAGAAACTGTTCGAACGCGATGGCAGAAAATTGGCTGCGACCGCGAAAGCTGCACTGTTCGCGGAGGCCTCCACCGCTGCCTTCGCGACGCTGGAACGCGCCGCTGCAGATTTTGTCGGTGGCGAGGATCGCCGCATTCGCCTCGGCGTACCTTCGGCCTTTGCTATATGGTGGCTGATGCCGCGGCTTGCAAACATGCAGGCTGCGCTTGGCGTCGTCGACGTCGATATCCTGCCGATGTCGGTCGTCGAGCCGCTGGCGCTGCACCCGGAACTCGACGCCGTCATCATGGGCGCCGAATACCGGCCAACGGCAGGGGTGACAGCGGTCAAGTTCATGGAGGACGAATTCGGACCCGTCGCGACACCGGATCTGGCAGAAAGGATCGCCGGCGATCCAGCGCGGATGGTGGAGATCACCGCTCTTGTCAGCCGCAGCGCGCCAACCCTTTGGCAGGAGTGGTTTGCCGAGAGCGGCACTCAGGCCGTGATGTTCCGGCGCAAGCAGGAATTCGAGGATCTGCTGCTGGTGCTCGGGGCGGTGCGATCGGGGATTGGTGTTGTGCTCGCGCCGCGCGCTGCCATCGAAGATGACTTGCAGCGCAATCTGCTTGCTGCACCCTATGGCTTCATTCGCCGACTGGCCGGCTATAGCCTGTGCTGTCGCAACGTCGACTCGCCGAAACCCGCGTTCGTCGCCCTTCGCGACTGGTTGCTCCGCTCTGGCGCGGCGACGCAATAGGGCAGATTTTCTGCCCTATTGCGAAGAATTATCTCCATGGTCGAAAGGCGCTGCCGAGCCTAACACTGCGTTGCGAGCAAAAGGACATGGATATGCAAAGAGTAGCAAGCCGCATCGAATGGATCGGCAACAGCTGCAGGTTGCTCAAGGCAACGGCGGCAGAATTCGAGAAGACCCAACCGTTCAACGGCTTGACCATCGGCACGGGGATTCATCTGGAGCCGAAGACCGTGGCGCTGCTGATGACCCTGAAAGCCGGCGGCGCACGGCTTGTCTGCACCGGAAATCTGAACAGCACGCAGCCTTCGACCGTCGAGTTTCTCCGTTCGAAGGGGATCACCGTGTTCGCGACCCAGACAACGGACCCAGTCGCGCATCATGAGAGCCTGCAGGCGGTCGTCGCGGAAAAGCCGGATCTTCTGCTCGACAACGGCGGCGACCTCTTGGCGATTGCGGCCGGGGCTCCTTACGCCAGCCTTCTCGGAGGCACCGAGGAGACTACGTCAGGCCGCACACGCCTGCTGCCGATACGGGCAAAATTGAACATGCCGATCCTGGTCATCAACGACAGCCCGATCAAGCAGTTCGCCGAAAACAGACATGCCGTCGGCCAGAGCCTTTTCGAAAGCTACATACGCTTCACCAACCGCTCGACCAACGGCAAGCGTGTGACGGTTTTCGGCTACGGGGCCTGCGGCAAGGGAACCGCTGCCTGTTTCCGCAACGCGTTTTCAGCCGTCAGCGTCGTTGATATCGATCCGGTGACGGCGCTGGGGGCGCATCTTGACGGATTTTCCACGCCGCTGCGCAACGAGGCGATTGCCTCGGCCGACGTGCTCGTCACCGTTACGGGCTTTCCCGCGATCATCACCGCAGCCGACCTTCCGCTGATCAAGGATCGTGCAATCCTGATGAATGGCGGACATTTCCCGCATGAGATCGACGTTGCCGCATTCCGGCAGCACCCCGATGTCGTGCGGATCGATCGCTACGAGGCGGATCACATCGAGACCCTGCACCTGAGGGACGGTCGCTCTTTCCATGTTCTCGGCGGTGGCCACATGGCGAACCTCGCCGGTCCTAGGCCGCTCGGCAATTCCGTTGAATCGATGGATCTTGGTTTCACACTGCAGGCGCGCTGCCTCGAGCGTGTCGCCAGACGCGAAGTCGGCGCCGAGAGCTGTCTCGTCCCGGTACCCGCGGATATCGATGCCATGGTGGCGAGCGCCTATCTCGATCTGGCGCGATAGGTGACGGGCGCGGCGAGATTCCGCCGCGCGCGTCCAGATTTCAGGCGATTTCCACCACCAGCTTGCCGTTTGCCTGACGGTTTTCGATCAACGCGTGCGCTTCGGCGGCATCGGAAAGTCCGAAGCGGCGCGCGTCCAGCCTCGGCATCAGCTTGCCGGCCTCGACGAGCTTGCCCACCTCGCGCAGGATCTCGCCGTGGTGGCTTCGCCCTTCGCCGGTCAGAAGCGGCAGCAGCGTAAAGACGCCCGAATAGGTCGCCGCCTTGAACGACAGCGGGGCAAGCGCATGCGTCCCCCATCCGAGCGCGCTGACGACGTGGCCAAACCGGCCGACCGCCTGGAAGGCTGTATCGAGGCCCGGGCCGCCGACGGTATCGTAGACGATGTCGAAGCCCTTGCCGGCCGTGTGATTGCCGACATAGTCCGCCACGGTCTCTACCCTGTAGTCGATCGGCGTTGCTCCAAGGCTTCTTAGATAGCCAGCCTTGGAGCCACCGTCGACGGCAAACACATCAGCACCCGCGGCTTTTGCGATCTGTACGGCAATGTGCCCCACGCCACCGCCGGCGCCGAGGACAAGAACCTGCCGGCCTTCGCGGACATTGGCTCGATCGACCAATCCTTCCCAGGCGGTAATCGCGATCAGCGACAGGGCTGCTGCCTCCCGCATCGAGAGATTGTTGGGCTTCGGCGCGATCAGCCGGGCGTCGACCGCTGCGAATTCAGCCAACGAGCCCTGGATGCCGCCGACGCCACCGGTCGTGCCATAGACTTCGTCGCCGCGATGGAACTCGGTGACGCCGGGGCCGACCTGCTCGACGACGCCGGCAATGTCCATACCTACAACGGCCGGGAACGGATGGCGCGCATGGGTGGCATTGCCGGCGCGGATCTTGGTGTCCAGCGGATTGACGCCGCTTGTCTTGATACGGACTAAAACCTCGCCTTCGCGCGGCGCCGGCCGGGCGATCTCGGCCAGGCGGAAATCCGCGTTCGGCGCGTCGATCAGGAGCGCCTTCATCGTTGTGATCTGTGACATGCAACTCTCCTTCGTCTGTTGTTGCCTGGAGAATGCGCCGTTGATATGAGAATGGAAATGAAAGACATTGCACGAAGTTCATACATTTTTGTATGGGAGTCGGCTTGTGGAATGGAGCGATCTCAAACTGTTTCTGGCGATCGCGCGCCAGGGAACTCTCGGCGCCGGCGCCCGCAGCCTCGGCCTGACGCAGCCGACGATGGGGCGTCGCCTTCGCGCCCTTGAAATCTCGCTCGGCCAGACCCTGTTTCAGCGGACAGCCGACGGGTTTGTGATGACCGACGAGGGCGCAGCCGTCTTTGCCCACGCCGAGCGGATGGAAGAGGAAGCACTCGGGCTCGAACGCGAACTTGCCGGACAGAGCCGGCAATTGAGCGGCTTCCTGCGCTTGTCCTCTTCGGAGTGGTTCGGTGCACATGTGCTGGCGCCGGTCCTTGGGGAATTCTCGCTGCGCTATCCGAAGATCGTCGTGGAATTGCTGACCGATAGCCGCCTGCTCAGTCTCTCCCGCCGGGAGGCGGATGTCGTCGTTCGGATCGCGCCCTTTACCGAGCCGGACGTGATATCGAGGAAGCTGCTGCATATCGACTACCGGCTTTACATCCGCCGAGGGGCGGAGCACCCGAAGGCAGGAGATGGCGCGGGCGCGCGCCTGGTAACGATGGACGAGGCGTTTGGCGGCATGCCTGATGTGACATGGCTGACGCGTCTTCTGCCAAAGGCCGAGATTGCCATGCGCAGCAACAACCGCGATGTCCAGGCGACGCTGTGCAGGAATGGGGCCGGGCTCGCCGTCCTGCCGCGCCCCCTTGGCGATTCAATCGCTGATATCGAGCCGGTCGACCTCGGTGAAGCGCCGCCGGGGCGCGACACCTGGATTGGCTATCACCGGGATATGAAACGGCAGGCGCGCTTGCGGGCGCTGCTTAATCTCGTCATCGAGAGACTGGCGAATTGAGCGCCGGAAACCTCTAGCGTTCCCAGTAGGGAACCGGGCCGCAGATCTCGGCGAGATAGTCGATGAACAGCCCTACCTTGGCCGGCAAGAACTGGCGGCTGGGAAAGACTGCGGAAAGCCCCCGCCTCGTGAGCAGGGCCTCAAGACTAAGCGGGCCAGTGGGTTTTGGGTGCCAGGTCCGCCGCGCCGGTCCTTAGGATCCGATCTCCCGGTTCGATCAACCCTGAAATTCTGCCTGTCGCGGTGACTGGAAAAGGCGACAAGGTATTGCGCATTAATCGCACTAGATCTCTATTAGGGGTAGTGAAGATTGTAAGCCACAGGTCGCTGTTTCATCCTGAGGTGCTCTGATCCCGGCAAGCGCTTATAGTGCACCCCCGCATTTCCTGGAGTTATGAAGATGGGTTGGTCTCTGAATCTCGGCACGATCGCTGGCACGACCATTCGCGTTCACTTCACCTTTCTGCTTCTGCTCGTCTGGATCTGGCTGATGCACTACCAGATCGGCGGCACGGCGGCCGCGTGGGAGGGCGTTATCTTTATCCTTGCCGTCTTTGTCTGCGTGGTCCTGCACGAATTCGGCCACATCACAGCCGCCCGGTATTTTGGCATTCGCACGCCCGACATCACGCTTCTGCCGATCGGCGGCGTGGCCAGGCTCGAACGCATGCCGGAAGAGCCGGGACAGGAGTTCGCAATCGCGATCGCGGGGCCGCTCGTGAATGTCGCGATCGCCGTGCTGATCTTCATCGCTTTGGGAGGGCCGGCGGCCGTCGAGCAGATGGCGGAGATCGAGGATCCACGCACGAATTTTCTCGTCAGGCTGGCGGGCGTCAATGTATTCTTGGTTCTCTTCAACATGATCCCGGCCTTTCCGATGGACGGCGGACGCGTCCTGCGCGCCGCCTTGGCCTCGCGCCTCTCCTGGTCACGTGCGACCCAGATCGCCGCCACGATCGGACAGGGGCTGGCCTTCGTCTTCGGTTTCGTCGGGCTCTTCTACAATCCGCTGCTGATCTTCATCGGCATCTTCGTCTATCTCGCCGCGGCGGCGGAAGCACAGAACGCGCAGATCCGGCAGGTGGCGACCAGCGTGCAGGTCGGGGATGTGATGGTCACGGAGTTCGCCCGGCTGGAACGGTCCGCAACGCTCGACGAGGCGGTCGAGATGCTGCTCGCCACCACGCAGCACGAGTTCCCGGTGGTCGACTCCGCCGGCCATCTCGAAGGATTGGTGACCCGCGACGACATGATCCGGGCGTTGAAGGAAAAGGGACCAGCCGCTCCCGTCACCAGCGCAATGCGGAGCGACATTCCCAAGATACATTATCGCAAATCTCTGGAGGAAAGCCTGCGTCTTATGCAGGAGGCAAACGCTCCGGCCGTCGCCGCGACCGACAATACGGGACGGCTTGTCGGCCTCCTGACACACGAAACCATCGGTGAGATGCTGATGGTCCGTTCGGCCGTCCCGGATGCATTCCGCTTTGGCCGCCTGCGCGGGAACGGGCCAAGAACCGCTCGACCCAGCGGCTAACTATTCTTGAAGTGACGCCGTAAACCCTGCCGCCTGGGCTTTGGAACAACGGTCGTCGACGACGTTGCGCGCCATCTCCTCTCGACAAAGCGGCATCAAAACCGGCGTTCTCATGGATGTTCAGTCGGAGCGATCCTGCAAGGCTGAGTGTGTAACTCCAGTCTCCTTAATCCGCCCCGAATGGACAACCTCCTGAAAACCCACAGCTAGCGTTCCCAGTAGGGAACCGGTCCGTAGATCTCGGCGAGATAGTCGATGAACAGCCGTACCTTGGCCGGCAGGAACTGGCGGCTGGGATAGACCGCGGAAAGTGTCACGTTGCGCGATCCTTCGTAGGCAGGAAGGATGTGCACCAACCGTCCGTCTTGGAGCTCCCTGCCGATGTCCCAGGTGGAGCGCAGCGCGATGCCGAGCCCCGATATGACGGCCTCCCTGATGACCTCGCTTGAATTGGTGACGAGCATTCCTTCCGGCCGCAGGGAAAGCGGACCCTCCGGCCCCTCCAGCCGCCAGGCATCGTTGTTGTGGGCGGGCAGGCAGCGGTGGTGCTTAAGATCTTCGATGGTCTGGGGCGTGCCGTTAGCGGCAAGATAGTCCGGCGATGCGCAGAGCAGGCGACGCACGGGGGCAAGGCGCCGCGCGACGAGGCTTGAGTCCGTCAGTTCCGCAATACGGATGGCAAGGTCGAAGCCTTCGCCGATGATATCGGTGAATTCGTCGCTGAGCACGAGATTGATCGCCAAACCGGCATGCATATCCATGAAGGATTTCAGGTGCGGGGCGACATGCATGCGTCCGAACGAGGTGGGCGCCGTCACCTTCAGCGTGCCCTGCATCTGCGCCGAGCGTCCGGAAATGTAGTATTCGGCCTCCTCGATGCCGGCGAGAATGCCAAGCACGCGATCGTAGAAGCCCTGGCCTGCCTCCGTCAGGGAGATCTGCCGCGTCGTGCGCTGCAGGAGCCGCGTGCCGAGCCGATCTTCAAGCCGTTTTATCCGCTTCGACACGACCGCCGGCGAAAAGCCGAGAGCCCTGCCGGCAAGCGACATGCTCCCCGTCGAAACGACCTTTGCGAAAATTTCGAGATCACCGAGATTGGTCATTCGTTAGATTGTTTATCCTTTTGGAATAAGTGCTTAGCATTTGCGCCGTAATCGGGAAAGTGCTAAGCCCGACTGAGCCGGCAGCGCAGAGGATGTCTCCGGTTTTCGCTGTCGGAGCGAAGGGAGAGAGCCATGTCCGATACTATTTCGTTTCTCGCCCCGCGTGCCGACGTGCTTGCCCGCCGCAGGCAGATCGTCGCAGATCTCATCGACCTGCTGCCGCCGGAATGCCTGGTGCACGAGGCGCGCGAGTTGATGCCGTTCGAGACCGATGCCTTCGTTTCCTATCGCCGGATGCCGCTTGCTGTTGCCCTGCCGCGGACGACCGCGGAAGTGGCTGCGGTCATGAAATACTGTCATCGCTATGGCGTGCCGGTGGTGCCGCGCGGCGCCGGAACGTCACTCTCGGGCGGAGCAATCCCACAGGAGGATGCGGTCGTCATTTGCGTTTCCAAGATGAACCGCATTCTCGAAATCGATCTGGCCAACCGCGTGGCGGTCGTCGAAGCCGGCGTAACCAACCTGAATATTTCAGAATCCGTCTCGGCGGACGGCTTCTTCTATGCGCCCGATCCGAGCTCACAGCTGGCCTGCACGATCGGCGGCAATATCGGCATGAATTCCGGTGGCGCGCATTGCCTGAAATATGGGGTGACGACCAACAACCTGCTCGGCGTCAAGATGGTGCTGACCGATGGCACCGTCATCGATTTCGGCGGCAAGGCATTGGACGCCGGAGGCTACGACTTGCTTGGCCTTGTCTGCGGACATGAGGGCCAGCTTGGGATAGTCACCGAAGCGACTGTCCGCCTGATTGCCAAACCGGAGGGCGCGCGGCCGGTCCTCTTCGGCTTTGATACGTCCGAGGAGGCGGGATCCTGTGTCGCCGACATCATCGCATCAGGGATCATTCCCGTCGCGATCGAATTCATGGACAAGCCAGCGATCGAAATCTGCGAGGCCTTCGCCAAGGCCGGCTATCCGCTGGATGTGGGGGCGCTATTGATCGTCGAGGTCGAAGGATCGGAGGCGGAAATGGACGACATGCTGAAGAGCATCGTCGAAATCGCGCGCAAGCATGGCGTGAAAACCGTCCGCGAATGCCAGTCGGCAACCGAGGCGGCGCTGATCTGGAAGGGCAGGAAATCCGCCTTCGGCGCGACTGGCCGGATAGCAGACTATATCTGCATGGACGGAACCGTGCCGCTCAGCCAGCTTTCTTATGTGCTGACGAAAACCTCTGAAATCATCGACAGCTATGGGCTTCGCGTCGCCAACGTCTTCCATGCCGGCGATGGCAATATGCATCCGCTCATCCTGTTCAATGCGAATGATCCGGAAGATGCCGCCCGTGCGGAAGCTGCGGGGATGGAGATCCTGAAGCTCTGTGTCGATGCGGGCGGCTGCCTCACGGGCGAGCATGGTGTCGGCATCGAAAAGCGCGACCTGATGCGTCATCAGTATTCCGAGGCGGACCTGGAGCAGCAGATGGCGGCGCGCGCCGCCTTCGATCCGGCCTGGCTTCTGAACCCCTCCAAGGTTTTCCCGCTCGAGGGACGTCCGGCCGCATGATCGATCTATCGCCCACAACGGACGAAGAGGCCGCGGCAATCGTCCGCAGCCACACCGAGGCCGGCGAGCCGCTGGCGATCTGCGGCGGCAACACTCGCTCGGGTTTCGGGAACGCCGTGGCGGCGGAAAGCCGCCTGCGGTCGTCCAATCTGCGGGGCATCACGGCCTATAATCCCGGCGAGATGGTTTTGACCGCTCGCTCGGGAACGCCGTTGTCCGAGATCGAAGCCGCACTTGCCGAGAACGGTCAAATGATGGCCTTTGAGCCCATGGACCATCGGCCGATCATGGGAACGACAGGTGAGCCGACAATCGGCGGCGTCTTTGCCGCCAATGTCTCAGGGCCGCGCCGTTTCGTCGCCGGCGCTGCGCGCGACAGCCTGCTTGGCGTGAGCTTCATCAACGGCAAGGGCGAGATCATCAAGGCAGGCGGCCGCGTGATGAAGAACGTCACCGGATTGGATCTCGTCAAGCTGATGGCTGGCTCGCACGGCACGCTGGGCTTCCTGACGGATGTAACTTTCCGCGTGCCACCGCGGCCGAGAACCGAAGCAACGATCGTCATCTCGGGGCTGAACGATGCGGAGGCCGCCAACGCCATGGCGGCGGCGATGGCGCTGCCGGTCGAAGTATCCGGCGCCGCACATCTGCCGATGACCGTCGCCTGGAAATTTCTCGACAGTACGCTCTCCGAAGGCGAGGGAACCTGTCTCAGGATCGAAGGCCTGCCCGGCTCAGTCGATGCCAGGGCAACCAAGCTCGCCGCAGCCATGGCGGCATTCGGATCCGTCACGCGCTTCGAGCAGGCAGACAGTGTCCGTCTCTGGAGAGATATCCGCGATGTCGCGCCCTATGCCGACGGTACGGCTCGACCGGTGTGGCGCGTCTCCGTCGCCCCAGGGACCGGCCATCAGCTGGTCGCGGCACTTCGCCTCGAAGCCGGTGTTGACGCATACTATGACTGGCAGGGCGGCCTGATCTGGATGCGGATGGAGGCCGACGCGGATGCGGACCTTTTGCGCCGGTTCATCAAGGCGCTGGGCGGTGGCCATGCGACATTGATCCGCGCACCTGAAAAGATGCGATCTGGGATTGCGGCCTTTCAGCCCCAGCAGGAGGCTGTGGCCTTGCTTTCGCAGCGACTGAAACTGAAATTCGATCCCGCCGGCATCTTCAATCCCGGGAAGATGGCAGGAGCTTGAGGCATGCAGACCAATTTCACCCCGACCCAACTTGCCGACCCGCACGTTGCCGAATCCGAGAAGATCCTGCGCAAATGCGTGCATTGCGGCTTCTGCACCGCGACCTGTCCGACCTATGTCACGCTCGGCAATGAGCTCGATAGCCCCCGTGGGCGCATCTATCTGATCAAGGACATGCTGGAAAACGGGCGCCCGGCCGACGCCGAGGTCGTTACCCATATCGACCGCTGCCTCTCCTGTCTCGCCTGCGTAACGACCTGTCCCTCCGGTGTCGATTATATGCACCTCGTCGACCATGCGCGGGCGCACATCGAAAAGACCTACAAGCGTCCTTTCATGAACCGGCTCGTGCGCGCCATCCTTGCTGCTGTTCTGCCTTATCCCGATCGGTTTCGCCTCGCGATCAAGCTGTCGTCAGCGGGGCGGCCGTTCGCAGGTCTTTTAGCGCGCGCGCCCGCATTGAAACCATTTGCCGCGATGCTGGCGCTGGCGCCGCGTCGCATTCCTCCCGCCTCCGCCTATGCCGCGGTGGCAAGCCACCCGCCGGTCGGCGAGAAACGCGGTCGCGTCGCGATCTTGACTGGCTGCGCGCAGCCGGTTCTCGATCCCGGGATCAACGAGGCAACAATCAGGCTCCTGACACGGCTTGGTGTTGAAGTCGTCGTTCCCAAGGGAGAGGTTTGTTGCGGCTCGCTCGTCCACCACATGGGACGGGAAGAGCAGGCATTGGCGAGCGCACGTGCCAACGTCGATGTGTGGACGCGTGAACTCGAAGAAGGCGGGCTCGACGCGATCATCATTACCGCTTCCGGCTGCGGCACGACGATCAAGGACTATGGCCATATGCTGCGGCTGGATGCGGCCTATGCCGAAAAGGCGGCACGCGTTTCGTCCTTAGCGAAGGACATCACGGAATATCTCGCATCGCTCGAGCTCCCCGCGCAGATGCCGAAGGGCATCATCGTCGCCTATCACTCTGCCTGCTCGATGCAACACGGTCAGAAAATCACGATGGCGCCGAAGCAGCTGTTGAAGGCGGCCGGATTCAATGTCCGCGATCCTGCCGAAGGTCACCTCTGCTGTGGGTCGGCGGGTACCTACAACATCATGCAATCCGACATTTCCGATGCGCTCAAGACCCGCAAGGTCAGGAACCTCGAAGCAACGAAGCCGCGTGTGATCGCAACCGGAAATATCGGCTGCATGATGCAGATCGCGACAGGGACGGCGATTCCGATCGTTCACACGGTGCAATTGTTGGATTGGGCCTACGGCGGAGATATGCCGGAGAAACTAAAGGATCTGCCGCTGGCTTAGAGGTGCCGGATCGTCCGGTGGTCTCGAAAGCCCATGCATCGCATAGCCCTTGAGCTTGCGACCCCGCATCCGCGGTTTGAGATCGGCGACCGGTTGCCCGGCCGCCTAATTGCTTGGCTTAGCCGCCGAAAATCGTCCGCAGCACGTCGATGCCGCGATCTTCGAAGCTGATTTCGCCCTGCTTGTTGCCAGGGCCGACGACGATGACCTTCGTGCCGACGGGCGCACGATCGTAAAGATCGATCACATCCTTGTTCATCATGCGGATGCAGCCGGACGACATGTTGAGCCCAATCGACCACGGCTGGTTGGTGCCGTGGATGCGGAAGCTCGTATCGTTGCCGCCCTTGTAGAGATACATGGCGCGGGCGCCAAGCGGATTGTCCTCGCCGCCTTCCTGGAAGGTCGGGAGGATGTGGCCCTTCGCCGCCTCGCGAACACGCATCTCAGCCGGCGGCGTCCAGCCCGGCCATTCTGCCTTGCGGCCGATCTTCACCACGCCCGACCAGCCGAAGCCCTCGCGCCCGACGCCGATGCCATAGCGCGTCGCGCGGTCCTTGGTTTCGACGAGATACAGGAACTTGTGGTTGGTATCGATGATGATCGTGCCGGGTGCCTCGTTGGTGATGAGGTGCACGCGCTGGCGCTTGAACTGCGGCTTGACCGACTTCGGCGGTGCGGCGACCCGAACGACAGGCGCGCCATCGTGAGCGGGTGTAATCGGCTGCGCCGAGACCGATGCGGACATGGAAGTGACCAGAAGGCCGGTGGCCGCAAGAGCCGTCGCGAATTTCAGCATGGTTGATTCCCTCAAAGCAAAACCGGACCGAAGCTACCCTAACTTCGATCCAGTTCAAGATGTCGGCGCGGAATGAAACAGCTGCGATGTCTAATTGCAACTATTCTTGGCCGCGCGCCCGATATTCGGGAGCCTTTACATGACGATGACGCGGGTTCCAACCTTTACCCGCTCGTAAAGGTCAACGACATCCTCGTTGCGTAGCCGGATGCAGCCGGAGGAAACGGCGTTGCCGATCGTCCAGGGGGCGTTGGTACCGTGGATGCGGTAGAGCGTCGAACCGAGATACATGGCGCGCGCGCCAAGCGGATTCTCGGGACCGCCGTCCATGCGCGCCGGGAGATAGTGGCCCTTGGCGGCTTCGCGGCCAACCATTTCGGCTGGCGGCGTCCAGTCCGGCCATTCGGACTTGCGGGTAATCTTGTGCACGCCGGCCCATTCGAAGCCTGGCTTGCCGACGCCCACTCCGTAACGCCGCGCCTTGTCGCCCTCCATTACCAGGTAAAGGAAGCGGCTGTTGGTATCGATGACGATCGTGCCGGGCCGTTCCTTGGTGTCGTAGGTGACGATCTGCGGCAGAAATTGCGGCTCAAGCTGGCGGCGGACGACTGGGACGCCGGGATTGATGGCGGACACCGGTTGCGCCACGGCGGCCGGAGCGCGGCCGAAGACGCCGGATGTGAACAGACCGCGTTTCGGAAAGTCCGGTTGTCGGTAGACGACGGGACGAACCTTGCCGCCGAGCTGCATGACCCATGGGGCTGCAAGGTCCGGGCTTAGCACGACCGGCGGGCGCGTTGCATAACGGTCGTCGCCGAGCGCAGCGGTGGAAAAGACGCCGAGCATCGCTGCGGCGAGCAGAAGGGATTTCATCATCGGACGGACTCTCTACAAATGGCCGAAAATGCACGGACGGCAGCGGCCGCCTGCCGCCACGCTGCCACCGTTCCCGCCAGCGAATCGTAAATTTGAATTCATTCAAGTCCGAAGCGAGAGATAAACTTTTCGTCAGGGTTATCGTTCGGTTTGGAAAGAGAGTTTGCAAATGGTAAAGCCGGATTCGCAGCACGAAAGCGAAGCGGGATCATGAGCGATACGGGCATCATCATCGGCGAAGACGGCAAGAGCCGTTGTCACTGGCACGCCAACCTCCCGGATTACCTCAAGTATCACGACGAGGAATGGGGGCGGCCGGTAACGGATGACATCCGCCTCTTCGAGAAGATCTGCCTGGAGGGGTTCCAGTCCGGTCTCTCCTGGCTCACCATCCTGCGCAAGCGCGAGAATTTCCGCGCTGCCTTTGCTGGCTTCGACTTCGAGAAGGTTGCGCTCTTCGACGACAGCGATATCCAACGCTGCCTCGCCGATCCCGGCATCGTGCGCCATCGAGGCAAGATCGTCTCGACGATCAACAACGCCCGCCGTGCGATCGAACTGAGGCAGGAGTTCGGGTCGCTCGCCCGGTATTTCTGGAGCTTCGAGCCCGGTCATAACGATAGGCCAAAGGTGGTCGATCGTGCCACTGTCATGGCCAACCCGACAACGCCGACATCGGTTCTCATTTCCAAGAATCTGAAGAAGCGCGGCTGGACGTTTGTCGGCCCAACCACAGTTTATGCCTTCATGCAGGCAATGGGTCTCGTCAACGATCACATCGAAGGTTGCTTCTGCCGCGTCGAGGTAGAGGCGATGCGCAATGCGCTGGTGCGCCCATGAAGGCGCTCGCGGCAACCGTCGCATTCTGCCTGGTGGCATCCGTAGCGTTCGGCCAGTCACCGGAGCTGCAGCCCGGCGAGCGACTGGAGAAGCTGCAGTTTCCGGCTGCAACCATGGAGCTCAAGGGCTGGACGAAGCTCGGCAACGGACGGGTTTACACACTTCCCGTGAAGGCTGGCCAGCATGTGAAGATCAGCTTTGCGACCAAGAGCAAGTTTGCCTTCCTTTCGATCTTCGATCTGGCAACGCCCGACGAGGAGGCGATCTTTGGTACCGATGAGGATGGCACCAGCTACACCGTCACGGTGAAGGACAACACCACCTGGCTGCTGCGGCCCTATTATTCCAAGGCGTCGCCGCGCCGCGGCCTGGGCGCGCCCTACAGCATTCTCGTCGAGCCGCAGGCAACAGCGCCGCAGCCCACGGCTCCGGCTGAACAGCAATCGCCGTCGCCACTTTTCCCTTCAAGGCAGTAATGAGGGGCTAGCCCAGGCCTTCGATCAACCTGCGCAGTTCTCCGAGATGTTCGATCTTGCGAAAGCGCGGTGCGTCCTTCGGTTCCTCGACATGCTCGACGACCCAGGTGAGTTCGTGCGGCACGAAGACGCCGTAGCTGCCGGCGGCAATCGCGGGGACAATGTCTGATTTCAGCGAGTTGCCGACCATCATCGCCCGTTCCGGGCCACCGCCGACCTTGGAGAAGATCCGCCGGTAGGTCACGGCGGTCTTGTCGGAGACGATCTCGACGGCGTGGAAGAAGTCGCCAAGCCCGGATTGCGCGAGCTTACGCTCCTGATCGAAAAGATCACCCTTGGTGATCATCACCAGCAGGTAGTTTTCCGAGAGCGCCGCCAAGGTCTCCTGCACATGCGGCAGGGTCTCGACGGGGTGAGAAAGCAGGTCGCGGCCGGTGTCGAGGATATTGGCAATGACACTGGCGGGCACCTTGCCCTCGGTGACCTCGATCGCCGTCTCGATCATGGACAGCGTAAATCCCTTGATGCCGAAACCGTACTGCCGGAGATTGCGCTTCTCTGCCTCCAGCAAGCGCTCGGAAATTCTTGGACCATTTGCAAAATCGGCCAGCAATTCCGTGAAATGCGCCTCGGTAAGCCGATAGTATTGCTCGTTCTGCCAGAGCGTGTCGTCGGCATCGAAACCGATGGTCGTCAGCATGCGGGTCGTCATCGCCCATCTCCGAGTAATCTGGTTTGAATCTATTGAAAGATGGCCGCGATACAAGAGCATCGCAAAGCCGTGAGGCGAGTACACGGCATGTTGAAATGCCGCCGCCTCGCCTTACATCGATAGTGCCTTCCACGCGGCCGCATTCCGGCTGCTCCTGTCATGTGCAGGCCAACAACCAAAAAATGAACTCATCTGTCCGTAGGCAAGCCTGCGGTCGTCACAAGGAAATTTTCGACCATGCGTTACAATCAACTTGGAAATACGGGACTATTCGTCTCGGAAATCTGCCTCGGTACGATGACATTCGGCGCCGCCGGCGAAAACAACCTTTGGGGCTCGATCGCCGACGTCGACCAGAAAGCCGCCGATGAAATCGTTGCGAAGTCGCTGGCATCGGGCGTCAACTTCATCGACACGGCCGACGTCTATTCCTTCGGCGAATCCGAAAAGCTGCTCGGCCAGGCCCTGAAGAACCTCAGCGTTCCCCGTAAGGACGTGGTCATCGCCACGAAAGTCTATAGCACCATGGGCGACAAGCCGAACGACCGCGGCGCCTCGCGTGGCCACATCATGGATTCGGTCGAGGCCAGTCTGAAGCGGTTGCAGACCGATCATATCGATCTTTACCAGATCCATGCCACCGATCCGGTCACGCCGATCGACGAGACGCTGCGAGCCCTGGACGATCTCGTATCCCGCGGTCTCGTGCGCTATGTGGGTGTCTCCAACTGGCAGGCGTGGCGCATCGCCAAAGCGCTCGGCATCTCGGAACGTCGCGGTCTTGCCCGGTTCGAGACGGTACAGGCGTACTATTCGATCGCCGGCCGCGATCTCGAGCGTGACATCGTGCCGATGATGCAGGAGGAAAAGCTTGGTCTAATGGTCTGGTCGCCGCTGGCGGGCGGTCTTCTCTCCGGCAAGTACGGGCCGGGAGCGCCGGGCAACGGGGAAGGACGCCGCGCCTCGTTCGACTTCCCGCCGGTCGACAAGGATCGCGCCTGGGCCTGCGTTGCCGTGATGCGCGAGATCGCCGCGAAACACGGCACAAGCGTCGCGACCGTCGCGCTTGCCTACATCCTGGCGAAACCTTTCGTGACGACTGTCATCATCGGCGCAAAACGCGTCGAGCAGCTCGACCGGAACCTGGCGGCCGTCAACCTGAAGCTCGATGTGGACGACCTGAAGAAGCTGGACGAGGTCAGCGAACTCGCGCCCGAATATCCGGGCTGGATGCTGGCCCGGCAGGGGGTAGCCCGACGGCCGGAACCTTTCGAACCGAAGGGCTGATTAAGGCCTTGTGCAGGCGGACGCCGGGGCTTCGTGCTCCGGCGTCCTTTGCGATTACTTGCCGTGAGCCTTCAGCCAGGCCTGCATATCGGCGATCTCAGCCTCCTGGGCCTTGATGACGGCTTCCGCGAGCTTGCGAATTTCCGGATCCTTGCCGTACTCCAGCTCGATTTTCGCCATGTCGATCGCACCTTGATGGTGCGGGATCATGCCGCGGACGAAGTCGACATCGGCGTCGCCGATATACTTCATCGTCATGTCCTTGTGCATTTTAGCGTTCGCCTGCGCAAAAGCGTGGCTCGATGCGCCGTGGTCGCCCATTGGCTTGCTCATGTCCATTTTCATCTCCTCTGCGAAGACGGGTGCGGACGAGAGTGCGAGCGTGGCCGCTATGGCGAGAACTTTCAGAGACATGGGATTTCCTTCCTCTGTCTGATACTGGAATTCAATGCGCGGCCGAAGCCGCAGCGTTCATGAAGACCGTCAGACAAGCCGGGGAGGCGGCGCCAGCGGTGCTGGGCGGGCATCCTGCATGGCGTGAGCCGGTCCGGGCGCAGGATAGGAAAACATCTGCTTGCCGGTCGCGGCGATGACGCTCAATGGCGGAATGACCAGGCAGGCCGAACAGAAGGGCATGTGCACCATACCGGCGGCCGAACAAGGATCCTGCTGCGCCGGCGACGACTTGGCCTTCTCGCCCATATCCATGCCGGCCATATGCTGATGCTCGGTGCTGGGCGTCGCAGCGACCGGCTGCATGGACAGGCATGTCGGACAGCCAGCCCATGCGGACATGGTGCCGAAGGCAAACCAGCCGAAAACCATCGCTATGATTGCAAGAAACCGCATATCGTCAAAATAGGTGCAGCGCGCGAAGAAGCCAAGCCCGCTTTATACACTTTGGCGAGAGAAGCGTCGGCCGACGTGCGGAGGCTGGCGCTAGTACGCGGCAACGACCTGATGGACGATCTGATAGCCATTGCTCTCTTCGCCGAGTGGCGCCACGGGCCACTGCCAGTTGGCCCGAACCGACGACAGCGCCACGCCGTGCAGCAGATCAGTCTCGTCATGAACCTTCCCCTGTCGGTCTATCACGGCATAGGTAACATCGGTAACCAGGCATGTCTTGCAGGGCGCTGCCTCAAGCGCCGACCGGTGCGCCTCGATCAGTTGTGCGACGGTATCGGCGGGCATGGCGCCGGCCTGTTCCGCCTCGTAACGGCGTTGTGCGCCGCGACCGATCTGGGAGAGGAGATTGGCCGAGACGACGAAGTCGAGATACGGAACGCTTCTCAGGAACGCCAGCGGCTCTGGTTGTTTGCCCGTGGCAAGCTCGTCGTAGCCGGAGAGATCGCGCTCGATCAGCCGAACATTGCTGTAGCGCTTGAGCCGCAGCCAGAGGCGCACCGAGGCAAGATGCACGAGATCGACGAGGACGACAGTGTCAAAGGTCCTGGCTAATTCCTCAATCGGCACGTCGCGGAGCAGGCCCGAGCCCAAAACGACCGCCGCCCTCCTCTGCCGCAACTCCGCAATGGCACTTCTCACAGCGTTCCGGCTTCGCTCCTCGTGCTCCGCCCATTGCCGGCTGCAACGGCCGGCGCGGGACCAGAGATTGACGGAGTATCGGATGAACCGGCGATGCGCCTTCAATGTCATCGGAACGGTGGCAGCATAGAGAAGCGCCTCGGCAATCATCGTGTAGCTCCCGCCATTCGATCCATTCTCTCTCGTTCAATCGATTCTGTGTTCCTGATCAAGGGCCTTCGCCCTTGCCGCACCCGGCCCTTTCCGCTAGGTAACCGCCACTGTCACAGCGAGCGGAATACCTTGGAAATGAACGACAAGCAGAAGAAACCACAAAAGCTCAAGGCCAGACTTCCCCGCGGCTTCGTCGATCGTTCGGCAGCCGACATTCGCGCCGTCAACGAAATGACCGCGAAGATCCGGGAAGTCTACGAGCATTATGGTTTCGATCCTGTCGAAACGCCGCTCTTCGAATACACCGACGCGCTCGGCAAGTTCCTGCCGGATGCCGACCGGCCGAACGAGGGCGTCTTCTCGCTGCAGGACGACGACGAGCAGTGGATGTCCTTGCGCTACGACCTGACGGCGCCGCTCGCCCGTCATGTTGCCGAGAATTTCAACGAGATCCAGCTGCCGTACCGGACCTATCGCGCCGGCTATGTCTTCCGCAATGAGAAGCCGGGCCCCGGTCGCTTCCGCCAGTTCATGCAGTTCGACGCCGATACGGTCGGTGCGCCGGGCGTGCAGGCCGATGCGGAAATGTGCATGATGATGGCCGATACGCTGGAAGCCCTCGGCATCAAGCGCGGCGACTACGTGATCCGCGTCAACAACCGCAAAGTTCTCGACGGTGTTCTCGAAGCAATCGGTCTCGGCGGCGATGACAAGGCCGGCCAGCGCCTCAACGTGCTACGCGCCATCGACAAGCTCGACAAGTTCGGTCTCGAGGGCGTTGCTCTCCTGCTTGGTCCCGGCCGCAAGGACGAGTCTGGCGACTTCACCAAGGGTGCTGGTCTCGACCAGGGACAGATCGACAAGGTTCTCTTCTTCGTCGGGATCAAGGACTATACCGAAAGCGCTGGGCAGCTTGCCGAGCTGGTTGCCGGAACGTCCAAGGGTGCGGAAGGCGTCGAGGAGCTGAACTTCATCGGCGCATTGGTGCGAAGCGCCGGCTATCAGTCGGATCGCGTCAAGATCGACCCCTCGGTTGTTCGCGGCCTCGAATATTACACCGGCCCGGTTTACGAAGCCGAGCTCCTCTTCGACGTGACTAACGAGAAGGGCGAGAAGGTCGTCTTCGGTTCCGTCGGTGGCGGCGGTCGCTACGACGGTCTCGTGTCCCGCTTCATGGGCCAGCCCGTGCCGGCCACTGGCTTCTCGATTGGCGTCTCTCGTCTGATGACGGCGCTGAAGAACCTCGGCAAGCTCGGCCAGGCCGAGGTCATCGAGCCGGTTCTGGTCACTGTCATGGACGGCGATGTCGAGTCGATGGGCCGCTACCAGCACATGACGCAGGAATTGCGCAAGGCTGGCATCCGCGCCGAGATGTTCCAGGGCAACTGGAAGAAGTTCGGCAATCAGCTGAAATACGCCGACCGCCGCGGCTGCCCCGTCGCCATTATCCAGGGCGGTGACGAGCGGGCGCAGGGCGTCGTGCAGATCAAGGACCTGATCGAAGGCAAGCGCCTGTCCGGCGAGATCGAGGACAACGCCAGCTGGCGCGAAGCGCGCGTCGCACAGGAGACAGTTGCCGAAGGCGACCTCGTCGCCAAGGTGAAGGAAATTCTGGCGGCGCAGGCCGAAGACCGCAACAGGGCGGGCTGAGATGGCCCTGATCAACCTGCCGGACTTCTCCGGCGAGCTCCTCTCAGAGTTTGCGGCGCGAAAGACGGAGCGGGTAGATACGCCCGTCATCCAGCCGGCCGAACCATTTCTTGACATCGCCGGCGAGGATCTTCGCCGGCGCATTTTCATGACCGAAAGCGAGACGGGCGCCAGCCTTTGCCTGCGGCCGGAGTTCACGATCCCCGTCTGCCTGCGCCACATCGAGAGCGCGACCGGCACGCCGAAGCGCTATTCCTATCTCGGCGAAGTTTTCCGCCAGCGGCGTGAAGGCGGCAACGAGTTCTATCAAGCCGGGATCGAGGATCTTGGCGACATCAATATTGCCGCTGCCGACGCGCGTGCGATCGGCGATGCGATCGGCGTGCTGGAGCGCGTCGTTCCCGGCAAGCGTCTTGCGGTGACACTCGGCGATCAGGCTGTCTTCGAAGCAGTGGTGCAGGCGCTTGGCCTGCCGCTCGGCTGGCAGAAGCGCCTGATCCATGCCTTCGGCAACATGAGCCAGCTCGAAGCTCTGCTGGCAAGCCTCGTCAGCCCTCAGTTCGTAACTGGATTGAGTGACGAGATGGCACATCTGATTGCCGCCGACGATGAAGCAGCACTTGTTGCACAAATAGATGCGACGATGCAGGCGACGGGCTATTCGACGAATGCCAGCCGTTCGCCGCTCGAAATCGCGCGCCGTCTGAAGGAAAAGCTGATCCTCTCCGAAACGCGCCTCGATGATGCGGCCTTCCGTGTGCTGGAAGAATTCCTGTCGCTGAACGTACCGCTGATCAATGCTTCGGCGGCCTTGGCCGGTTTTGCCGATGCCGCGGGCCTCAAGCTCGGCAACGCGCTGGCGCGTTTCGACGGCCGCGTGGCCGCTCTGGCCAATGCCGGCGTCGATTTGGCGCTGATCGATTACCGCGCAGCCTTCGGGCGTCCGCTGGATTACTACACCGGCCTGGTTTTCGAGATCGGCGTCCAGGGCACGTCGGCGGTTCTCGCCGGTGGGGGCCGTTTCGATCGCCTGATGACCTTCCTGGGCGCCAAGGAACGCATTCCCGCCGTCGGCTTCTCGCTCTGGCTGGATCGCATCGAAGCCGAGAGGGCCGTATGATGACGATTACCATCGCATTGCCCTCCAAGGGCCGGATGAAGGACGATGCCTCGGCGATCTTCGAACGCGCCGGGATCAGGATCACCGCTGTCGGCAACGATCGCTCCTATCGCGGACGCGTCGAAGGTTGGGACGACGTCGAAGTTGCCTTCCTTTCCGCCTCCGAGATTTCCCGTGAACTTGGCAGCGGCACCGTCGATTTCGGTGTCACCGGCGAAGACCTTGTCCGCGAGGGCCTGGCGGAGGCGGACAAGCGTGTCGAGATCTGCGCGCGTCTCGGATTCGGCCATGCCGATGTCGTGGTTGCCGTTCCTGAAATCTGGCTCGACGTCGACACTATGGCCGATCTCGGCGATGTTGCTTCCGACTTTCGCGCCCGTCACGGCCGGCGCCTGGCGATTGCCACGAAATACTGGCGGCTGACGCAGCAATTCTTCTCCAGCCAGCACGGCATCCAGCTCTACCGGATCGTCGAAAGCCTTGGGGCAACGGAAGGGGCGCCTGCCTCGGGATCGGCCGATATCATCGTCGACATCACCTCGACTGGTTCGACTCTTCGCGCGAACAACCTGAAGATCTTGTCCGACGGCGTCATCCTTCGCTCCCAGGCCTGCTTCGTCAGGGCACGCAAGGAAAGCCACGCGAACGACGCGACCGTTCAGCGGCTGATCGACGCCGTTCGCTCGGCACTCTGACCATCGCCAAATCAACACACGAAAAGACCCGCCGTCTGGTGACGGCGGGTTTTTCATGCTTGGGAGGATGCTTGATCGCTTAGGCGACTGCGTAGGCGCCGCGGCGTGCGTCGAGCGAGTAGAGGCCCGGGCCGACAATGGCGAGGAAGATGTAAGCGCCGGCCAGCGTGAAGTTCTTCATGACCATGATCTGGTTCAGGGCGTTGATCCAGCCGAGAGCGGCAGCCGGGAAATCCGGAACGTTGACCGTCGGCAGGTGGAAGACGACAGCGGTGAAGATACAAAAGGCGGCGAGCAGCCAGCCGACGGTCTTCGTCTGGTAGCCGACGAGAACCGCGAGGCCAGTTACAAATTCAAAGGCGCCTGCGAGATAGGTCAGGGCAGTCGACGCCGGAAGACCAGCACCGGCGATCATGCCAGCGGTTCCAGCCGGATCGGTCAGCTTGCCGAAGCCGGCAAGGATGAACATGAACGACAAGAGGACGCGAGCGACAAGAATGACAATATTGTTGGTATTCGACATGAACGTTGTCTCCGTTGAATGGCGTTTGAGGTTGTTGTGCCCCGGCACGGTTGCAACCTCGGATGCCACTTTGTCGCCTTTTTTTGCTGTTGTGGAAAGATAGACGGAAAGGGACACTTCGTTCTCTATTATTGAACGACCGATCTTGGCGAAGTCGGCTTGCCATCGATGGTGCGCCTCTTTTATGGTCGGCCGCCCAAGATGGAGACCCCGATGGCAGATCTTTCCGCATTTCCGATCACGACGCGCTGGCCAGCAGCGAACCCGGATATCATCCAGCTTTACTCGTTGCCAACCCCGAACGGCGTGAAGATATCGATTGCGCTTGAAGAGCTTGGCTTGTCCTATGAACCGCATCTGATCTCGTTCAGCACGAACGACCAGAAGTCGCCGGAATTCGTATCGCTCAATCCCAATGGCCGCATCCCGGCAATCATCGATCCCAATGGCCCCGATGGAAAGCCGATCGGCATTTTCGAATCCGGTGCCATCCTGCTCTATTTGGCAGAGAAGACAGGCAAACTCATTCCATCAGATACAGCCGGGCGCTACGAGACGATCCAGTGGGTCTTCTTCCAGATGGCCGGTATCGGACCGATGTTCGGACAGTTCGGGCACTTCTACAAATTCGCGGCCGATAAGGTTGCCAACAACTCGTATCCGATGGAGCGCTACCGCGACGAATCAAAGCGGCTTCTGAGCGTACTGGAAGCACGCCTCCAGGGTCGCCAGTGGATCATGGGCGATCTCTACACGATCGCCGATATCGCCACTTTCCCGTGGCTCCGCGGTGCAGACATCTTCTACGGCGGGCGTGAGGTGTTGGATTATAAGAGCTTCCCGGCCGTGATGGACTGGCTAGAGCGCTGCATCGCCCGGCCGGCCTCGGAAAAGGGGTTGAATATCCCGGCACGGCCTGCGTAAATCTGAGGCAAATATGCAAAAAGCCGGTCCAAAAGGCCGGCTTTTTTCATGTGCGGGAGCGTCTATTGGCGCCTGGCAAACTCGCCGCCGGTATTCGTCTTGAAACGAGGGAAGATGAAAACACCGAGCATGCTGCCGTGATTAGCATCGTCGTGGCCGTTCGACTCGCCCATGCAGAACAACGGCTGACGGAAGCCATTCGACATCATGATGGTGGTCGAGAAACAGAAGGATGAGGAGAGCGTCGCAGCCTGCTCGAAGAGTTCCAGGATGTGATCGTGATCCTTCGGATCGTAGCAGCGCATGAGGCTCAGAAGCCCGCATACCCGCGCCGGGAGTCCGTGCAGCAGGGCGCTCCATTCCTTGAGGCGGATCACGCCGCTGGACAGGTCTCCGACCCAGGTTTCCGAAATGGAAAACTGCGCCAGCATTTCAGGATCATGATTGCTGATATCCAGTGAGCCCGGCATAAGCGGTGCCGCGGCGTTGGTTCTCGCGATTTTGAACAAATTTTTCCCCAGCGTAGGTGCGGCTTCCCCCGCCGCACGTCCGGCAAAAATGAGCAGGTTCATGTTGCACCGCGCATCATGCTCGGGCGACCGGGAAATGGGGTCTGGATTGCCGGTTCTTCTCACGGAACCGCTTCCAATTTCACGGGGGCGTTACTCAACTTCTAATATATTTTTCGGGAGGGGGTTGTCCCGAATCCTACGTCGCATTCTCGTGGCCAGGATCGATGCGCATCGTGACCCATCGGCTGATGACACGCGCCGAATGCGAGGGGATTTATAGGCACTTTCATGCAAACGGCAATCCGCTTTTTGCATAATGCCGATCGCTACTGTGAGTGGAAAAACAACCGTGAAAGTATGGGGGACGCGAAAAAGAGCAAAAAAATGCGCAGCTGCCGAAGTGTAACCGGTTTCAATGCTCTCCTGAGCTCTGAAATGTGCATAAAATTGCAGCGAACGGATAACACAGCTTTTGGAAGAAATAATGCAGGCTCACAAGCTCTGCGAAAGCTTCGCCGAATGCGAGGCGCATTCAGATATGCGGTTAAACGTTTCACCTGACGATTGAAAAAGCTCACCTGGCGAATCATGCGCCGGAACGAAAAAGGGCGGTCCGAAGACCGCCCTTCCTATTTCCGGGAAAACCAGGAGATAGATCGGTGAAGCTTTATGGACGCTTCAGCGATAGGCTTTCGCCTATCACATCATGTCCATGCCGCCCATGCCGCCCATGCCGCCCGGCATGCCAGCCGGAGCGTCCTTCTTCGGCAGCTCGGCGATCATGGCTTCGGTGGTGATCAGCAGCGAAGCAACCGAAGCTGCGTCTTGCAGAGCCGTGCGAACAACCTTGACCGGGTCGACGATACCCATGGCGATCATGTCGCCGTATTCGCCGGTCTGGGCGTTGTAACCGAAGTTGTCCTGACCCTTCTCGAGGATCTTGCCAACAACGATCGATGCTTCGTCACCAGCGTTCTCGGCGATCTGACGGGCCGGAGCCTGCAGAGCGCGGCGAACGATGTTGATGCCAGCTTCCTGGTCGTCGTTCTCGCCCTTGACGGAGATCTTGGCGGAGGAACGCAGCAGGGCAACGCCGCCGCCCGGTACGATACCTTCCTGAACAGCAGCGCGCGTCGCGTTGAGCGCGTCGTCGATGCGGTCCTTCTTTTCCTTCACTTCGACTTCCGTCGAACCGCCGACGCGGATGACTGCAACGCCACCAGCGAGCTTAGCAAGACGCTCCTGCAGCTTTTCGCGGTCGTAGTCGGAGGTGGTTTCTTCGATCTGGGCCTTGATCTGGGCAACGCGGCCTTCGATGTCGGACTTGGCGCCCGAACCGTCGACGATCGTCGTGTTTTCCTTGGAGATCGAAACCTTCTTGGCGCGGCCGAGCATGTCGAGGGTAACCGACTCGAGCTTGATGCCGAGGTCTTCGGAGATGACAGTGCCGCCCGTGAGGATCGCGATGTCTTCGAGCATGGCCTTGCGGCGATCGCCGAAGCCAGGAGCCTTGACAGCAGCAATCTTCAGGCCGCCACGCAGCTTGTTGACGACGAGCGTAGCAAGAGCTTCGCCTTCGACGTCTTCAGCGATGATGAGGAGCGGCTTGCCGGTCTGAACGACAGCTTCGAGAACCGGGAGCATGGCCTGGAGGTTCGAGAGCTTCTTCTCGTGCAGGAGGATGAAGGCGTCTTCGAGATCAGCGATCATCTTTTCCGGGTTGGTGACGAAGTACGGGCTGAGGTAGCCGCGGTCGAACTGCATGCCTTCGACGACTTCGAGTTCGGTTTCAGCGGTCTTGGCTTCTTCGACGGTGATAACGCCTTCGTTGCCGACCTTCTGCATTGCTTCAGCAATGTCGAGACCGATCTGCTTTTCGCCGTTTGCGGAGATCGTGCCGACCTGGGCAACTTCTTCCGAGGTGTTGATCTTCTTGGCCTTGGCCTGGAGATCCTTCACGACTTCAGCAACAGCGAGGTCAATGCCGCGCTTCAGGTCCATCGGGTTCATGCCGGCTGCAACAGCCTTGGCGCCTTCGCGAACGATCGCCTGAGCGAGAACCGTTGCGGTCGTCGTGCCGTCGCCGGCGATGTCGTTGGTCTTCGAAGCAACTTCGCGGACCATCTGGGCGCCCATGTTTTCGAACTTGTCTTCCAGTTCGATTTCCTTGGCGACCGAAACGCCGTCCTTGGTGATGCGCGGAGCGCCGAAGGACTTGTCGATGATGACGTTACGACCCTTCGGGCCGAGCGTTACCTTCACTGCGTCAGCGAGAATGTCGACGCCACGCAGCATCTTTTCGCGCGCGGTGCGGCCGAATTTGATTTCTTTAGCTGCCATGATTGAAACTCCTGAATTCGAGTTGTCCGGGCTATGGGCCCGTAGCTAAAATCGGAAAGGGGAAAAACGGCTGATTAGCCGATGATGCCCATGATGTCGGCTTCCTTCATGATCAGAAGGTCTTCGCCGTTGATCTTGACTTCAGTGCCGGACCACTTGCCGAACAGAACGCGATCGCCAGCCTTGACGTCGAGAGCGACGACCTTGCCGGACTCGTCACGAGCGCCGGAACCGACGGCGACGATTTCGCCTTCCTGCGGCTTTTCCTTGGCGGTGTCGGGAATGATGATGCCGCCCTTGGTCTTTTCTTCGGACTCAACGCGACGGACAACGACGCGATCGTGAAGGGGGCGGAAATTGGTGCTTGCCATTGTCTAATCCCTCGATCAAATGACACTCGCAGGCCGAGAGCGGCCCGCACGGATGGGTGTTAGCACTCGTGCTTGGTGAGTGCTAGCGAGGCAGCATTTAGGAGTGGCCCAACGGGGAGTCAAGAACGGCCGCAATTTTTCTTCTCCGTCCTCACAAACAGCCTTAACAGCAAATCCTTGTCGGAAGTGCGACAGGTTGCGTTCTCTCCGAGATTTCCGAACGTCCTGAAGCTGGAGAGCTTTTGTATCCCCGGAACGTTTGCGGCACCCGCGGGGCGAGTGGCGTCAGGATTGCCGCGCATACACGCCGATGGTATCGAGCAGCTTGGGGCAGGGGGCGGCAACCGTGAACAAAACGATCGCGGCGGACGAAATCATAGCGGTACCGACACTTGGGGAGGCGGCGCGTGTATGGGCGCGCATCGGCTGCTTGGGCTTCGGCGGGCCGGCCGGTCAGATCGCCCTGATGCACACGACGATTGTCGATGAGAAGCGCTGGATTTCCGAGGAGAGCTTCCTGCACGGATTGAATTTCTGCATGCTGCTGCCTGGCCCGGAGGCTCAGCAACTGGCCACCTATATCGGCTGGCTGATGCACGGCGTGCGCGGCGGCCTCATTGCCGGCTTGTTGTTTGTATTGCCGGGCTTCCTTGTCATCCTGATGCTGTCGAGCCTCTACGCCGTCTTTCAGGAGGCCGCGTGGCTTCCCGCGCTTTTCTTCGGAGCAAAGGCTGTCGTTTTGGCAATCGTCATCGAGGCCTTGCTCCGGGTGCGGCGCCGAGCGCTGAGGGAGCGCTTTCATTATTATGTGGCCGGAGCGTCGTTCCTGGCTCTCTTCTTCCTGAACTTGCCGTTTCCTCTGGTTATCATCCTGGCCGCAGCAGCAGGCTTGTTATGGATGAAGTATTCCAAGCGTCGATTGGCAGCGCCGGTCTTGCCGCAAGCCTCTTCGCGCACGCATTTTCCCGCGGTTACGACGCATGTGATCGCAAGGCCTCTTGTGGTGCTCGTGTTCTGGATCCTTGTCTGGCAGTCGCCACTCTTTTTCATTCGCGGCCTCGATGTACCGACGGACCTGATCGCCGAAACCCTGAGCGGCGAAACCAATGTTTTCGGCGCGGTCTTCATCTTCTTCTCCAAGATGGCCGTCATCACCTTCGGAGGCGCGTACGCCGTCCTCTCCTATGTCGGCCAGGTCGCCGTCGGCCATTACGCCTGGCTTCAGCCGGCCGAGATACTCGATGGACTGGCACTTGCCGAGACGACGCCCGGGCCACTTGTTCTTGTTCTCTGTTTTGTCGGATTTCTCGCCGGCTATCGCAACCCGCTCGCCATGGCGCCGCTTGCCGGGGGCTTCCTTGGTGCTTTCCTCGCCGGCTGGGCGACCTTCGTGCCGAGCTTCATCTGGATCTTCGCCGGGGCTCCCTACATCGAGAAGCTGCGCAGCAACGAAAACCTCTCGTCGGCCCTTTCGGCGATCACCGCGGCGGTAGTCGGCGTCATCCTCAACCTTGCCCTTTGGTTCGGTCTGCACGTGCTCTTCGCCGAAGTTGGCCGTGCCGCACTCCTGTCCGGGAAAACCGGTCTGCCAATCGTCAGCGTCGCATGGCCGGAGTGGCGGACCCTCGATATCGCGGCGCTTGGGATCTTTGTAATGGCGTGCGTGATGCTCTTCCGATTCGAGAAGGGCCTCCTGACGATACTTGCTGTGTCGACTGCCGCAGGCCTGCTAATCAAAACGGGCGAGGCCCTTCTCTAATCGACGAGCACAGTTTTTTGCCGTTGCTCACTGCAAAATGCCTTGCCATCCCGGCATGCCTTTGCGATGTCACCTTGACTTAACGACAGCGGGAAATCGGAATGGCCAAGCGGATCGAGAACTTTGCAGAAATCACCAGCCACTACGACGCGGTGTTCTGCGATGTCTGGGGCGTCTTGCACAATGGAGTCGATCCCTTTCCCAAGGCGGCTGCGGCGCTGGAAGCAGCGCGCGGCGAGGGGCTAACCGTCGTTCTCATCACCAATTCGCCGCGCATCGCTCCGCAGGTCGTGACGCAGCTTCGCCAGATCGGCATCCAGGATGGCGCCTATGACCGCATCGTCACATCGGGCGACGTCACGCGGGGCCTGATCGCCGAGGGTCCGAAGAAGGTATTTCTGCTTGGACCGGATCGCGACGAGGCGATCATCGAGGGCCTTGGTGTCGAGCGCGTCGAGGCCAAGGATGCGGACTCGGTCGTCTGCACGGGCTTCTTCGACGACGAAACCGAGACCCCGGAAGACTACACCAAGATGCTGAAGGCATTTCAGGCGCGTGGCGTGCCGATGATCTGTGCCAATCCCGATCTGGTTGTCGAGCGCGGCCACAAGATCATCCCCTGCGCCGGCGCGATGGCGGCATATTACAATCAGCTCGGTGGCCAAACGCGCATTGCCGGCAAGCCGCACAAGCCGATCTACGAGGCCGTGCTATCTGCCGCCCGCGAAGCCCACGGGGACTTTCCGCTGAACCGTGTGCTTGCGATCGGAGACGGTATGCCGACCGATGTTCGCGGCGCTCTCGATTACGGGCTTGATCTCCTCTATATCAGCGGCGGCATCCACGCGACGGAATATACGCTGAATGGAGTGACCGACGAGGCGATCCTCACCGCCTATCTGGAGCGCGAAAGAGCGACGCCGAAGTGGTGGATGCCCCGCCTCGCATAACGAGCCTCGCAAGAGAAAAGCCAGCCGATGACCGTTTTTCACCGCAACGAAACCCGCGAACCCCTGCCGGCCCATCTGCATGGCGGCGTGATTGCCATCGGCAACTTCGACGGTGTGCATCGGGGCCATCAGTCCGTGCTCAACCGGGCCTTGGAGATATCGAGGCAGCGGGGCATTCCGGCACTGGTCCTGACGTTTGAGCCACATCCCCGCACTGTCTTCCGCCCGGAGCAGCCGGTCTTTCGCTTGACGCCGGCGCCGCTCAAGGCGCGCATCCTCGAAGCGATCGGCTTCAATGCCGTCATCGAATATCCCTTCGACCGGGAGTTCTCACAGCGCTCGGCGGACGATTTCATCCATTCGATCCTCAAGGATTGGCTCAGCGCATCCGAGGTCGTGACCGGCTTCAACTTTCATTTCGGCCGCGGCCGGGAAGGCGGCCCGGCCTTCCTGATGGATGCCGGCCAGAAATACGGCTTTGGCGTGACGCTGATCGACGCGTTTCGTGACGAGAATACCGACGTCGTCTCCTCGAGCCACGTTCGCGAATTGTTGAGGGATGGCAATGTCAGCGAGGCGGCGGCGATGCTCGGCTATCACTATACGGTGGAAGCGGAAGTCATCGGCGGCGAGAAGCTTGGCCGTCAGCTCGGCTTTCCGACCGCGAATATGCGGTTGCCCGCCGAAGCAGACATTCAGGCGGGCATCTATGCCGTGCGCTTCCGCCTTGCCGATGGGACGCTCTATGATGGTGTCGCCAGCTACGGTCGCCGACCGACGGTCACCGACAATGGCGCGCCACTGCTCGAGACGTATCTCTTCGATTTCAGCGGCGACCTCTACGGGCAGCTCTGCTCCGTGTCCTTCCTCGGCTATCTGCGCCCGGAACTGAAGTTCGATGGCCTCGACCCCCTCGTGGAGCAGATGAACCGCGACAAGGAGGAGGCGAGTGCGCTGCTGACAGGCGTACAGCCGCTCGGCGAGCTCGACCGCAAGATCTGCTTCGCCTGAAGGTTCAGACGCTTTCGAAAATTGCGGCCCTTTCGGGACGACGGCCGTTGCCGTGTGGGGGCAGGGGTCTATGTCATCTGTTTGATTAGACGCGGATTCGCTGCGCCCCCAAGCACCGAAAGGCAATCATCAAATGGATAAAAGGTTTGGAACAGCAGCCTGCTGGCTGCTCATCATTCCCTATATCGGGCTCCTTTGGGTTCCCTTCTACAACTTTCACGACCCGGTTCTCTTCGGTTTCCCATTCTTCTACTGGTATCAGCTCGCCTGGGTGCCGGTTACCGCTTTCCTGACCTGGATCGCCTACCGGAGCATGCGCAATGACGACTGAACTCAACACCACCGCGCTTGCCGTCTTCGTTTTCTTCTTCGTGCTCGTCACGGTGATGGGGTTTGTCGCCACCCACTGGCGAAGGCCGAAGACGCTTGCCCATATCGACGAGTGGGGCCTTGGTGGCCGCAGCTTCGGCATCTGGATCACCTGGTTTCTGGTCGGCGGCGACTTCTACACCGCCTACACGGTCATCGCTGTTCCGGCGCTGGTCTATACGGTTGGCGCCTACGGTTTCTTCGCGCTGCCCTACACCATTATTGTCTATCCCTTCGTCTTCATGGTCATGCCGCTCCTTTGGCAGCGGGCGAAAGACTTCGGCTACGTGACCGCCGGTGACGTGGTTCACGGCCAATTTGGTTCGCGCGGGCTGGAGCTTGCCGTCGCTGTAACCGGTGTCATCGCCACGATGCCATACATCGCGCTGCAGCTCGTCGGCATGACCGCCGCGCTGAAGGCGCTGGGGCTGCATGGCGAGGTACCGCTGGCGATCGCCTTCATTGTGCTGGCGCTCTACACCTATTCGGCTGGCCTGCGGGCGCCGGCACTGATCGCCTTCGTCAAGGACATCATGATCTACATCGTGGTGATCGCCGCCGTGGCGCTCATTCCCTCGAAGCTTGGCGGCTATGCCAATGTCTTTGCTGCCGCTGATGCCGCGTTCCAGGCAAAGGGCTCCGGCAGCCTGCTTCTTCAGCCCAACCAGTATGTCGCCTACGCGACGCTGGCCCTCGGCTCGGCGCTTGCGGCCTTCATGTATCCGCATACGCTGACTGGCATCTTCGCCTCCAACAGCGGCAACACCATCCGCAAGAATGCTGCGTTGCTGCCGGCCTATACACTGCTGCTCGGCCTTCTGGCACTGCTCGGCTACATGGGACATGCCGCAGGCTTGAAGCTGGACAACGCCAACGATGTCGTGCCGGCGCTCTTCCAGACGCTGTTCCCGAGTTGGTTCGCGGGCTTCGCCTTCGCGGCGATTGCGATCGGTGCGCTGGTACCGGCGGCGGTGATGAGCATCGGCGCGTCCAACCTCTTCACCCGCAATTTCTGGAAGGCCTATGTCAATCCTCAGGTGACGGATGCCGGCGAGGCAAAGGTCGCGAAGGTGACGTCGCTCGTTGTCAAGGTCGGCGCGCTTCTTGTCATCCTTTTCCTGCCGACCCAATTCGCGCTCGACCTTCAGCTTCTCGGCGGCGTCTGGATCCTCCAGACGTTTCCGGCGCTGGTCTTCGGCCTCTACACCAATTGGTTCCGCGCGCCCGGTCTGATCGCAGGCTGGTTCGTCGGCTTCTTCGGTGGCACGCTCTTCGTCTGGATCAACGGCCTGAAACCGCTGCAGCCTGTCACCATCGGAGAGACCTCGTTTACCGTCTATATCGGCCTGCTGGCATTGGCGTTGAACGTCATCGTCGCCGTCATCGTCAATGTGCTGATCCCGGCAAAAGTGACGGCGCGCGCCTGATCGTCCCCCGAAAACAGAAGCCGCGGGCGGGCAAGTTCGCGGCTTTTCCATGCGATGACCTCATGGAATCCCTCTTCCTTTTCTCTGCAAAAGCGCCTATGAACCGGCGCGATGAACAAGTTCCGGCTGGCGATCACGATACGAATTATCGGCCCGGCCTTCCGCGCGCGCTAAGCGGCCGGAAGGTCCGGGTTTTCGGCGCTTGGACGACGAGCGCCTCCGTCACCAATTTTCAAGCCCGTTGCGCCCGCTCCCGTGGCGCCTAGAGACGATTGCTAGACATGACCGATACAGCCGAAAAAGTTGACTATTCGAAGACCCTCTATCTGCCGGAAACAGACTTCCCGATGCGCGCCGGTCTGCCGCAGAAGGAGCCGGAAACCGTTGCCCGCTGGCAGCAGATGGGCCTCTACAAGAAGTTGCGCGCTTCCGCCGCCGGCCGCGAAAAGTTCGTGCTCCACGATGGCCCTCCCTATGCCAACGGCAACATCCACATCGGCCACGCGCTGAACAAGATTCTCAAGGACGTCATCAACCGCTCGTTCCAGATGCGCGGTTTCGACGCCAACTACGTTCCCGGCTGGGACTGCCATGGCCTCCCGATCGAATGGAAGATCGAGGAAAAGTACCGCGAGAAGGGCAAGAACAAGGACGAGGTTCCGGTCAACGAATTCCGCCAGGAATGCCGTGACTTTGCCGCCAGTTGGATCAAGGTGCAGTCGGAGGAATTCAAGCGCCTCGGCATCGAGGGAGACTTCGACAACCCCTACACCACGATGAACTTCCACGCTGAATCGCGCATCGCCGGCGAACTCCTGAAGATCGCGAAGTCCGGCCAGCTCTATCGCGGCTCCAAGCCGATCATGTGGTCGGTCGTCGAGCGCACGGCGCTCGCGGAAGCCGAAGTCGAATACGCCGATGTCGAAAGCGACATGATCTGGGTGAAGTTCCCGGTGGCTGACGGCCCCAACGAACTCAAGGACGCCTTCGTGGTGATCTGGACGACGACGCCGTGGACGATCCCGGGCAACCGCGCGATCGCCTATTCCTCGCGGTATAGCTACGGCCTCTACGAGGTCGAAACGGCCGAGAACGACTTCGGACCGCAGCCCGGTGAACGGCTGATCTTCGCCAAGCGTCTCGCAGAAGAGTCGGCCGCGAAGGCGAAGGTGACCCTCAAGTTCGTCCGCGATGTCGCGGCGGCGGAATTTTCCGCGATCACCTGCGCACACCCTCTGCATGGCCTTGGCGGTGGCTATCACTTTGAAGTGCCGCTCCTCGACGGCGATCATGTCACCGACGAGACGGGCACCGGCTTCGTCCACACCGCGCCGAGCCATGGTCGCGAAGACTTTGACGCCTGGATGGACAACGCCCGGGCACTCGAAGCGCGCGGCATTTCGTCCGCGATCCCGTTCCCGGTCGACGATGCCGGCTTCTTCACGGCCGACGCGCCCGGCTTCGGTCCGGACGCCGAGGGCGGTGCTGCTCGCGTCATCGACGACAAGGGCAAGAAGGGCGATGCCAACGAGCGTGTCATCAAGGGGCTGATCGGTCGCCATGCGCTGTTTGCGCGCGGCCGCCTCAAGCACTCCTATCCGCATTCCTGGCGTTCGAAGAAGCCGGTCATCTTCCGCAACACGCCGCAGTGGTTTGTCTACATGGACAAGGAACTCGGCGACGGCTCGACGCTGCGTTCGCGCGCATTGAACGCGATCGACGCAACCCGCTTTGTGCCGGGAGCCGGCCAGAACCGCCTGCGCGCCATGATCGAACAGCGCCCCGATTGGGTCCTGTCGCGTCAGCGCGCCTGGGGCGTGCCGATCTGCCTGTTCGTCGATGATGACGGCGGCATCCTGCAGGATGATGCCGTCAACGCCCGCATCCTGAAAGCCTTCGAGAACGAGGGCGCCGATGCCTGGTTCGCCAATGGTGCTCGCGAGCGCTTCCTGGGCGAGAAGGCGAATCAGCCCTGGACGCAGGTGATGGACATCCTCGACGTCTGGTTTGACTCGGGCTCGACCCACACCTTCACGCTGGAAGATCGTCCCGACCTGAAATGGCCGGCCGATGTCTATCTCGAGGGATCGGACCAGCACCGTGGCTGGTTCCACTCGTCACTGCTGGAAAGCTGCGCGACGCGCGGCCGTGCGCCTTACAATGCCGTCGTCACCCATGGCTTCACCATGGATGAGAAGGGCGAAAAGATGTCGAAGTCCAAGGGCAACACCGTCACCCCGCAGGAGGTGATGAAGGATGCCGGCGCAGACATCCTCCGTCTTTGGGTCATGACGACGGACTATTGGGAAGACCAGCGCCTCGGCAAGGCGATCATTCAGACGAATATCGACGCCTATCGCAAGCTGCGCAACACGATCCGCTGGATGCTCGGCACGCTGGCACACGACAAGGGCGAGGTTATTGCGCTTGCCGATCTGCCGGAACTCGAGCAGCTGATGCTGCATCGTCTGGCGGAACTCGATCAGCTCGTCCGCGAAAGCTACGACGCCTTCGAGTTCAAGAAGATTGCCCGCGCGCTCATCGACTTCGCCAACGTCGAGCTGTCGGCCTTCTACTTCGACGTCCGCAAGGATGCGCTCTACTGTGATGCGCCGTCGAGCCTGCGCCGTCGTTCGGCCCTGCATGTCATTCGCACCATCTTCGAATGCATGGTGACCTGGCTGGCGCCGATGCTGCCGTTTACGACGGAAGAGGCCTGGCTGTCGCGCAATTCTTCGGCTGTATCGGTTCACCTCGAGCTGTTCCCGACCATTCCGGCCGAATGGAAGAACGAGGCACTCGCCGAGAAGTGGAAGAAGATCCGCGCCGTTCGTACGGTCGTTACCGGCGCGTTGGAAATCGAGCGCAAGGACAAGCGCATCGGCTCTTCGCTGGAGGCTGCCCCGGTTGTCCACGTCGCCGATGCGGAGCTCCTGAAGGCACTTGAGGGTCAGGACTTCGAGGAAATCTGCATCACTTCGGGCATCGTCGTAGACAGCGCCGAAGGACCGGCAGATGCCTTCCGTCTACTCGAGGTTTCAGGTGTCAGCGTCGAGCCGAAACTGGCCGAAGGCACCAAGTGCGCTCGCTCCTGGCGGATCACCACGGATGTCGGCTCCGATCCCGCCTATCCGGACGTCTCGGCCCGTGATGCGGCTGCATTGCGCGAACTATCGGTGCAAAACTGAAGAATATTGCCGGGTGAATTGCCTAACGGTGGTTCATCCGGTAAAAGCTGCCTGAAAATGGCCGGATTTTTGCGTCAGGGGGACGAATGTCCGGTAGGGCGAAGATTGCACCGGCATGGCTGGAAGGGTTTTCATGTTATCAACGCGTTGGTTCCGTTTGGGCGTCTGCCTGACCGTCGCCGTGGCAGGCGGCTCGCTGATTTCCGGCTGCGTGGGGAGCCCGCGCTACGGAACAGACAAGACCGCCATGGAACAGCTGACCGACGACATTGGTCAGTCCGTTTCTCTCACCGGCGACGGTCCGAAGAACAAGGGCGTCAAGTACAGCGCTCGTCCGGGCCTCGTTCTGCCGTCCGCAGCAGCCAAGCAAACCCTCGCCGAGCCGCAGCAGACCATCGCCAGCAAGGATAATCCGCAGTGGATCGAATCCCCGGAAGAAACGCGCGCCCGTCTGGTCAAGGAAGCTGACGAAAACAGCGACAACCCGAACTATCGCTCGCCGCTCGCAAGCGACAAGGTTGAAGGTGGTCGGCAAACGACTGAGGCCCAGACCAAGGCTTATCGCGAGGCTCGCGCCGCCCAGAAGGGTACCTATACAGATCGCCGCTACATCTCGGATCCGCCAACCGAATATCGCGCGGTCGACGATCCGGCAAAGCTGGACGATCTCGGCGAACCGGAGCTGAAGAAGGCGAAGAAGAAGAAAAAGGAAGCTGCGATCGCCGGTACCGGCAAGCAGTGGTGGAATTTCCTCCAGTAAGGTTTCAAGCGGGGCAGTCAGCCCCGCTTTGCTTTTGCCCACCTGTCAATCAGCAAGGCGTCCAGAAACTGGCAGGCTAGGAAGATCCTGCGGGCGGCCCGATCTTCGTGCTCCTGTTACGGCATATCCCGCTTCTGCGCGAAGAATGTCCGAAGGATTTCGGTGGATGTCGTTTCCTGCAAGCCGGAATACACGTCCGGGGCGTGATGGCAGGTAGGTTGCTGGTAGAAGCGCACGCCGTTGTCGACGGCGCCACCCTTAGGGTCTTCCGCGCCATAATAGAGCCTGCGAATACGCGCGAAGGATATGGCCGCCGCGCACATCGTACAGGGTTCCAGCGTGACGTAGAGGTCGGCGCCGGTCAGCCGTTCCTGACCAAGCTCTTCGCAAGCCATTCGAATGACGGCGACTTCGGCATGGGCGGTCACGTCGTTAAGCTCGCGCGTACGGTTGCCTGACGCGGCGACCACGGCCCCGTCAATCACCAGAACCGCTCCGATCGGCACCTCGCCACGCTCTCGGGCGGCGCGGGCCTGGTCCAGCGCCAGCTCCATAAATTGATTTGTCTTCACGATCCGACAATTTCCACTTAACCGCAGGGGCGCGACCTGATAGGAAGGCCCGAAAAGGCAGGCAAACAACAAATGACATTCAAAGACAAGCCAAAACGGCCAGGCGGCAAGCCATCCCCGCGCAATGCCGGCCCAAAATCCGGTGCCAAGCCGGCAAAGGCGCTCGTCGAGACCGAGGCGGACGACGTCGCCGAGGGCGATGCCAAGGCCGAGCGCATCTCGAAAGTGATGGCGCGCGCCGGCGTCGCATCGCGCCGCGATATCGAGCGCATGATCATGGACGGCCGCGTCAAGCTGAACGGCAAGCTCCTCGACACGCCCGTCGTCAACGTCACCTTGGCCGACAAGATCGAGGTGGACGGCGTTCCGATCCGCGGGATCGAGCGCACACGACTCTGGCTTTATCACAAGCCCGCTGGCCTCGTGACCACCAACATGGACCCGGAGGGACGGCCGACGGTTTTCGATAACCTGCCGGAAGACCTGCCGCGCGTCATGTCGATTGGCCGCCTCGACATCAACACCGAGGGTCTGCTGCTTCTGACCAACGATGGTGGCCTCGCCCGCGCGCTGGAACTGCCGACGACGGGCTGGCTACGCCGCTACCGCGTGCGCGCCCACGGCGAGATCGACCAGGACGCGCTGGACAAGCTCAAGGACGGCATTGCCGTCGATGGTGTCCTCTACGGCGCAATCGAAGCGACCCTCGATCGCACGCAGGGCTCGAACGTCTGGCTCACCATGGGCCTGCGCGAAGGCAAAAACCGCGAAATCAAGAACGTGCTCGGCGCGCTCGGTCTCGACGTCAACCGTCTGATCCGCATTTCTTACGGCCCCTTCCAGCTCGGTGACCTGCCGGAGCGCGACGTCGTCGAAGTGCGTGGCCGCACCTTGCGCGACCAGCTCGGCCCGCGCCTGATCGAGGACGCGAAGGCCAATTTCGACGCGCCGATCTACAACACGCCTGCTGTTGTTGCCGAGGAAGAGCCGGAAGCGAAGCCGGAGCGCCGCGAACGCCCCCGCAAGCCTGAGGACAAGCGCGAGCGTGCGCTGAGCCGCCTCGACACCAAGCGGGACGACCGCCGTGATGACCGTCGCGATGGTGGCCGCATGGACGATGATCGCCCGAAGCGCCCCGCGCTCGGCAGCCGCCGCAACGCCAATGTCTGGATGGCGCCGGGCGCCCGACCGCTCGGCGAAAAGGCGGCCGCCAAGGCCGAGAAGAATGCGAAGACCGCCCGCAAACGCGGCGAGGCTCCGGGTTCCGCAAAGCCCGAGCGCTCGAGTCACGGCGACGACCGGCCGCGCGTTCAGATCAACCGCGCCCGCGATGACGAGGGCGAGTGGATCCGTTCCAGCGAGATCGTTCGCAAGCCGAAGGATGAAGGCGACGAGGGCTTCGGCCGGAAGCGCTCTTTCGGGGATCGTCCGGCTCGCGGTGAGCGGTCCTTTGGTGACCGCCCGGCGCGCGGCGAACGTTCGTTTGGCGACCGTCCCGCCCGCAGCGACAGACCGCACGGCGATCGCCCTTCGCGTGGCGACCGTCCCTTCGGTGACCGCCCTCGCGGGGATCACAAGCCGCGCGAAGAGGGTGACGAGCGTCCGCGTTCATTTGGGGATCGTCCCCGTGGCGACCGCCCGTTTGGCGACAAGCCACGCGGCGATCGGCGCCCCCGCGCCGAGGGCGACGAGCGTCCTCGCGCCAAGAGCTTCTCGGGCGAGGCCCGTTCGGAGCGTCCGGCCGGCAAGTCCTTTGGTGACAAGCCGCGCGGCAAGAGCTTCGGCGGCAAACCCGGCGGCGGCAAGAATTTCTCCGGCAAGCCGAAGGGCGACAGGCCGGGCGGCGGTGGCAAGCCTTCGGGCGGGCCGTCGCGGGGTGGACCGAAAGGAAAGGGAATGACGCGCGGTGCGGATCGTCGGCGGTGAATTTCGCGGACGGCCGCTTGCCGTACCGAAGTCAAACGACATCCGGCCGACAGCCGACCGGACGCGTGAGAGCCTGTTCAATATTCTGAGCCATGCCTATCCGGAATGCGTCGACGGCACCCGGATACTGGATCTCTTTGCCGGCACCGGCGCCGTCGGCCTCGAAGCCGTCTCCCGCGGCTGCCGCCATGCGCTATTCGTCGAAAACAGTGTCGAGGGCAGGGGCCTGCTTTGGGAAAACATCGATGCGCTCGGCCTGCATGGCAGGACGCGCATCCTGAGGCGCGACGCGACCGATCTCGGCAGCGTCGGCAATCTCGAGCCGTTCCAGATGCTTTTTGCCGACCCGCCCTATGGCAAGGGTCTCGGCGAAAAGGCGATGGCCGCCGCCGCCAAGGGCGGTTGGCTGCAACCGGGCGCGATTGCGGTTCTTGAGGAACGCGCAGACGTTGCCGTTTCGGTCGATCCTTCCTATCTGTTTTTGGAAAACCGAACGTTCGGCGATACCAAGGTTCATTTCTTCCGCTATCAGCCCGAATAAGGGCTGAGGAAATCGGGGGCAGCGGTGCAGCAGGCAGGGACGATGGAAACCGAGTTGCCTGCCCCACGCGGCACATCACGAGCTATGCCCACTGTTGCTGTTGCCTTCGGCGGAGGCGGCGCGCGCGGCCTCTCCCACATCCACATCATCGAAACGCTGGATGAGCTCGGCATTCGCCCCGTGGCGATTGCCGGATCCTCGATCGGCTCGATCATGGGCGCGGGGATGGCGGCCGGAATGACCGGCGAAGCCATCCGCGAACATGTGATGATGACGGTCGGCAACAAGGCTGCCGTTGTCAGCCGCCTGTGGGGCCTGCGACCGCAGACGGTGCGCGATGCCGTTGCCAACGGCGTGCGCATCGGCCAGTTCAATCTCGAGCGTATCCTGAAAGCCTTCCTGCCCGCCGATCTGCCGGATCGCTTCGAGGACCTCTCAATCCCGATGACAGTGACGGCGACCGATTACTACGGCCAGTGCGAGGTGCTGACGAGCGGGGGAGCGCTGCTCCCGGCGCTGGCGGCTTCCTCCGCGATCCCCGCCGTCTTCATGCCGGTGCGGCTGCACGGTCGGGTGATGATCGATGGCGGCATCAGCAATCCCGTGCCTTACGAATGCCTGATGGATCGCGCCGACATCGTCATCGGCATCGACGTCGTAGGCGCGCCGGAAGGAGATGGCGCCCACATTCCAAACCGGATGGAAAGTATCTTCGGCTCCGGCCAGCTGATGATGCAGACCGCGATTTCCCTGAAGCTGCGGCTGCAGGCGCCGCACATCTTCCTTCGCCCCGCAGTCGGGCGCATCGGCGTGATGGATTTCCTCAAGGCGCGCCAAGTCCTGTCCATGTCGGTCGGCGTCAAGGACAAACTGAAATACGCACTCGATCGGGAGATCGAGGCGCGGATCGCCTCCTAGAAGCTTCGCCCAGGCTTAGTAGCCGTTAATGCCGGCCCCACGAACCGGGCCAATGCCCGCGGGAGTTGCGTAGGTGGTATTCCCTGCGCCCGAGCCGGTGGTTGCACACCCGGAAAGGGCAAGGATCGCGATGGCCGCGACGGCCAGAAGACAGCGTAGAGGCATGGCATTGTCCTATCATCGAAGACTGCGCGGGCCTCAGGGGCCGGAGCGGATACTCCCGCAAATCAATGGCGATGGCAACGGGTAGCTAAGAGCGTAGGTTCGATGCGCTGCCCGGATTGATCTCCGGATGCATCCTCACTCGTCCGGGCTATGGCTCGGACATCAACACAGCCCGCCCGGTTCGCCGTGGCGCGCTTTGTCGTAGCCGGCATTCGTGGGTGCCCGGCAGGAAAAGGTTACCACCGTCGGCTAGTGCGGCGCACGTCGACGATGCGCCCATCCCTTTGACGGACCCCTATCTCGTAGCGGTTCCCATTGCGGATTGCGCGATAGGTAAAGTACCTCCCGCGGCAATTATCCCGAATGACGTCGCGAAATCCCCGGGTACGAAGCAGCCTCGCACCCTGAGGGCAGGTTATCGGTCGCCCGTGGTTCAGGCTGCTGCCGGAGCCGATGATGATCTGAGCGCTCGCTTCCTGGGGAAGCGCGACCGGTGAGACGAATACGACCAGAGCAAGTGCACATGAGAGAAGCGAAGATCCGAGTATAGCCTTGAGACTCATAACATCCTCCGGGTTAGCCCGCATGAGAAAGGCAGGGCATGAGAAAATCGCCTAAGTTGTGGCTCAATACAAGTGATGACTCGACGACCCAGCCGGGGGAGTACGCTCATCAAACTCTAACGAACCTGCCACGCCTCTCAACGCGCTTTACAAGGTGGCAAAACGCCCCCGCGATATCTAACTAGAACGGATAACTTAACACGGCCCGATTGCAAGAGCATGCTTGCTTCGATGGTGAACGGGACAAACACCGGTAGTTTCTGGCAGGGGGGCGTCTGCGGCGCCGCCGGCAGCCTGTTGTTCAATGCCTGGATCGTGCCGTTCCTCACACGAGCCTTCGACAAAGTCGGTGCCGGGCCCGAAGAGGTGGCTGATGCCGTTTTCCGATGGATCGAGCAATACATAGACCTCGGTATCTCGAGTGGGGGCAACTTGTGGAGTGCTCCCGACCCGGATTTCCTTCGACTTGTCTACTACGCGTTGCAGGTTGCGTTCCCGGCTACAGCAATCCTCATCGGTCTGCAGATAAGGCGTCTAGTTGTACGCTTCTGGCCCCAAGGGCCATAAATATGATCGCGCCAGAGAGCCCGTCGCCTGTCCTCTTTCCAACGGGCGAGTACAGGTTCATCATGCCATGGGATGCTTGCCGCCGCTTAGCTGTTGCAGTAGACCCCCGAGCCCGGAACTTGGCATTGGAAAACTTTGGCGGTCAGGCTTTGTAGGATGCTCAATTGGAGAGTTCCATGACCCGCTTGCACAAGCCAATCGCAGCACTCGCTTTTCTCTTGCTCGCTGCAATCAGTTCGTCATGTACCACCGGTGGGCCGGGAGCCCGCTCGCTAAATGAACCCGCGAACCCCGCCTGCGCAGATGGCTTCACGCCCAAAGGCGGCGGTTCATGTGACTTTTGAGATCTGGGAAAGATGGAGATTGCCCACTACCGGGCGAGTTCCTATCAGACGCGAAGGCCAAGGGATCGATGAGGGTGTATCACATCGTCGCTCACGCGGGCATCCTTTGAGCGAGCAGAACGTTTCAATCTAACGTGAAAGGGTTCTAAGCGTCGGCCGTCACCTCTGCCGTGCCCGCCAGCGGGTCCTCGTCGAAGCTAGCGGCGCGCTTTGGCTTCATGAGCGGCTCCGGTTTGACCGGCTGCGAGAAAAGCATGTCGCGGCCGGCCTGCAGTCCTTCGGTGACCTGGAGCACGAGGCGCGCCTCGTCGCGCTTGCGGATATCCTCGCCGATTTCATAGGCCTCCGCTTCGCCGACGCCCAAGGCCTCGAGCGTTCGCCGGCCGAAGAGCAGGCCTGACTCCAGCGTTTCGCGCAGTTCGTAGTCGACGTTGAGGTTGCGCAGCGCTATCGAGTGGATGCGGTCGTAGGAGCGCACGAAGAGCTTTGCGTGTGGATAATCCGCCTGCACCAGTTCGACGATCTTGTCGGTGATCTCGCGCTTCTGCGTGCAAACAACAACGATCTTCGCCCGGTCGATGCCGGCGGCCCTGAGCACGTCCTTTCGGGTGCCGTCGCCGAAGTAAATCCGGAAACCGAAAGAGGAAGCCTGCCGGATGCGATCGGCTGAAAAGTCGATGACGGTCACGGCGCGCCCGCCGGCGAGCAGAATCTGGGCGGCGATCTGTCCGAAACGCGAAAAGCCGACCATCAGCACATCCGCGCCGGCACCTTCGAAATCCTCGTCCAGTTGTTCTTCCTGATTGCCCGACAGCAGCCGCTTGGCGAGCATCGTTCCGATCGGCGTGAGGGCCATCGACAGGGTGACGATCGCAATCAGCAGCGAGGCGGTACTCGTCGGCATCAGGCCGGAAACGGCAGCGGCCGAAAACAGGACAAAGCCGAATTCGCCGCCCTGCGGCAGCAGAAAAGCGATCCTGATAGCGTCGTCATGCGGCGAGCCGGTTGCGCGGCAGAGAACGTAGATCACCAAGGCCTTCGCTGCCATGACAACAGGCACGGCGACGATGATGAAGAGTGCGTTGTCTCTGAGTACCTCGAGCTGGATCGAAAGCCCGACGGCGATGAAGAAGATAGCGAGCAACACGCCGCGGAAGGGCTCGATGTCCGCTTCCAGCTCGTGGCGATAGGAGGATTCGGCCAGCATCACGCCAGAAAGGAAGGCGCCCATGGCCATCGACAGTCCGGCAAGCTGCATCAGGCTCGCCGATCCCATCACCACGAAGAGGGCGGCGGCGATCATCGTCTCGCGGGCCCCGGTGCGGGCGATGATCTGAAAGAGCGGTGTCAGCAAGTAGCGTCCCATGACGATCATCGCGCCGACAGCACCAATGGCGATCGCGAAGTCCAGCAGGGGCGTTCCGCTGCCCTTGCCGCCGTTGAGAATACTGATCAGGGCCAACAGCGGCACGATCGCAAGGTCCTGAAACAGCAGCATCGAGAACGAGCGCTGCCCGTAGCGCGTATTCACGTCGCCTTCATCCTCGAGGATCTGCATCGCGAAGGCGGTGGAGGAGAGAGCAAGCCCGAAACCCGCAACGATGCTGCCACGCCAGTCGAGAACGCCGGAAAGGCCGCTCAACAGCGTCAGCAGTAGACCGGTCGCCACCACCTGCGCGGTTCCGAGCCCGAAGATGTCACGCCGCATTTGCCAGAGGCGCGAAGGCTTCAGCTCAAGCCCGATGATGAACAGGAGGAAGACGACGCCGAGTTCGGCAACATCCAGGATCTTTTCGCCATCCGTCAATCCATGGAAGATCGGGCCGATGACGACGCCGGCAGCCAGGTAACCGAGCACCGTTCCGAGACCAAGGCGCTTGAAGATGGGCGCCGAAACCACGGCGCCGCCGAGGAGCAGGATCGTCTCGGCGAAGAGAGTGTTGGGCTCTGACATCAGGCGAGTTTCTTTCAATGCGGGGAGGCATACAAGCGGCGGGCAAAAGAATCGGCTCACGCGACCTTGATGCTTTTCGTAGTGCACAATAAATGGAACGCGAAGGAAAGGCCAAATCATGTCTTCAGAAATCGACTCCTCGACGCTTCTTTCCCGCGCAAGCCAATTGATCGACCTGGCAAAGAAGGCTGGCGCCGATGCCGCGGATGCGGTGGTCGTGCGCTCGCGATCGCAATCGGTCAGCGTGCGCCTCGGCAAGGTCGAGAGCACGGAATCGTCAGAAAGCGATGATTTCTCGCTGCGCGTCTTCATCGGTAAGCGCGTTGCCAGTGTCTCGGCAAATCCGGGCTTCGATCTTTCTGCTTTGGCCGAGCGGGCCGTGGCGATGGCCAAGGTGTCGCCGGAAGACCCGTTCGCCTGCCTGGCAGACGAGGACAGGCTTGCGAATTCCTATCCGGATCTCGAGCTCCTCGATACGACCGAGGTGTCGTCCGACCAACTCCGCGAAGCCGCCCTCGAGGCGGAAGCCGCGGCCCTTGCCGTCAATGGCGTGACCAATTCGTCCGGCGCCGGAGCCTCGGCCGGCATGGGTGGCCTTGTCCTTGTCACCTCCCAGGGTTTCCAGGGCAGCTACATGGCCTCGCGTTTCGGCCGATCCGTCAGCGTCATCGCCGGCGAAGGCACGGCGATGGAACGCGACTATGATTTCGACAGCCGCATCTATTTCGGCGAGCTGGATAATGCCGCCGAGATCGGCCGCCGGGCCGGCGAGCGCACGGTCAAGCGCATCAACCCGCGCCAGGTGGATACTGGCAAGGATATCACCGTCGTTTTTGATCCCCGTGTTGCTCGTGGCTTCGTCGGACATATTGCCGGGGCCATCAATGGCGCCTCCGTTGCACGCAAGACCAGTTTCCTGCGCGACAAGATGGGGCAACAGGTCTTGAAGGCGGGGCTCTCGATCTCCGACGATCCGCTGATCGTACGTGGCCCGTCGTCGCGCCCCTTCGATGGCGAGGGCGTATCCGGCGAACGACTTCTGATGATCGAGGACGGTGTTCTCAAGCACTGGTTCCTCTCCACCTCGACGGCCCGCGAGATCGGAATGGAAACCAACGGCCGCGGGGTGCGCGGCGGCAATTCGGTGACGCCATCCGCGACGAACCTCGCTCTCGAGCCGGGCGACATTTCACCCGAGGACCTGATCCGCGGTGTCGGTAACGGCTTCTATGTGACCGAGCTGATCGGCCATGGCGTCAACATGATCACCGGCGAATACAGCCGCGGCGCGACCGGCTTTTGGATCGAGAATGGCGAACTGACCTTTGCCGTGTCTGAAGTGACGATCGCTTCGAACCTCAAGGACATGTTCATGCGGGTTACGCCGGCAAACGACATCGACCGCAAGTTTGGTGTCGCCGCTCCGACGCTTGCGATCGAGGGAATGACGCTCGCCGGGCGCTGATGGATTGGATTGCCGAAATGACTGACGTGGACACAGCCCTCTGGCGGAGCGATCTGGAATTGATCGCAGATGCTGCCAGGCAGGCCGGCAAAGTCGCACTCGGCTATTTCAATCAAGCGCCTGAGGTCTGGTGGAAGAACGAGGGGCGATCGCCCGTCAGCGCCGCCGATTTCGCGGCCAACCGGACGCTTGAATCCATTCTCCGCGCAGCCCGGCCGGATTATGGCTGGCTTTCGGAAGAAACTGAAGACAGCGGCGATCGGCTCTCACGGGACACGCTGTTCATCATCGACCCGATCGACGGCACGCGGGCATTCCTGGCGGGAATGGATCTGTGGTGCGTGAGCGTCGCGGTCGTGCGCCACGGGCGACCTGTCGCCGGCGTTCTCTACGCTCCTGCTCTGGAAGAACTCTTCGAGGCGGTCGAAGGTGGCGTGGCCCTGAAGAACGGGCGGCCGATTACTGTATCGACAAAACCGCTCGATGCACCAGGGCGCTTTGCCATCGCGGAGGATGTGCTCAAGGCATTCCCGGAACCGTTCAAGCATCGCATCGAGCGCGTGAAGCACGTGCCGTCCCTTGCCTATCGCATTGCCATGGTTGCCGACGGTCAAATTGACGGCACTTTCATCAAGCACAATTCACATGATTGGGATCTCGCGGCCGCGGATCTCATACTCGAGCGCGCCGGAGGCCGGCTGGTTGATCTCCGCGGTGACGTGCCGCTCTATAACCGCATGCAGGTCAGCCATGGCGAACTCTGCGCCGCCGCTGGGCCGCGACTCGCCGATCTTATAACCGGGATCGGTGAACGACGAGGCAGTTGACGTTTCCGTCAAAATCCCTCAGATGAAGCGGCGGAGGAGAATAGAGCAGAAAGAGAAGAAAATGACGGAATCCGGCGGCAAAAAGCAGCTCTTGCATCTCGTATTCGGCGGCGAACTGGAAAGCTTGGACGATGTTCAGTTCAGGGACCTCAAGGATCTCGATATCGTCGGCATTTATCCGGACTATGCCACGGCATTGACGGCCTGGAAGTCAAAGGCGCAATCGACTGTGGATAATGCGCATATGCGCTACTTCATCGTCCACATGCACCGTTTGCTGGACCCGGAAAGCAAGTCTGCGCAGTAACCCTCCCCCGGGCGCGGCTCGCTAACAGCCGTGAGCCGACTGACTGCCTGACGCATTCTGAACAAACTGATCGGCCATTGCGGCCGCAACAATAATTGGGAATGGGTTGATGTCGATCATTTGTGATCGGAGATTTGGCAGATGAGCGGTCGCATGGCGCGGTTTGCGCTGGGCGCCTATCAGGCAACGGGAACGTTGCTGACGCCGTTCGTCGGAGGGTACCTCGCCTATCGGGCCGCGAAGGGCAAGGAAGACCGTGCGCGCCGTTTGGAGCGCTCGGGCTATGCCAGCGCCGACCGTCCGGCCGGACCGCTGGTCTGGTTCCATGCCGCAAGCGTCGGTGAAACCAACGCCGTCATTCCGCTGATCCGCGAAATTCGCCGCCGCGACATCCACGTCATTCTGACCACCGGAACCATCACGTCCGCCAAGCTGGCCGCTGAGCGCATCGGCAACGAAGCGATCCATCAGTACGTGCCGCTCGACCTCAAGCCCGCCGTCAGCCGTTTCCTTGAATATTGGCAGCCGGACTGCGTACTGATCGCTGAGTCCGAAATCTGGCCGGCGACCCTGATGGAACTTGGCCGCCGCCGCATCCCGCAGATCCTCGTCAACGCGCGCATGTCGGACCGCTCCTTCGCGCGATGGAGTCGGCGTCCGGCACTTGCGGAAGCCCTGTTCGAGAACCTGGCGCTTGTTATTGCGCAATCGGATGTCGATGCCGAGCGCTTCCGCGATCTCGGCGCGCGCCACGTCATGATGTCGGGCAATCTCAAGGTCGATACCGACGCCCCGCCTTACGATGCTGCGGTATTCGCCGACTACAAGAAGCAGCTCGGCGGCCGCAAGACCTGGGCAGCGATCTCCACCTTCGACGGTGAGGAAAAGGCCGCAGGCATCGTCCATCGGGCGCTGAAGGAGCGGGACGAGCAGTTGACGATCATCGTGCCGCGGCATCCGGAACGCGCCGACGACATCGAAGCCGAGCTCGTCAAGCTGGGTCTCAAGGTCGCCCGCCGCACGCGCGGTGATGCGTTGGCCCCTGATGTCGATATCTTCCTAGGCGATACGATCGGCGAAATGGGCCTCTACCTGCGCCTGACGGAGGTTGCTTTTGTCGGGCGCTCGCTGTTTGCCGAAGGTGGGCAAAATCCGCTGGAGCCGGCGATGCTCGGTTGCGCGGTGCTGTCGGGCAGCAACGTGCAGAACTTCCGCGAAGCCTATCAGAAGCTGGCGCGGCGCGGCAGCGCGCGCATGGTCCGCGATACGGAGATGCTTGCCAAGGGCGTCCACTATTTGCTCACCAACGACGGAGCGCGTCGCACCATGATCGAAGCCGGGATCGGCGCCGTGCAAGAAATGCGGGGCGCGTTGACGGCGACAGTGAAGGGCTTGGAGCCCTATATCAATCCGCTCACCGTGAAGGCGAGGCTGCTGCCGAAGGCGGCTTTGCAGCGCTGAGGGCAGGGCGGCTATGAAGGCAATCAAGGGAATACTTTTCGACAAGGACGGCACGCTTCTCGACTACGACGAGAGCTGGCTGCCGGTGAACCGCGAGCTAGCGCGCATCGCTTCGGAAGGCGATCCCGAACTCGCGGACCGGCTGCTTCTGGCTTGCGGCATGGATCCCGTCAGCGGCCACATCGTTCCCGACAGTCTGCTGGCGGCCGGCAACACGCGCCAGATTTCGGAGGGGCTCGTCGCGGCCGGCTCGATGCTCGACGTGATCGAGCTGACGATCAAGCTGGACGAGCTCTTTTCTCATGCCGCCGAGTTTTCCGTAGCAGTCACTGATCTGGCCGCCTTTTTCGGTCGGCTGCATGCACGCGGCTTTCGCCTCGGTGTCGCCTCGAGCGACAACGAGCGCTCGATCAGGCAAACCGCCCAGCGCTTTGGCTTTGCGCCCTTCATCGACTATGTGGCCGGATACGATAGTGGCTTCGGCACCAAGCCGGAACCGGGCATGGTGCTTGGTTTCTGCACGGCGACGGGCCTTGATCCCTCCGAGGTCGCCGTTGTCGGCGATAACAACCACGATCTGCACATGGGCCGCAACGCCAAGGTCGGCGTGACCGTGGCCGTACTGACTGGCACCGGATCGCGTGAAACGCTCGCTGCCGCATCCGATTACTGCCTGAACGACATCACCGAGCTTGAAGGCCTGCTGCCCGACCGTCAGCTTGCTTGATTGACCAAGGGCTTGCTTTTTCTTGAAATTTACCTTCTCTTTCCGCCCGGTCGAGGACACAGCCCGTCAGCATGACGCTCGGGGTCCGAAAGGCAGGGCGGGGAAAATGGTATCCGAAGCGCCACCCTTCTGGTGGTCGAAAGCCGATTGGCGTGCCTGGGCGCTCTATCCGATTTCCTTCCTGTATGGGCGTGCGGCCGGCTATCGGATGGCCAACGCCAAGCGTGCCTCGGTTCCCGTGCCCGTTATCTGCGTCGGCAATTTCACCGTCGGCGGCGCCGGCAAGACGCCGACGGCGCTGACGATCGCCCGCGCGGCAAAGGCAAAGGGGCTGAAGCCTGGTTTTCTGAGCCGTGGCTATGGCGGTTCCCTCGATGTCACGACTGTTGTCGATCCGGTTCATCACCGCGCCCTGGCTGTCGGGGACGAACCTCTGCTTCTCGCTCGAGAGGCGCTCACCGTGATTTCCCGCCGCCGTGTCGAAGGGGCCCAGCGCCTCGTCAAGGAAGGCGTGGACCTGATCATCATGGATGACGGTTTTCAGAGCTCTCGCCTGGCGATCGACTATGCGTTGCTCGTCATCGACGCCACGCGTGGCCTCGGCAATGGCCACATCGTTCCCGGTGGTCCTGTACGCGCGCCCATCCGTCAGCAGTTGCGCTACGCGACAGCCCTTTTGAAGGTTGGCGGGGGCGAAGCGGCCGACAATATCGTTCGGATCGCGGCGCGCGCCGCCAAACCCTATTTCACGGCTTCCCTGAAGGTGTGCGACAGCGCCGATCTTTCCGGCCGCAACGTGCTGGCCTTTGCCGGTATTGCCGATCCGTCGAAATTCTTCCGCACCGTCGAATCCGTCGGCGGGCATATCGCCGCTCGCCGCTCGTTCGGTGATCACGAGCATCTGACCGATGACGAGATCGACGACATTCTGACAACGGCAGAGAGCGACGGCCTTCAGATTGTCACGACGTCGAAGGATTTCGTCCGGCTCGCCGGCCATCATGGCAAAGCCGAGGAACTCGCGGCGAAATGCCGGGTGATTGAGGTGGAGATGGCCTTCGAGGATGCTCTGGCGCCAAGTCTCATCATCGATCGGGCCATCAATGCCTGCCGCGACCGGCGCTTGAAGGAAGGGCGGAAGGCCTAATCGGAAAATCTCGGGGTGCCGGTGTTCAGCGTCAGCGCTTCTGGTTCGGCAAAACGCCAGCGCGCTTGTCAGCCTCCAGCGAGGCTACGGCATCGGCGTAGGGCTCCTGGCGCGCGACGCTCCAATAGCGCAGCTCGTCGAGCGGGATCTGCTTGCCGGTAATTGCACATACGACGTAGGAGCCCGGCGACAGGATCTGAAAATCCGCATCGAGATAGCGTATCTGCGCTTCGCGGTTTCCATTTCCTTCGAACAAGTTCATGCGCTCCATTCCTTGCAGGCTGTCATACCCCTGCCATAACGCGCCGCAGCGGCCTTTTCCAGCTTTTTCAGCTACGGCCGAACAACCGTTCAATATCCGAGAGCTTGAGCTCGATATAGGTCGGTCGTCCGTGGTTGCACTGCCCTGAGCCGGGAGTAACTTCCATTTGACGGAGAAGGGCGTTCATTTCTTCGGGTCGCAGCCGTCGGCCCGAACGCACGGATCCGTGGCAGGCCATGGTCGCTGCAACATATTCCAGCTTGGCCGACAGGCCGGAGGCGGTATCCCATTCGGCGATCTCGTCCGCCAGCTGACGGATAAGTCCCGTGGCGTCCACCTCTCCCAGCATGGCAGGTGTCTCACGCACGGCGATCGCGCCGGAGCCGAAGCGCTCGATGGCCAGCCCCAGCTCGCCAAGCTCGGTGGCAAACTGCATAAGCCGATCGCAATCCTCTTCCGGCAGATCGACGATTTCGGGGATGAGGAGCACCTGCGAGGCGAGCCGTTTCGAATGCAGCGCCTTGCGCATCGCCTCGAATACTAGGCGCTCATGCGCGGCGTGCTGATCGACGATTACGAGGCCATCATCCGTCTGCGCCACGATATAATTTTCGTGAATCTGCGCCCGGGCGGCACCCAGCGGATAGCGCTGTGGCGGCTCTTCCGGCGCAACCGGCATTCTTGGGGTAGGGGCGATGTCGCTGCGGGCCGTCGGCGTCGCAAGGCCGTCGAAGGAGGCCTGCGGCCGTTCGCCGAAGCTGCCGTTTGCAGCCTGGTGGAATGGACGCGATGGCGAGGTCGCCGCCGACCAAGGCTGTTGGGGCCGTTGGGCGCCAGGCTGGAAACCGGGCCGGAAGGAGCGCAGCATGCCGTCTGCACCCGTTGTGGCTGCCCGGCTGCCGTCACGCGCCAGCGCCTCGCGCACGGCGCCGACGATCAGGCCGCGCACCAGTTGCGGGTCGCGAAAGCGCACATCCGATTTGGCCGGGTGCACGTTGACGTCGACAAGGGCCGGATCGAGCCTGATCGACAGTACTGCGACCGGATAACGCCCGGCTGGGATGGTCTCGGCATAGGCGCCGCGGATCGCCGACAGGATCAGCTTGTCCTGCACCGGGCGTCCGTTGACGAAGGCATATTGGTGGGCCGAGTTTCCGCGATTGAAGGTCGGCACGCCGGTAAAGCCTGTCAGAGATATGCCCTCCCGCTCCGCATCGATCTCGATCGCATTGTCGCGAAAATCCTTGCCAAGGATCTGCGCCATCCGCGCCAGATGATCGTCACCCGTCGCCGGCAACTCCAGCGTCGTTCGATCAGTCCCCGAGAGCACGAAGCGCACCCCGGGGAAGGCAATCGCCATGCGCTTGACGACCTCGGTGATCGCCGCAGCCTCGGCCTTTTCCGTCTTGAGGAATTTCAGGCGGGCCGGCGTCGCGAAGAAGAGATCGCGAACTTCGACGATCGTGCCCGGATTGCCGGGTGAGGGGCGAAGATGTGTAATTCTCCCGCCCTCGACGGCGATTTCGTTGCCGCCCGCGCTGTCCCGGCGGCGGCTCGAAATGCTGAGCCTGGCTACCGAGCCAATCGATGGCAGCGCTTCGCCGCGAAAACCCAGCGTGCGGATATCGTCCAGCGTATGTGAGATCTTCGAGGTGCAGTGGCGTCGTACGGCAAGCTCCAGATCCGCAACATCCATGCCAGACCCGTTGTCCGAAACCCGCAGCAGGCTCTTGCCGCCGCCCGACGTCGCAACCTCAATGCGCGTCGCGCCTGCGTCGAGGGCGTTTTCGATCAACTCCTTAGCGGCGCTCGCGGGCCGCTCGATGACTTCACCGGCGGCGATTTGATTGATGAGGGTCTCTGAAAGCTGTCTGATGGCCATGCGCCTATTCTCTTGGATTCGCGGGTCCGAGGGAAGGGCGAAAGCGCCACCGCCTTTCCGTTCTGCACGCCCTAATTCCGGCTGCTTAATATTAAGCGCGCCTTAAGACAAAGGTGCCATTTTGCAACTTATTCCGAGGACTGGGTTTAAATCGGACAGATGTGGGACGCGTAGGAATGAGTGCCGGCTTCGAACAAGCGGACACATCATCTGTAAGCAGCGAAATGCCGGCTGAATCAAGCCTGCAGACGGTGCTGTTTGACGCGGTATGCGAGAGCTTGGGCGCCGCATTCATCGTCTATGACAAGACCGACCACATGGTCTTTGCGAGCCGCCAGGTTCTCGATTTCTTTCCGATATCGGCGGCGATGCTGAAGCCGGGGAGGCGGTTGCGGGACTTCCTGGGCGCCATCTACGACACCGGCATCCGCACGCAGTCGGCCAGAAACCAAGGTGCGATGAGCCGTGAGGATTGGCTGTCCCAGAAGATCGCCTCGCACTGGCGCGAGCGCTTCGAGGCCGTCGAGCGGCATGGTGCGGATCGGTGGATCAGGTTTGGCAAGCGGCGCCTTGCGAGCGGCTACGGCGTCTGCGTCATCCAGGACATTTCCGAGAACAAGAAGCGCGAGGAACAGTGGCGCTCCGATCTCGAGCGTGTGCAGCTCACGGAGGATATCCTCGACAACCTGCCGTTCCCGCTCTTCGTCAAGGACCGCAATCTGAATTACGTCGCCGTCAACATCGCCTTCTGCGACAAGTATCAGACGACGGTCGATGAAGTGCTTGGCCGCAAGAGCAGCGACCTGTTCTCCGCGGATGTCGCCCAGCGTTTCGAGGAAAGCGACCGTCATGTTCTGGAGACGGGCGAAATGTCGATTTCCCGTCAGCGGCAGGTCTCCCGCGACGGCGTCGAACGCGACATCGTCACGCGCAAGCACCGGATCGGCAAGCCGGGGCGCTATTTTCTTGTCTCGACCATGCAGGATCTGCCGCGCGACGGCGACGATCTAGAAGAGTTCCGGTTCGCATCGACGGTCACGACGTCAAGCAAGAATTCCTATCGGCGCGCCTATGTTCCGATGAGCGGAAACGGCGAACGGCGCGAGCCGGCGGCAATGGAGGCGATCGTCCCGGAGAACTTCTCCGGTCGCAAGATCCTCGTCGTGACATCGGATGTCGTGGCAGAAGGCGCGGCCCTGCGGACCCTCGCCAAATACGGTTTCGAGGCCTGCTCGGTTCGCGGCGAGGACGAGGAGGAACAGTTCCTGGAAATCGCGAGCTCGTCCGGCATCGTGCTCGACCTGCTCGTGATCGACAACCAGCTCGGCATGCGCTGCCTCGAGCTCGCCGAGCAATACGGCATCCCGGCACTGGCGATGGACGGCTTCCAGCTCGCCAATGAGCTCACCTTCCAGATCGCCCGTCATTTCAACCGCAGCAACCGCGGCCAGATGGCCGAAGGCATTGACACCGACTGGGAAATCACTGCCGTGGAGGAGGCGAACACGCTCGACGTGCTCGTTGCCGAAGATAACGACATCAACCAGATCGTTTTCTCGCAGATTCTCGAAGGCCTCGGCTACCGTTACATGATCGCCCCAAGCGGCGACGAAGCCGTTCGCCTCTGGACAGAGCACCAGCCGAAAATCATCCTGATGGATATCTCTCTGCCGGGCTTCAACGGTTTCGAAGCGGCGCGGCTGATCCGCCAGACAGAGGAAGGCGGCAGTGCAAGAACGCCGATCATCGGTGTTCTGACGCAAGCCTTCGAGCGCGATCGAGCTGAGTGCGCAAAGGCTGGAATGGACGACGTAATTATGAAGCCGGTAAGCCCAGATATTCTTCAAGGGATCTTTCAACAGTACCTTGCCCAGGACATCAGACAGGCCAGCATGTGACGAACAAAGCTCGTCAACTCCCTAAATCTTGGGACAAAACACGGTTCCAACGTGACCGATCCACTATCGAATTCTTAAGACTTGCCCGCCATCCTTCCTGCCGTTGGTGCAGTCTGGGTCTGAATGATGATGTCGGCTGAAATGCCTCTGGTGCCCGTAAGTCAGAATGAACTTCAGACAATGGCCTATACCGACCCACTGACCGGGCTCGGCAACCGCTACCGCATGCGCGACCGGATTGCCCAGATCTCAGCCGAACGCGCGAGCGATCCAGCACCATTTACGATCGGCATCGCCAATCTCGATTCCTTCAAGCCGATCAACGATCTTTTTGGCTCATCGGCGGGAGACGAAATTCTCTGCCAGGTCGCCCATCGATTGAAGGCCTGCATTCCCGACGGTGCCCTCGTGACGCGTCATGACGGCGATGAATTTGCCTTTGTCCTGCCGCTGGTGTTCGAGCGGGCCAGCGCCGAGAAGTTCGGCCAGATGATACGCGAAGTCCTGTCGGCGCCGTACGATCTCGGCGACCGCAATGTGCGGCTGTCGGCATCCTTCGGCTTTTCGATCTATCCCTTCGCGGGCGAGGAATTCGACGAACTGCTGAAAAGCGCCGAAACCGCGCTCTACCGTTCAAAACGCCGCGGCCGTGGCCAGATCACCGTCTATTCCCGCGAGATCGCCCAGGAAATGAAGCGCGCGACGCAATTGGAACAGGCGCTGCGCAATGCCATCATCTCCGATGTGATCGACGTGCATTTCCAGCCGATCGTCGCACTTTCCAATAACCAGGTCGTGGGCTTTGAAGCTCTGGCGCGATGGAACGATCCTGATCTTGGCTTTGTATCACCGGGCGTTTTCGTCCCGCTGGCGGAGGAGCGCGGCTTCATTGATGCGCTGTCCGAGGCGCTCCTGCGCAAGGCGGCCGAGGCTGCCCTTTCCTGGCCGCGCGAACTTTTCCTCTCCTTCAATCTCTCCTCGGCGCAGTTGATGGATCCGGGGACGAGCAGCAGCATCCTGTCGATCCTCGGTCGTGTCGGCTTCGATCCGCACCGGCTCGAACTCGAAATCACCGAGACTGCGGTGATGGGCTCGGCCGACACGGCAAACCGGATCATTGCGGATCTCCGTCAGGCCGGCGTGCGCATTTCGCTGGATGACTTCGGGACGGGTCAATCGAGCCTCGGCCGCCTCCGCGACTTTATGTTCGACAAGATCAAGATCGATCGCGCCTTCGTGTCGCGCATCAATTCCGATCGCGCCTCGGAGCACATCATCAAGGCGATCCTAACCATGTGCGAGGGGCTCGACCTGGAAGTGGTCGCCGAAGGGATCGAGGACTATCTGGAAGCCGTCAAGCTGCGTTCGCTCGGCTGCGGTATGGGGCAGGGCTACCATTTCGGCAAGCCCGCTGACAGCATTGCCACGCTCCGGTTCTTGCACGAGAACTACTACGACACGTCTGATCGCGTCAGCGCCTGAAACTCCGATGGCGCCCTTTCGGACGCCACCGGTTACGCGGTACTCACTGCGCAGCATCTTACTTGTTCGTCGTTGAACCCGTGGCCGTGGTATCCGTTGTACCGCCAGGCGCAGGGGCCTTCTCGGCTGCAATCATCTGAAGCGTCTTGAACTGCGGAGCCGCCTTCAGCGTTTCTGCGGTCTCGGACGTGGTCAGCTTCACTGTGCCGTCCTGCGTGTTCTGAGCGACGGTGATCTTATCCATCGGAACGGCAACATCCTTTTCGCCGATTCCAAGGAAGCCGCCGACGCCGATGATCGCTGCGACCAGGCCGCCGTCCTCCTTCATGATCAGGTCGTTGACCTCACCGATGCTCTCGTTCTGGCCGGTGTAGACCGACTGGCCAATATAGGTGTTGGCACTGATCTGATCGGCGGCCTGCTCCGTTAGATATCCACCACTCGCCTGCGCGGTGTCAGCCGTTGCGGCCGGCGCCGGAGCCTGAGCGGCGTTGTCCATCGGTGCTGTGGCGTCCGGGACCTTCGGCGGAGCTGCCGGGTCGGCCGGTGCGGCCCGTGTTGCCGGAGCGCCTGGTGTTGCCGGCTGAGTCTGTGAGAATGCCGCCGGTGCAAAAGCCGTGGCAAACAGCGCGCTAGCGGCAACGGTCTTCAGGAGTTTGCTTGTCATTTTGAACCTACCTTTGCGTTCCTGAGGGATCTTTAGCCCGCTCCCGCCATGCTCGGCGTTTGCGGCCGGTTCCCTATTGAAATGAACGGGATTTCAATTGGTTCCCGAAAAAAATCGCGCAAAAATTGCTAATTCCACGGAACTTTTAGCTCATACGATGTATGGCCACGCGGGGTTCGGTCGACAAAAAAGGGCGCCAAATGGCGCCCCGTGAAGCCTGATTATGGTTCTTCACATCACGTAAACCGGGTCGAAAACGCCCTTCACCGTAACATCCAGTTCGAGCAGGGAACCCGCCTGCGGTTGCATCGAGCGGGCATGCTCATCGAGCCCCTCCCACGCCGTGGTGACGGCAAGGCGGTCACCGTTTGTCCCGATGAAGGCAGGGCATGACGGCTGTGCCGCCGGCACCTTGTAGCGTGCAATGCGCAGTCCATCAGGGCTGTAGCGATCGACGGTACCGGCACCCCAACGGGCATTCCAGATGTATCCGTCGGCATCCACCACCGAGCCGTCGATGCCACCCGGCTCATCCATCGTGTCCACAAGCACGATCGGCTCGCCTGTCGGGAGACCGGTCTGCGGATCGACCATCACACGCATCAGCCGGCTGATGCGTGTATCGGTGAAGTAGCCCATCGTTCCATCCGGCGAGAAGCAGATCGAATTCGGGATGCTGATGCCATCGAATATCTTGGTTACGCGACCGCCGGCGACGTGGTAGATGGCGCCTGCGCGGCTTTCCGCCCGCTTGCTCATCGTGCCGATCCAGAGCGAGCCGGAGGGGTGGGTGCGGCCGTCGTTCGAGCGGTTTTCCGGTTTGTCGCTTTCAAGAGCTGCATAGAAGGTCAGATTGCCGCTCTTGATATCGCGAATGAAAAGGCCTCGTTCGGTCGCAAGCAGCTGCCGCTCAGGATCGACCCGGGCGAGCACGCTCGCCATCATCGGCAGCGCATGCACCTTCTTCTCTTCCGTCGAAAGGTTCAGCTCGTGCAACTCCTTGCCGAGAATATTGAACCACCAGACCGTGTTGGTGTCCGGATCGTAGGTCGGCCCCTCACCAAGCACAGAGTTGGTGCTGCAGAGTGTCCTGCCCGCGAACTCATGAATTTCCGTCATATGCCTTAAGCTCCTACGGCTGCGTCATAGGCGTAAATGGTCGCCTTGGCACGCTCGGCAACCTCTGCGGCGGTCATTCCCGGCTTGTAGAGGCTGGTGCCGAGGCCGAAGGCATTTATGCCAGCCTTGGTGTAATCGGAGAAATTCTTGTCCGAAACACCACCAACGGCCGCAATCACGAGCTCCGGCGGCAGAATTGCGCGGATAGCGGTGATGCCCGACGGTCCGAGAACGCTGGCGGGGAAAAACTTCAACCCCGTTGCGCCGGCGCGGGCAGCCGCCAATGCCTCCGTCGGCGTGAAGACGCCCGGCATCGTCACCATACCGTAGTTGCGGGCGAGAATAATGACCTCGGGCTCGACGTTCGGCGTGACCAGCAGTTTGCCGCCTGCCGAATGGAGGCTGTCGACGGCCTCGGTCGTCAGCACGGTCCCGGCCCCGATGAGGCAATCGGCCGGCGCCATCTTTGCGGCAATCTCGATCGACTTGAACGGCTCGGGCGAGTTCAGCGGGATTTCGATGGCGGTCAGACCGTTTTCGATCAGTGCGCCGACCACGCCTTCGGTTTCTTCAGGCTTGATGCCACGTAGAATGGCAATCAGTGGACGCTTCATCGTAGGAAAGGGGATGCGGTTCATCGCTTTGGTACTTTCTCAGTTCGGCCAAATAGTTTTGGCGGCGGCAGCAAGGCCGCCACGGACGGCCGTGTCAGCATCAATGGTGTTGTAGGATAAAGATAATGCCTTGAAGGCCGCTTCATAAAGGCCCTGCAGCCGGCCGGCGGCGACGAGAGTGACGTCGACGCCCGTCCCCGCATCTGACATCGCGCCCGCGATTTCCAGGCCGATCAGGGTCCCGGATATCTTCGCCTGCGCGGCCGCAGCGGTCAGACCATGCAGCAACTGGCCCGAGCGCGCGGTAAAGAAGAGGTTGGTCGCCATCGCGGGTCGGTCATAGGCCGTTTTTACGGCGCTCCCGAAGGCTGCCTCGTCCGCCGGGCTCTGATCGGCACCGGCGATTGCATGCGACAGGATCGTGTGCTTGGAGATCGCGTCGAAAAGTTCGCCGGTCATGAAGCTGGAGAAACCGGAGACACGACCATTCTTGACATGCACCCATTTCGAATGCGTTCCGGGCATGCAGACCGCCTGCGACCCAGTGCTTTGCGGGCCAAGCGCACCGAGGAGCTGTGTTTCCTCGCCGCGCATGACATCTGGCCGCGCCGGATCCCTCTGTGCAAGTCCGGGCAGGATGCGGACGTCCCGGCTCTGGTCGGGGACGGATACGGCGCCGGTCAGGATCGAGGATAGCGATGCCGGGACATCGACATAGCCCGCTTCGACCCATCCCTGTTTCGCACCTGCCATGCCGCAGATGATGACCGGAAGATTTTCCGGCGCATTTACCTTGCCCAAGTGCGAGGCGAGAACCTCGGCAAATCCGGTCTTCGCTGCCGTCGTCATACCTTCATTGCCACGGCTTTCGGCCAGGACGCTGTCATCCTTGCCGATCAGCCAGAGCCGAAAACTGCTCGTTCCCCAATCCACCGCGACATAAGCGGGATCCGCCATCAGAAAATGCCTCCATCGACAATAAGAGATTGTGCGCTCATCGCTGCCGCGCAGCTAGACGCCAGAAACAGGCACGGACCGACGATCGCATCGGCGTGCAGAACCTTCTTGATGCATTGGCGCTGCACCGTTTGCGCAATGCCGTCCTCGGTCAGCCAAAGCTTCATCTGGCGATCCGTGACGATCATGCCGGGCAGAATGCAATTGACGCGGATGTTATCCGGTCCGAGCTTGCCGGCCAGGCTTTTCGTCAGCCCGATCACGCCGGCCTTCGCGGTCGTGTAGGCCGGGAATTCGGGCATGTTGAGGAGAAAGGCGATCGACGACATGTTGATCACCGCGCCGCCGCCAGCGGCACGCATCGAGGGCGCGACGGCTTGCGTGGTGAAGAAGACGTGCCGCAGGTTGGTCGCCTGGTTGTTGTCCCAATATTCCTCGGTCACCGTTTCGAAATCGTGCCGGTCGTCGCGGGCGGCATTGTTGACGAGCACGCTGATCGGACCGGAGTGAGCGACAACCTCGTCGACTGTTCTGCGGATGGCGGCGACATCGCGAAGGTCGGCCTTATGAAAGCGAACGGGATGCAAGGTGTCGCGCGACAGCCTCGCGACGAGGTCATGGCTTTCCGTTTCCGCGATGTCGATGAAGGAAACCTTGGCGCCTTGTCGGGCGAAGCCTTCGACAATCGCTGCCCCGATGCCTGATCCGCCTCCCGTGATCAGGACCGTGCGGTCCCTGAATTCCGGAAACTGCGCAACAATACCCGTCACTATTTCCTCCCGGCTTTCGGTTGTTCTATTATTTGGAACTTAATTTGACTATGTGGAATTATCCGACTACCCTGGCATTTCTGTCAAGGCGTTTGAGGCAACAATGAGTGCGGCAAAAGGGAGTGCGCCCGAGAGGCGCGACACGGGCACCCTCGGCAAGCTGATGGTCCTTCTCGACCTGGTGACCCACGCCGACGGTCCCATGCGCTTCACGGATATACTGGCAGTTGCCGATCAGCCGCGTGGTACGGTCCACCGCCAACTCAGCCATCTCGTGGAGGAGGGCCTGCTCGAGATCGATGCGGAGGGCAGATACTCGCCGGGCTTACGGCTTTTGGACTTCGCGTCTCGCAGTTGGGCGCGCAACGAGTTTCGTCTGGTTGCGGAGCCACATCTTAAGGCTCTCCAGAATTTGACTGGTGAAACGGTCCATCTCGGCGTGCTGCGCGGCACCTCGATCATCTACCTCGACAAGTTCGAAGGGCAGCAGCCCGTCAGAATGTATTCGCAGATTGGTAACGCCTCACCGGTCTATTGCACCGGCGTCGGCAAGGCGGCCCTTTCCATCCTGCCCAGAGAGCGGGTCAGGGCCTTGGTGGCGGACCTCTCCTTCCATCGGTTCACGGCAAACACCCATACGGCCGAGTCGCTTCTTGCTGAGATCGAGCAGATACGGGAGCAGGGCCATGCCTTCGACCGTGAGGAGCACGAGGTCGGGATTCGCTGTATTGCTGCGCCGATCTGGTCAGAAACTCAGTCGCTTGTTGGCGGCGTTTCCGTGACTGGTCCGGCTTACAGGCTCACTATGGAAAGGCTTTCGGAATGGGCGGCTCCGATCCAGCAGTCGGCTGAACGGATCATGGAGGCGATGCGCATCGGGCTTGGTCCGCGTCGCTGAACTGCTGACGGCCGGCTTGGCCTAAAGCACAATATTGAGATTTTCTGACGAATCGTCACAATTGATGCTCGTCAATCCCCCGCCTTGGGGTGTATGTGCTGGTAGATCGTCACCGGCGATACAAACTAGGGACGGCGCGGAGGCGTCGCCGCCCATCAGGCTTCCATCTTTTTTTGAGTTGAACAAGTAAATGACTTCATCGCAGCCAGGATCTTCCGTGGACGTACACGTTAGCGAGATCGCCGGACTGAAAACGCAGTTCGATATTTTCCGCTTCATGAAGAAGGTAACGGAAGCCTATCGGGCGCGGGCCTTTATGGTTTTCAATCTTCCTTCCGTGACAGCACGGGACCTGCAGAGCAGCACGGTCATCTCGAGCTGGCCGGTGGAACTTCTGGCTGCCTACGACCACGAGGGGCTTGTGGCCAATAGCCCGGTCATGAAGAGGCTTCGGACTTCGACAACGCCCTTCTTCAATGACGTGTCGCAAGCGAAACTGGATCGCCCCGACGGGAAGGCGGGCATCGTCAAGGCACTTTTCGAACGCTTTCGCATGATGCGTTGCGCCTATTTTCCAACCCACGAGCCCTCAGGCGGTCGTGGCGCCATTTCATTCTCAGGCGATCGCGAGGCATTCACCGCAGAAGAAATGCGCGAACTCCACTATATCTCCATCCACGTCTTCGACCGGTTGGCGGAGATCCGCAACCATGACAACTGCGTCACCGATACCTTGACCGATCGGGAGATCGATTGTCTGAACTGGACCGCGGCTGGCAAGACCAGTGTGGAGATTGCCGAAATCCTCACCCTGTCCGAGCATACGGTGAACCACTACCTGAACCGCGCGACAAAAAAGCTGGATACGGCAAACCGGACGCAGGCAGTCGCCAAGGCGCTGCGGATCGGTCTCATAAAGTAAGCGTTGCGCAAATTGTGGGCTTGCCAATCATTCGCGCCCAATTTCTCGCCAATTCCGACGACCCCGGCGCCATGCCGCGCCGGCATTGCTGGCGGTTTGCCAATTGGCATGTTTTCTGCTTGCTTACATTCAGCGGTCCAGAGGGGACCTGGCACGACGCCGGATAAACGGCGCGGCCTGCATACCGCCAGCCGATGCCACAGGCCCGACCTCGGGCGTAGGGCGTCGGCGGCGGTTGTTGCCTTTAGAACACGCCGCCGACGGCATCCCTCACGCTTGCTCTTCCCATGGGCATTTTGCGCTGGCCTTTTGTGACGCTTGCTCTAGTTCGCAAGGCTTAGCTCGCTATCCTGGAAGGCTGTTGTGACCATCAGGGCGAAAGCCCGGCGGACTTGGTGGACATAGTGGCCTTCCGGCGAGCCTCGTCTCCTCAAATGCGGTCCCGATCGCCGATTTTGTTTGGCGAAGAGGCGGCGCTCCTCTATCTAGAATGCCAAACACAGGCAGTGAGGATGGAATGACGGGCGTCACCAAGGAACAGGTTCTCGAAACGCTGAAGACCGTACGCGGCCCCGATCTCGAGCATGATATCGTCGAGCTCGGTATGGTGTCTGATGTCTTCATTTCCGACGGCAAAGTCTATTTTTCCATCACCGTTCCGGCCGATCAGGCTAAGGAGCTCGAGCCGCTTCGTCTGGCTGCCGAACGGGTCATCAAGGAAATGCCGGGCGTCAAGGGAGCGCTGGTTGCGCTGACGGCAGACAAGAAGGCCGGTTCCGGCTCGGCGCCGGTCTCGCGCCCGCAGCCGCAGGCCGGGCATGACCATCATGGCCCTGCGCACGCCCCGCAACAGCAGCCGCGCGCCGGCAAGCTCGGCGTTCCCGGTATCGGCGCGATCATCGCCGTCGCCTCCGGCAAGGGGGGCGTTGGAAAGTCCACGACGGCCGTCAATCTTGCGCTCGGCCTCCAGGCAAATGGCTTGCGTGTCGGCATTCTCGACGCCGATATCTACGGCCCCTCGATGCCCCGGCTGCTGAAGATTTCCGGCCGCCCCACCCAAATCGATGGGCGCATCATCAACCCGATGGAGAATTACGGGCTCAAGGTCATGTCGATGGGCTTCCTCGTCGATGAGGAGACCGCCATGATCTGGCGTGGCCCCATGGTGCAATCGGCATTGATGCAAATGCTGCGTGAGGTGGCCTGGGGCGAACTGGACGTGCTTGTCGTTGATATGCCGCCCGGCACCGGCGATGCGCAGTTGACGATGGCGCAGCAGGTGCCGCTGGCGGGCGCCGTCATCGTTTCGACGCCGCAGGATCTCGCCCTCGTCGATGCCCGCAAGGGCTTGAACATGTTCAAGAAGGTCGAGGTCCCCGTGCTCGGCATCGTCGAGAACATGAGCTATTTCATCGCGCCCGATACCGGTACCCGCTACGATATCTTTGGTCATGGCGGGGCTCGCAAGGAAGCCGAGCGCATCGGCGTTCCGTTCCTCGGTGAAGTACCGCTGACGATGAACATTCGTGAGACGTCCGACGCCGGCACGCCGCTTGTCGCGACGGAGCCGAACGGCATTGTTGCCGGCATCTATCGCGACATCGCGACCAAGGTCTGGCAGCAGCTCGGCGGGCAGCCGCAGCGGGCCGCACCGGAGATTGTTTTCGAGTGAAATGCTTCGCTGCCGCTAGACTCCCAATTGCGGAGGAAATGTGGTGAAACGGCGCAGTAAGCGTAAGATGTCTTGATTCTTTCGCAGCTTTCCGTCATATGGCGCGCCGTCGCCATGAGGCGGTGTTTTGCGAATGCTCGATGATGGCCACCCCGCCGGGGCGGTCAGCTGCATGGTCGGAGTTATCTTGGTCGAAGGATTGGTGACTGCGATGCGGTTGAGCACGTTGCATATCCTGGCGGTTGCCGGATGTGCCAGGAGTCGTATGAACTTTCTTCAATCGCTTTCATTAAGATCGGGAACTTGCACCCCGCGCGCTCTCGCAGGCGGCGCGCCGCGGAAGGGCTTTCGATGAAAACAGCGATGCGCGCAACAAGCCCGGATTGCCGGAGGCCCAACCGGTGATCACGGCCTACTGTTCCAATTGCAAGTCGGTTGACGTTGGCGACCTGTCGCGGGGTACGTTACGCGACGATGTGATGTGGATCGACCTGATCGAGCCTTCGCGCGAAGAGGAGCTTTTCGTTGAGAAAGCTCTCGGCATCGAGGTTCCGACGCGAGACGATCTCAAGGACATCGAGCCGTCAGCCCGTCTCTACGTCGAAAACGATGCCGTCTTCATGACCGCTTCCCTCGTCTGGAAAGCCGAGACAGATGCACCGACGCTGACCGACGTGGCATTCATCCTCGCCGGCAAGCGGTTGGTCACGATCCGCTACGCGCAGCCCAAATCCTTTGCGCTCTTCATTGCCGCGCTCCACCGCGTGCCGCAGCAATGGCGCAGCGGTGCCGCATTGCTGGCAAAGCTTTTCGAAACGATCATCGATCGCACTGCCGAGATACTGGAGCAGTCCGTTGCCCGCATCGACATCCTGTCGACGCATGTCTTCGGCGATCGCGCCAGGAAGGTGCGCAAGCCGTCGAACTATCTGGAAGAGAAGCTCCGGGACATTGCGGGCCATCATCGCATTGTGAGCAAGGTCAGGGACAGCCTCGCCTCGTTGTCCCGCCTCATGACCTTTTTCTTCACCATCCCGGCCGTTCAGCAGGATCGCGACACCAAGGAATTGTGCAAAACGGTCTCGCGCGACATCCAGTCGCTCAACGAGCATGCCTCCTTCATCGCCGGCAACATCACGTTCCTGCTCGACGCCTCGCTCGGCCTGATCAACATCGAGCAGAACTCGATCATCAAGATATTTTCGATCGCGTCCGTGGTGTTCTTGCCGCCGACGCTGGTCGCCTCCATCTACGGTATGAATTTCGAGTTTATGCCGGAACTGCACTATGCCCACGGATATCCGTTTTCGATTGGGCTAATGGTGCTGTCCGCCGTCATTCCCTTCTTCTTTTTCCGATGGAAAGGCTGGCTCTGAAGAGCCTGTTTTCATTTCATGCACGAAGGTAGCCATACACACGAACGACACATGAAGCCGCGCAAGCTGGCCTACCTTGCGCTCGGCTCCATCGGCGTCGTCTACGGCGATATCGGTACCAGCCCGCTGTACGCGTTCCGCGAAGCCCTGAAGCCCGTCATGGTCGACGGCCTCACCCGCTTCGAGGTGATCAGCCTCATCTCGCTGATGATCTGGACCCTGACCATTATCGTCACCATCAAGTACGTGCTCTTCCTGCTGCGTGCGGACAACGAAGGCGAAGGCGGCACGCTTTCCCTGCTGGCGTTGCTGATGAAGACGGCAAATGGACATACCGCGCTGCTGATGTTGCTTGGCCTGGTGGGCGCGGCGCTGTTCCTCGGCGACGCGATGATCACGCCGGCTCTCTCGGTGCTATCGGCTGTCGAAGGTCTGAAGCTCGTGGCTCCAACTCTGACGAGCTACATCGTACCGATCTCGGTCTTCATCCTGGCTCTGCTATTTGTCGTCCAGTCTCGAGGGACCGGGGCCGTCGCCCGCTTTTTCGGGCCGATCATGGCGCTCTGGTTCATCGTGATGGCGGCCGCCGGCATTTCTCACATCTCGGATGACTTTGGCATCCTTGCCGCTTTCAACCCTTACTATGCCGTTAGCTTCCTGCTGCATGAGGGGTTCTACGGCGTGGTCGTGCTTGGCGCGGTCTTCCTAAGCGTGACCGGTGCCGAAGCGCTTTATGCCGATCTCGGGCACTTTGGTCGCCGGCCGATCCAGTGGGCGTGGTTTGTGCTGGTTTTCCCGGCATTGACACTGAACTATCTGGGGCAGGGCGCTCTGGTGCTCGGCAATCCCGCGGCCGTGTCCGATCCGTTCTTCCTGGCCTTTCCGCAATGGGCGCTGCTGCCGGCCGTCATTCTCGCGACCGCGGCCACCATCATTGCCAGCCAGGCGGTCATCACCGGTGCCTTCTCGCTCGTCCGCCAGGGCATCAACCTCGGCTTCCTGCCACGCATGGAAATCCTCTTCACCTCGGAGACGAATACCGGGCAGATCTTCTTGCCCTCCGTTAATGCGTTGCTGTTCGTCGGCGTCATCTTCCTCGTCATCAGCTTCAAGACGTCGGACGCGCTGGCCATTGCCTACGGCATCTCGGTTACGGGCGCGATGGTCGTCACTTCGATCATGGCCTTCGAGTTCGTGCGCGCGCGATGGAACTGGTCGATTCCGGTCGCCACGTTGGCGCTTGCCCCGCTGCTCTGCCTGGAAATGATCTTCTTGGGTGCAAACCTGCTGAAGATCCACGACGGCGGTTACATTCCGATCCTGATGGCGACCGCCTTTACGATCCTCATGTGGACCTGGCGTCGCGGCACGGCCCTCCTGATGGAGAAGACGCGCCACACCGATATCCCGCTCGCCTCTTTTGTCAGCTCGATCGAGCGCAAGAGCGATCATTCGCCCGCCCAGGTACCCGGTACCGCGATCTTCCTGACGAGCGATCCGGAATCGGCGCCCGCGGCCTTGCTGCACAATCTGAAGCACAATCACGTTCTGCACGACAAGAACGTAATCCTCACGATCCGCACCATCAACAAGCCGCGCGTTGCGAGCGCCGATCGCTACAAGGTCGAGCAGATCTCGGAGCGGTTTTCGCGCGTCGAGCTCATGTTCGGCTTCATGGAGTCGCAGAACGTCTCGCAGGCCTTGGCGACGTTGCGCAAGACCGGCCTGAAGTTCGACATCATGTCGACCTCATTCTACCTCGGCCGCCGCAAGCTCGTTCCCGATGCTAAGTCCGGCATGCCTTATTGGCAGGACCGTCTTTACATCGCGCTTGCCAATGCCGCGGCCAATCCGTCGGACTATTTCCGCCTGCCGGCAAACCGCGTGGTGGAACTCGGCTCGCACGTCATTATCTAGAAGAGCAAATGCGCTTCTAAAAAGCCCGGCGATCCGCCGGGCTTATACATTGCGAGGCCGGTGCATCGGTTATGATGCACCGGCCTCGTTTGCCATTGAGGTGATTGCAACACCGCAGTGACGATGCGCAGAGCGGTTGGTCCTAGCGGGCCTGAACTTTCGTTCGTAAAAAAGCAGAACCCTTTGCGCATTTCGAGGCTTCGTCGAACCGTTGAGAGAGCTTCGCGCTCGCGTATAAGGGAGACATCGCCTCATGACCTATACTAGCCGCTTTATCGGCATCGACATATCGAAATCGTCCTTCGACATCTGCGTG
>NZ_JDWI01000061.1:0-11681 GCF_012932765.1 Rhizobium sp. 57MFTsu3.2
ATCTTGGCAAGGAAGGTTGGCAGCATGCCCATGGTGGCCGGGTAGATGCTGCCGATCCTGATCTGGCGGATGCGACTGCCGCCGGCTGCCCGCGTCAGTTCCGTGGTCAGGTCGATGTCGCTTAAGATCCGCACACAGCGATCGTAGAAGGTTTCCCCTGCCCTGGTCAGTTCCACCCTTCTCGTCGAGCGGATGAACAGCGGACAGCCAAGCTCCCTTTCCAGCGACATCACATGATTGCTGAGCGCCGGCTGGGCAATGTGCATCCTGGCTGCAGCCCGGCCGAAGTGCAGTTCCTCGGCCACCGCTTTGAAGTAGGTGAGTTGGCGTAGTTCCATAAAGACTTTCCCGTCGCACCGGTATCTGAGCGTGCGTGATAGCCTCGCGCCGCCGTGCAGGACTAGGTATATTGTCGCGCAGAATCACTAGCCGAGCACGCATGCTGCAGCGAACAACTACATTTGGATCAATATCGCCAGACTACGCGAAATTCCCTTCAAGTCAATATAAAATGTTTAGGGTGATACAAAATGGCTATAAGTGGGGCGCAGTGCCGTGCCGCCCGAGGCCTAATCGGCTGGTCGCAGACGGATTTGTGTGAGGCTGCCCGCGTAGGTCGGGCCACACTTGCAAACTTTGAGGCTCAAAAATCAACGCCTTACGATCGGACGCTTCGGGACATCGAACAGGCACTGCAGGCCGCAGGTGTAACCTTCCTTGATGGAGACTACGCTGGGTCCGGCGGGGAGGGTGTGCGGCTTAGTCAGCCGCCGGATGCGTCGATCGATGTTTAGGGAGAAGGGGCGATAGGGCGCATAAGATGCGGTAGCCTAGCTTTTACGGGTGCCGCGTTTAGGTGTGAACGACAGCCAATTGTTCCCCATGAAATGGCTTTCTTCCACGGTGTATGCTTGAATTTGGCTCATTCTCATGGGAAACAGCCTCACGATCAAATGGCCACAGCCTCGTTTGGGGGGCGAGATTGCGAGAATTGTGCTCAATATGGAAGAAGTCCGTGAGCTCGTTATAACAGCTGGTAATAGCGACAATACTTCAGAATTGCCGATTGTTGTCGATCTCGATGACACGTTAGTCGTGACGGACACACTTTACGAGCAAATCGCGACGGGGTTATTCACGCGCCCTGTCGGAGTCTTGCGAGCGTTCGTCAGTCTCTCGAGAGGGCGAGCGGCGTTGAAAGCGCACCTAGCGCGCGAAATCGATCTAACGCACACGACGCTTCCTATCCGTGAGGATTTGGTTGAGTGGCTTCATCATCAGGTTGATTGCGGACGCGAAATTCATCTCTGCTCAGCCGCCGCTCAGCCAGTCGTCGACACTATTGCCGCACGGCTCGGCATTTTTGAGAGCGCAACCGGCTCGGCCGAGGCCAATTTAAAGGGCAAGGCAAAAGCTGCTTATTTGAAGCAGCGCTTCCCGGAAGGGTTTACTTACGCAGGCGACAGCGCGGCCGATCTCGCCGTGTGGAATGCGGCGAGCGGAATCGTGCTCGCTGGCGTTTCCCCGTCAGTCGCCAAAGCGGCACGAAATCTCGACAAACCCATTGAAGCCGAATTTAAGAACAAGCAACTGTCTTCTAAGGATCTACTGAAGGCCCTGCGTGTTCATCACTGGTCTAAGAACGTACTGATCTTCCTCCCTTTAATTTTTGCTCACGCTTGGGACGACTTGTCCCTGATTGGCCATACCTTTCTCGCCTTCATTTGCCTTCTGATGGTTACGTCAGCCACTTATCTCCTAAATGACTTGGCAGATCTTAGTGCGGACCGTCAGCATTGGTCGAAGCGCAACCGTGCGCTGGCCAGTGGTCGCATGCCAATTCCAATAGGCTTCGCGCTTGCCGGGACATTGCTTATCGTTGCATTTGCGTCGGCGGTAGTCCTCGCTCCAGCCTTCGCAGGCACACTCGCGAGCTATCTCGTGCTTACTGGATCGTATTCGCTTGGCCTAAAACGTGTGCCTCTGCTAGATACTCTAATTATCGGGGTACTCTTTACGATACGCATTATCATGGGAATTGTTCTCATCAGCCAGCCTAGCCCCGGGTGGCTTCTAACCTTTTCAGTCTTCTTTTTCTTCTCCTTGGCGGTCACCAAACGGCATACTGAAATTATTCGCGCCGGGGTAACAGGTGAGACCCATAGTCTCGCAAGTCGGGGCTATCGCGTGGAAGATGCACCGTTGACTCTGACATTGGGCATTGCCGCCGCTGTCGCCTCCCTTGTCGTTCTCGTGCTATTCATCATCGAGGAGATGTTGCCGGCGAGCGTCTATAGCCATCCGCAGTTGCTGGCGGGAATGCCGCTCGTCCTATCCATTTGGCTTGGGCGCATCTGGTTGCTCGCCCATCGCGGTCATATGAATGATGACCCGGTAAGCTTCGCATTGCGGGACCGGATTAGCCTGGCGCTCGGTGGCATCGTTTTTGCTCTCTTTCTGGCTGCCCTATGATCCAATTTTCGACGTCCGATGAGATCAGGTCATGGGGAGGCGTCATCAGGGCACCTCATAAGGTGGCTAGGCCTACGTGGCAGGACGACCTTCCCGAAGCTTTAGTGGCCGCAAGAAAAGACGACCTTCCGCTCCTAGCGACCGGGCTGCGTCGATCCTACGGCGACACTTGCCTCAATCCGGACGGTGCGCTGCTGGACATGACTTCCGTCGACAGAGCAATATTCTTCGACCCGGACAGACTGATCTTGCGGGCCGAAGCTGGCATTTCGTTCGATGCACTGTTGCAGGTGCTTGTAAAAAAGGGATTCTTTTTGCCAGTTACCCCTGGCACGCGTTTTGTCACTCTGGGCGGGGCGATCGCCAACGACGTTCACGGCAAGAACCATCACGCAGCGGGGACACTCGGGCGCTGGGTAAGGCGTATTGGTTTGTTGCGCTCGGACGGCAGTCAGCTCGAGCTGACTCCACAGGACAATACCGGACTGTTTTCGGCAACGATCGGCGGCCTGGGACTGACCGGCATCATCACTTGGGCTGAAATTGAGGTGATGCACATCGATAGTGCGATGATGGACATCGAGAATGTTCCTTTTGCCAATCTCGATGAGTTCTTTCATGTCTCGCGAGAGAGCGAGGACGTATTCGACTACACCGTCTCCTGGATCGACTGCCTCGCGAAGGGCAAAGATCTGGGGCGTGGCTTGTTCACCCGAGGAAACCATGCCCAAAAAGGCGCACGGCTACCATCCAGAGCCGACCCCAAACTGAACATGCCGATGAACTTCCCCGGTTTCGTTCTTAACAAGCTCTCGATCGGCGCCTTCAATCGCCTGTACCATTGGAATGGAAATCGTAAGGCCGGTCGCGGAACCGTTCCGATCCATCCATTCTTCTATCCTCTCGATGCGATCGGCCACTGGTACCGGATGTATGGCCGGCGCGGGATGTATCAGTATCAATCCGCCGTCCCCCCGGAGAACGAGAGGGATGCCACCAAGGCGATGCTCGAGACAATCTCATCTGCAGGTGAAGGATCGTTTCTCGCCGTCCTCAAGACGTTTGGCAGCAAGCCATCGCCCGGTATCTTGTCATTTCCGCGCCCGGGGACGACCTTGGCGCTCGATTTTCCAAACCGCGGAGCATCGACGCTGCAGTTGATGGGCCGGCTGGACGCGATCGTGCGCGAAGCCGGCGGCCGGCTCTACCCTGCCAAGGATGGCAGAATGACGGTGGATATGTTCCGCTCGGGCTATCCACAATGGCAGGACTTCGCCAAATACGTGGACCCCAATTTTCAATCCCATTTTTGGAAAAGGATCGCTCAATGAACGGGAGTGCAGCGCATTGCGAGTGATTGTCCTCGGCGCGACATCAGCGATTGCTGAGGCAACCGCGCGCCTCTACGCGGCAGAAGGCGCCGATCTGTTGCTTGTCGGACGGCATGCTGGCAAGCTGTCGTCGATCGCCTCCGACCTGAAGATCCGCGGCGCAAGTAGAGCGGAAACCGCGGTTCATGACCTGGCCTCGGTGCAGGGCGTGGATGCGACGCTTGGCGATTTCATCCGCCAATTGGGCGGTGTCGATCACGTCCTCATAGCCTACGGCATTCTCGGCGACCAGGCTGACGCCGAACGCGATCAATCGGTCGCCAATGACATTCTGCAGATCAACTTCAACTCGGCTGCCGCCTGGTGTCTCGCCGTGGCTGCCGAGCTGGAACGACAGGGGCGTGGCTCGCTCGTCGTCATTGGATCTGTGGCCGGGGACCGCGGCCGCCGCGCCAATTTCGTATATGGCGCGGCCAAAGCGGGCTTGGCCGCGCTCATCGAGGGTATCGCTCACCGGTTCGCAAATAAGGGTCCTCGTGCCGTCATCATCAAGCCTGGTCCAACGATCACGCCAATGACGGAAAACTTTGATCGCAAAGGCCTGCTTTGGGCAACGGCTCCTCAGGTCGCAGCCGTCGTTCGAGCCGCGGCCGATAGGGGTGGTCCGGTCGTCTATGCCCCATGGTTTTGGCGCTATATCATGCTGATCATTCGCAACTTGCCGAGCGCCATCTTCAACCGGATGGACATTTGATGCAGAAGATCATCATTACCGGGGCTGCGGGACTTGTAGGCCAAAACGTCATAGCCCGACTGAAAAGCGTGCCGGACCTCAAGATTGTCGGCATTGACAAGCATGCGAGCAACACGGCGCTGTTGCGCAAGCTTCATTCCGAGATCGAAGTCATCGAGGCGGATCTCGCCACCGACGGCGCTTGGATGGATGCTTTTGCTGACGCGGATGCCGTGCTGTTGAACCAGGCCCAGATCGGCGGCCTGGACGAACAGGAGTTTATCGACAACAACGTGGTGGCGACCGAGAAGATCGTGGCGGCAATGCGCAGGCACGCCACCCGTTACTTCGTCCACATCTCCTCGTCCGTGGTCAATTCCAAGGCGGACGACTTCTACACCCGCTCCAAGACCGCCCAGGAAAGGTTCATCGATACGGTCACCGATATTCCGCATGTCATTCTGCGCCCAACGCTGATGTTCGGCTGGTTCGACCGAAAGCATCTGGGGTGGCTACGTCGCTTCATGGACCGCGTGCCCATTTTCCCAATTCCTGGCAACGGCGAGTTCATCCGCCAGCCGCTGTATGTCGGCGATTTTGCCAACATCATTATCTCGTCGCTCGCCAACCGGCCGACGGGCACCTACGACATTTCCGGCCTGGAGCAGATCCATTACGGCGACCTGATTCGCCTGATCCACACGACCGTCGAGCCCAGGGCACGCATCGTCCACATCCCCTATCACGTGTTCTGGTGGCTACTGTTCGTCTACGGCAAGTTCAGCAGCAAGCCCCCTTTTACTACCAGCCAGCTGGAAGCGCTGGTCATTCCCGAAACCTTTGCTGTGATCGACTGGCCGGCGATTTTCGGCGTGCCTGCCACGCCGCTGAGCAATGCGATCGCTGAAACCTATCTCGATCCGCGTTACAGCAGCATCGTACTGGACTTTTAGGAGACGAAGATGAGCCGTATCGTGGTCATTGGCGCGGGCGCCATGGGTCTGGCAGCCGCGCACCGGGCCGTGCAGCTCGGGCATGAGGTTGATCTGATCGAGGCGGATTCGGTTGCCGGCGGCATGGCGGCGCATTTCGATTTCGGCGGCCTGTCCATCGAGCGCTTCTATCACTTCGTCTGCAAGTCGGATGAGCCAACTTTCGCACTGATGCGTGAACTCGGCATCGGCGACAAGATGCGCTGGCGCCCGACTTCCATGGGCTATTTCATGAAGGGGCGTGTCCACCCGTGGGGCGACCCGATCTCGCTGCTGCGCTTCCCGCATCTCAGCCTGATCGCCAAGATCCGGACTGGCCTTCAGATGTTCCTGACGACGAAGACCGGCAATTTCGCGTCGATCGAACGCAAGACGGCGAGGCAATGGCTCGAGGGCGGCTCCGGCAAGGAGGTCTACAACACGCTGTGGAAGCGGCTGATGGACCTGAAGTTCTATGAGCTTGCCGACGACATCTCCGCCTCGTGGATCGCCACCCGTGTGCGCCGCATCGGCAACTCGCGCCGCTCGATCTTCCAGGAAGAGCTGGGCTATATCGAAGGGGGCAGCCAGACGCTCGTCGATGCCCTGGTTTCAGCCTACACAGGCAAGGGCGGCCGACTATACTTGTCGACACCGGCCGAAAAAGTCGAGACCGCGAACGGAAGGGTAACCGGCGTGACAGCCGGAGGTCGATTCTTCCCTGCGGACGCCGTGATTTCGACCGTTCCGACGCCGATAATCTCGACGCTCGTCCCCGATCTACCGGCGGATTCGAGGGCGAAGTACGATGCGATCCGCAACATTGGTGTCGTCTGCCTACTGTTCAAGCTGAAGAAGTCGGTGAGCCGGAACTTCTGGGTGAACATCGTCGACGAGAATATCGAGATCCCCGGGCTGATCGAATTCTCCAACCTACGCCCGGTCGATGACACGATCGTCTATGTGCCCTACTACATGCCGGTGACGCAGCCGAAGTGGCAGTGGAGCGACCAGCAGTTCATCGACGAGGCCTTCGGCTACATCCGCAAGGTCAACCCAAACATTTCCCAAACAGATCTGGTCGAAGCAAAGGTCGGACGACTCAAATATGCGCAACCGGTGTGCGAGCCAAACTTCAAGGACAAGCTGCCACCAATCCAGACACCGATCGCCGGGCTGCAGATCGCCGATACGTGCTACTACTACCCGGAGGACCGGGGGATCGCGGAAAGCGTTCGCTACGGGCGCGGCATGGCGGAGGCTGTGTGACGGTGAACAAAAGTCTTTCCCGGTTGCTTTCGCAACCATTTGTTCGCTTCACCCTTTCCGGAGGTGTTGCCGCCGCAATCAACATCCTGTCTCGGATGGCGATGTCGCAAGTGACGACTTATTCCATTGCAATCGTTTGCGCCTACCTCGCCGGCATGACGACCGCCTTCGTTCTGATGAAGCTCTATGTCTTCGAAAACTCCAGTAGGCATATGGCTTCGGAGTATCTGCGCTTCGGAGCCGTCAACGTTATCGCGCTCGCTCAAGTCTGGGCGGTGAGTCTGATCTTAGTGCATAGCATATTTCCGTTCGTCGGCTTTAAGTTCCATGCGGAAACTACAGCTCATGTAATCGGTGTTTTGAGCCCTATAGCGACAAGCTATTTCCTGCATAAGTACTTCACATTTGGAGGCAGTCACGTTGCGTAAGAATACCAACATAATTTCAAGCGCAATTGCCTTTGTATCGACCTTTCTGATTCTTTTGGTAATATTTTATTTTCGTTTCAGACCACTTCACTTCTACCCCATTGGGGACAATCTCGATGAATCCTGGAAAGCCGCGCTAGCCTATGCCGGCGAAAAGAGACTAAGGTTTGGAACGGACATTGCCTTCACAGGCGGCCCGCTCTCGGGAATATACACCCGAATCTTTCAAGACGGAATTACGTTTCAGCTTGCAATATATTCGATATTGATACCGATCTATATCGGAACATCACTTGCATATCTTCTTCAAAAGAACGGCAGCTTATTAGCCGCCCGAATTCTTATCATCACGCTGACAGTCATTTGCCTCTTTGTGCAGGATGACGTCTTTCTTCTTTCGATACCTTTTTTGGCCGCCGTGGTCGGGATACCTAGCGCAACCGGCGCTAGCAGATGCATATCGGTTTTCGGAGCTGCGCTTGCCGGGGTTGTTTCCCTTGCCAAGTTCTCGGTATTTCCGTTGGCACTTCTTTGCCTAATTGCCGCTGACGTTAGCGATCTACAGCGAAAACGTCTGCCGCTCCATCTGGCAGTAATGGGACTCGGATTCTGCATCGCATTCATCGGTTCCGGCCAGGATAGGTCGCAGATAGTCCCGTTTATTCTTTCCAGCCTACAGGTTTCGAGTGGGTATTCCAGCGCAATGAGCATCCCGGGACCGCTCGTGGAGGTCGCTGCATATATTGCTGCAAGCCTCTTATTCATGGCATTGATACTTTATGTAGTATATAAGAACGAATTAATTGACACCATTGCAAGAAGAATTCTTATAAGCTTGGTATTTCTTGCCTTCGTGTTCATAGGCTTCAAAGCCGGGTTTGTTCGACACGATTTGCATTCCACAATTGCATGGAATGTACTGACATTTGCTTTACTGACGTTCGTCGCAACGACACGCGGAAAGAATATTTTCTTCGCCGCAGTATTGATGGCGGCAGCGAGTATTATTCCTCCCTATATTCTTCTTCCAAGTGCGACAACGAAGTTGCTGAATGACAATATCCTGGTGCTGGCTCGAAATGCGGGGGCAGAAACTTCACTACTGAAGGTCTTCGTCGTCGCACCCGAACGTTGGCTCACAGACCTCCAGAGCGCTCAGACACGCACCAAAGCTCTTCTCGCCAGCAATTCGGGGCTACAGAAATATCAGGGCACAATAGACGTAATCCCATCGAACCAATCGCTGGCCATTGCCGCAGGCGCTAACTATCATCCGCGGCCGACGATACAGGAGTACACAACCTACAACTCGCCGCTAATCTCCCGAAACCGAGATTTTTACCAAAGTGAAAAGGCGCCCGATTATATCGTTTTTGCGCCGGGTTCCATTGACGATCGCCATCCGGCGTCCACGGAGGGCTCGTTGTGGCCTCTATTTTTCACGCGATATGAGCCCGTCGATGAGCGGCCGCAAGGGCTAATTCTCGCCAAACGGACGAATCCTATCGACAAGCTCGAGTCAGAGACCGTTTCGGTCGAGGCGGGTATCGGCCAGGAGGTAACAGTACCGCAGAGCGATGGGCCCCTTATGATGGCGGTGCATATACGGCCGCGGCTGCTCGGCAAAATTGTGAATATTATGTACCGGCCGCCAGGGACGCAGCTTACGGTTACGTATGATGACGGTGCAACGACTTCTTACCGGCTGATCCCCGAGATGGCGGAAGCTGGCTTCCTGCTCTCTCCGTTGGTAAACACGACGTCCGATTATGTTCTTGTGTCAGCCGGTCGAACGGATTTTCCGGCGCTTCGCCACGCTCGCTCTATCAAAATCACGATGGGGTTGGGAGGTCAGCTGGCCTATGACGACAAAATCCGTATCGACTTTACGCAGCTAAATGCCGAGAAGCTAATTGCCGGCAATAAAAATGCCCTCGTAGACCGGACGATCAGAAAGGCAGATGGCTTAACGGCCTTGCTTCGTGAAAATGCGTTGAAGGAGCCGACATTCGTGACTGTTCCAGAAGGTGTATTGGCTCATGCCCCGATGTCCTTGCACGTAGGGGCAGCAGGAGCATCTAGGATTTCCTTAGCATTTGGGCTGCGCTCGGGGGCTTGGCAGAACGGTGGCGGCAGCGATGGTGCATGCTTCCTTGTCAAGGCCAGCGACCAAATTATGATGAATCGATGCCTGAACCCAAAGGACATCGAAGCGGATCGACGAGAACAGAGTGTCACTCTCGATATTCCAAAAGGATCGAGCATTCTGACGCTGGAAACGGCATGTGGGGCCAACTGCTCTTGGGATTGGACCTATTGGGCACGGGCGAGCTTGGATTGAGTGGGCTTCGTTCGATCTCCGCCGGCGCCTCGCCATCCCATTGAGCGATAAGCCTTCAACAGAAATGAGGATTGGGAATGACTTCTCGACGACGCCCGATGGAGTTGCCTGCCGTTATATTTTCTTTGGTTGTGTTCATCTCGACAGCGTGGATGACAACTATCGCCTATGGGCCCATGCCTTTCTGGGACGCTTGGGAGGTCGTTCGTATTGAGGACAGCTGGGGTAAACTGTGGTCGCTTCACAACGAACACATGATCATGTTCCCGCGTATATTTTACGGCTTAGATACTTTGCTGGCCAGCGGAACCGGAGTGTTCAGCGTGGCTGTAATTTGGCTCTTTCAGATCACGTCCTGCATTCTTTTGATCGATCTGGCAAAAGCACCGCGGATGCCAGCGATCGCCCTTAGCGTCTCCCTTATGTTCTGGGCCAGACATCTTGAGAACTTGAGTTGGTCATTTCAGGTGGGGTTCGTCGGTGTCTCCCTCATCGCAATATCGACCATGTGGCTCATAAACTTTGGCACTTACACAGCACTCGTCATGGCGCTCATTGTCGGAGGAACGGCCCCCTACTGGTCACTGAATGGGCTTTTGGTGCCGATGATAGCCGCCGTCTTGTGTCTTGTGGACAAGAAGATCTTCTTCTCTTGCCTGTTCGGCCTCGCGACTGCCGTCGGCGTCATGGCCTATATTTCTCTCGGTTTCAAGACAGGCAACGGAGGCAGTGAGTTTCACCTTCTTAAGGCGCCGCTCGTTTATGCGAACATTCTTATTCAGCCGTTCATCGAGATATTTGCGATATCAATATCGCCGCTCGACACGAGGGTTATGCTCCTTTCATTAATTGGAGCGATTGCGGTTCACGGATGTGCGCTCTACGCGCTGGTCACCTCGATCAGAAATCGCGACCGACCATCCTTGACGCTGCTTGCCATCGCCACCTTCGGACTCGGATCGTGCCTTATGGTTGCACTCGGCCGAAACGAGGGATACGGTGGACCAGCATATCGCTACGCACTATTTTCGGTCGTTGCCCTTCTACCGATAGCATTGATTACGTTTCGGAAATCGTCCGAGACGTGCAAACCCAGCATCTTTGCCGTCATCGTGTCAGGCGTGCTCGCGCTGAACGCCGTTGTCTGGTACCCTTTTGCTGTGCATCGCGGAAATATTGAGGTAGAGGCAATTCGTGCGATTAAAAAAAATCCAAATAATCCAGAAAGCTACCGCTTACTCTATCCCGCCCCAGAAGCGCTAAACGATCGTATCAAGGCGATGCAAGCTCGCCAATTGGGCATGTTTCGCGGTGCTGAGCCAGATCTAGGGCGGTAGAGTGCTGAAGGTTATGCAAATTTCCTAAGGAAGGCGGCCATGGCAGACTCACATGGACGCGCCGGTCAAGTGGATAGCTTATCATATCGATGTCCTTTCAAATTATGGGATCCAGGTTGAGCCCGACTGCATGACTCGTCGACCGTGAAGTATCCGGAAGCGATTGATATTTGGCGCCTAATGGGCGCCACCTTGTAATCTTTATCGCAAGATTTTGGATGTTTTCGATCTGTTTTCTTGCGATTTCAGATTTAGGTTTTCTCAGCCATCGAAGCGTGATTCACTGTAAGACCGTATGTCCTTCTTCGGGAGTGAGGTGGCTCGCCCTGCACTGCTCTTCCTGCGAATACGGCACAAAGGGCCTGACCGAGAACGGCGTGGACGAGCTCCAAAATCTCCTCGCCGACATACGGGCATGGGATGGTGGAATCCGCCAGTTTCTCGTCAATGAACAATGCGATCCGGATGTGGTCGAACGCGTTATGGCAGACGAGATGAAAAGCGAAAATGCGTTCGCCGGACGTGTGTGGACGCTCCCTCGAATGCAAGCAAAATCTTCACTCAGTCTTGAACATTGGTCGGGTGCTGACGTGTGTCCGGCCTCTCGTTGCGACCGTAGTACGTCGCGGGCCCATATGGGAGTTCGCAGATCAGGTCCAACACGCTCACGCGCACTCGAGGTGCCGTCCGGCAGAACTGGTTTTCCTAATCCCGTCTCTTGACCGTTTGTCCATATCCTTCGTTCGACCTGCCTACACTCGCAATGGCGGATTAGAAATCCTCTCCGCCAGAGCTGATC
>NZ_JDWI01000062.1:0-9751 GCF_012932765.1 Rhizobium sp. 57MFTsu3.2
CGACCAGATCTAAATAGCCGCGGATCTGGGGTCTTAATCATCAAAAGCGATGCGCCGACCGGCCCGACACCCGGAATTTGGGCCAGGCGCCTGCTGCATTCATCGGAGCGATGCAACGCGGTCAGTTTTTCCTCGACCGCCTTCGTTTCGGCAAGCAAGTCGCGATACTCAACGCCATGCATGGCAAAANGCTCGCGGGCCAATGCAGGCAGGGATTGATCAGCCGCAATCCGCTCGAGCAACGGTTCGATGCGGCACATGCCCTTGGCTGCGGCTATGCCGAACTCCATGGCAAAGCCGCGGATGGCATTGGCGAGCTGCGTTCGATTGCGAATGAGTCTCTCTCGCAAACCGACCAGCATCAATGCCGCTTGCTGGTCCGCAGTCTTCACCGGCACAAACCGCATTGTGGGTCGGCTCATCGCCTCACACAAAGCCTCTGCGTCCGCCGCGTCGTTCTTGCCGCGTTTTACATAGGGCTTTGCCAATTGAGGCGCGATCAATTTCACCTCATGACCGAACGAACCTAACAGCCTCGCCCAATGATGAGAACCTCCGCAGGCTTCGAGTGCGATGGTAGTCGGCGGCGTTTTCTCGAAGAATTTCACCATCTCCCTACGCGAAAGCTTCTTGCGAAGGACTGGTTGCTCGACTGCGTTCACGCCATGCAATTGGAAAACGCTCTTTGACGTATCCATGCCAATTCGGATAATCTCTTCCACGGACGGTTTCCTTCGATTGAGCTTTCAACGAACTCATTCTGGCACATTGCGATGCCGTTAGGAGCCATCCACCCCAACACAACAGGAGCGAGCGAGCAAACGGTGCTGATACTCCGGCAGCACATCCCTCCGGGTTGGAAACACGATATTGGTTTGCAAACGTCCAGCTTTTCACAGGACGACACCAGTCGCGCTTTTACGATCTGGTACCGAGAAAGCGTTCCTGGCGGCACACTTTCTCAATTGAATCCAACGGAGATTGAAGGTCAATATCGGGTGGCGACCAGGTCTTCTTCCTCGTCGCGCTGCCTGCCACCCAACGCCGCGGCAGCAGAGGAAATGAAGGCTCCAATCAATAGCGACAGGGCGCCAACAAGGGCAGTGGTGGCTGCTGCCTTCCGCGTCTTGTCCAAGGCTTCTTGAGTTGCGACCTTGGCATCCTCGATCTGCTTCAGAACTGCGTCGACTCTGGCACGGGCATCCGCTTCAGAAAGATTGGTGCGTGCTGCGACGATGCTGGCGATATAGGTTTTGTCGTTATCTGGCACCTCGCCCCGCGCCGCTCCCTGCAGCAGAATTCTTGCGATTTCCGCGCTTGCCGCTCCATCCTCTTCACGCGCCCGCTGGGTGACCTGTTGAGGCCGAAGCAGCGCGTCGGTGAAGTAGGACGTTGAAAGGTCGGTTCCGTCACGCGAAACCGCGCTAGCGGCCCCCGCTGCGATGCCCGCCGTATTGGCAGCAGTGCCCACAGCGCTCGCCCCTGCTCCGGCAAGGGACGTCAAGGACGACGCCAGAAACCCTGCCACGAACAGCGTTGCCAAAGCCCAACTGAGAAAGCCGTGGGCGGTATCACGAAAGAAAACTTCGTCGGTGTGAGCCGCAGCCCACTTCGTTCGAAGTCGCCCCGTAAGATATCCTCCGAGGGCAGCAGATAGCCACTGAACAACAACGAGCCAGATCGCTGCGGACACGCCGACCGTTGCGGCCGAGCTGTTTTCGCCAGACCACGGCGACACCATCGTCAAGCCCATTCCCGATCCTACCAAAAGGAGAATGAGTGTGATTCCCGTCGCAGCAACGGCGCCGCCGATGATTGGACCCCAGGCGAGCGCAGACGTGGGAGACTCGACCGGGAGAACGTCAGTTACTTTACTTTCGCTTAGAGACATTCTGGCCTCCTACCGCATGAAGAGGACGAGCAGGATAACGATCGGCAGTGGGATGCCGAGAAGCCAGAGTAAAATACCTCGACCCATCTGAATAACCTTTCATAAGACACTCTTGCACGCTTCGAACGCTACGCCCCAGACATTGTTCCCTTTACCAGTTAACCTCGTTGCCCGCCCGGCAAGGGCGAGATGCTTGCGCTTGAGCGTTCGCAGCTCCGTGAAGAGACCACCGTTGACGGCTGTATGCCGGCGCCCACTGCGATTGAGGGAAAGGCAAGGGGAGGGATCCTTATCCTGCCGGACTGGGCGGCGGCCGAACAGGCGTTGCTAGCCCGGCCGATCGCTATTCTGGTCTCAGCCGCCGCGAAGTTCGATGATCCTGAATGGTAGCCTTGGTTGCTTGTGGGAACGGTTGCTGAGCTTGCCGGGATCGTGACACTGGAGCCGTCCATGTGTCACGTCAGGGCCGCCGCATGAGGCGGGCCGACTTGTCCATTTTCTGCGGCGAGATCTTTTCGCCCGTGTTTTACAAGCGGCGAAATTGGCGCGAGTTAGACTGTTGTGCCGGCATCAGCCGTTTCTGGCGGCGAAGCCGACGCGAGCATGGTCACGGGGACCGCCGAAAAGAACAATGAAGAATGCGCGTTGATGATCCGGCCGGACTCAAGCTTCAGGAGAGGGCCGTCGATATCAGCCACACGCTCGGTGAACCGAACCTCGTTCCATCCGTCCGAAGTGCCTTCAATCAGAGTGAAATTGTATCCCGTGCCGATATCCAACATGTCGTTTCCCCCTTCGGCCAAGGTGACACAGGAAGCTCTGGTGTCAAGGCTCGAGTTCAGGAACGCCAGAAGCAGGGTTTCAATGGCAAAAACGCCTGCGCGGCGCCTTTGCCGGCGCTAGGCTGCCGACCGTCCGACTGAATTCGGCTGGATGGCCAAGCAAGTGCCTTTCCAGCAGGGACATTGGATTCCTCTGTGCGTTCCGCCTCCGCACCAGAGGAGAAAGTAATGTCAGACGACAAATCGAAGCGGGGTCAGGTTGACCGCAGTCGCGCTTCCGCAAGCGAACCTTATGAAGTTGCCTACTTCGCGAAGAAGCACGGGATTTCCAGCGAAGATGCAAAACGCATCATTATGCGGCACGGGCCAGATCGCGATGCTGCCGACAAGGCGGCATCAAGACTCAAGTAAATGACCCATACAAAAAGTGCCAATGATCGATGGCGTATATCGGGGAGCGCGTGCCGATGACCAACGAGGAGAGAGGTCCGGCCGCGTCAACGCTGCTTGACGAGGGGGGGCGGACCGCTGCGTTGGAAGGGATGGATCACACCAAGTTGCACTGCACTCCCAAGAGCCAGGACGCTTCTCTTTCGCCTTTGATGGCGAAATTTTCCCGCGCATTCGGCCATAGGAAATGCGGCGTTGCATTGGCGATCACTTCGAACGGAACAAACGTCGGTCGACAAGGTTTGGGGGCATCTGATCCTATAAGTGGAGGCTTCCATGTCGAACGAACCAATCCCACGAGAAAGCGGGCAGGGGCCGATGGCCACACCCGCGGCGGTGTCCCAATCCCCCAGCCAACCTGCAGTTGGAGAGATCTCCGTCGAGACTTTGAAAGACAAGGTTTCCGACGATGTCGAATCCGTGACGGGTGCTGTCCGGCAAGGAGCCGATATGGCGATCGAGAAGGTAAGGGGAACAGTCTCGCAGCAGAAAAACTTCGTAGCCAACCAGGTAGGCGGTATTGCCAGCGTTCTGGAGAAGGTTGGCTCGGAACTCGAGGGCTCTGATCAGAGTGAGATCGGACGGTATGCAAGGCAGATGGGCAAAAGCGTTCAACGCATTGCGAAGGATCTTGAAGGCAAGGACCTCGGCGCGGTTGCGACGATGGCGGAGGACTTCGGTCGCAAGCAACCACTGGCATTTCTGAGCGCTGCTGCGCTTGCGGGTCTCGCAGCCAGCCGTTTTCTGACTGCCACGGCCAACCGATCGACGAAGGTTGGCAAGGGCGAAGCCGCTTCTGAACGCACCATAACCAAGGAAGGTCGCCCAAATGGCTAGAACCTCTGAAGATACAACGCCGCTGTCAGAACTGGTTGGAGGCCTGGTTGCCGATGTTACCGGTTTGCTACGCAAGGAAATCGACCTCGCCAAGACCGAAGCATCAGAGAAACTGTCGCGTGCACTTAACGGAATTGAAGTTCTGATCGTCGGCCTTGTTCTCGCAATCGGAGCAGTCGGAGTTCTTTTGAGTGCAATTTTGCAGGGGCTTGCCGCCTTCCTGGTTACCCAAGGCATTGCTCAACCAACTGCCAACGCGATTGCAGCATTGCTCGTCGCGATTGTTATCGGCGGGATTGCCTGCGCGATGGTCTCGCGTGGAATTGGCGCATTGCGTGCGACCAATATGAAGCTGGATCGCACAACGACGTCGATTCGCCGCGATGTCGATGTTGTAAAGGAGAAAATGTAATGGCCGCATCCTCAGAAAAAAATTCCGCCGAACTCCAGCGCGAGATCGATCTCGATCGTCGACGTATCGAGGATCGGCTGGACGCAATCCAGGAAAGAATGTCGCCCGGCCAAATCGTCGATGAGGTTCTTGCGTATGCAAGAAACAGCGGTGGCGGCGAATATGTCGGCAATCTCGGCAATGCCCTGAAGGCCAACCCTCTTCCGGTCGCTCTCATCGGGGTAAGTCTTGCCTGGCTCATGGCAAAGCAGGGGACGTCCCCTACAATTGAGAAGCCGACGCAAATGCTTGCTCAACCTGAATACCCGCTCTACCAAGCCGAAGGTGCTGTTCGGCGTATTAGCGCCCCTGAGGTCAGCGATGGCGCCCTTTACAGTCACTTTAGTGACAGTACTGGCAAACGCGTGAAAGCTCTGACAGACGAGTCGGGGCGACGCGCTGGTCACTTTTTGGATGATGCAGGAAATGCCTACAGGGGTTTTGCAGACAGAACCGGGAAGCATATCACACAGATAGTGGACGAAACCGGCACCTTGCTGGACGAGGCGTCAGGCTGGGCTTCGCAAAAGTGGGACCAAGCAAAAAGCATTGCGGGCGATATGACCGCGCGTGCGTCAGACGCCGCGAGTTCGCTTTCAAACAAAACTTCGTCCGCAACTGGCGCATTCCAGGAACAGGCAGGCAAACTGAACCAGGCCATCCTCACCCAATTCCGTGACCAGCCGTTGGTTGGCGGTGCACTTGCTTTCGCGGTCGGGGCCGCGATCGGCGCCGCGCTCCCTTATACCGAGACGGAAGACGAATTGCTTGGTGAGACATCGGACACCGCAAAGGAAGCCGTTACTGCCCAGGCGAGCGAGGCTATTGCCGAGGGGAAAGCCATCGCATCCGACGCCTACGACAAGGCGCTCGCAGCAGCATCCGACGTGCATGATGCGGTCAAGGATCGGGTGGTCGATGAGGTCAAGACCTTCGAAGCCCGCTTGGGCAGTGGCACGCACCAACAGCCGTAGACTTCAGGGCTTCGGGGTGGGGCCTGCCCAGCAATAGCCGGGAGGGATTTCAGAAGAACAGGGCGCATAGCCGCGATGGCGCTGTCATCCCTGCAATGCCTTAATCTATAAACACATGACTACGCGATCGCCGCGCCTGCTATTTCGTTGGTCGCCGGGAAGGTTGCCGACGTTTTAAGCACATTCCTCCGGCAAGCCGGCAAGGGGAAAACGGCGTCAAAAGAAAGCATCCAGCCATTTTGCGGTCACTGGGTCGTGTCGTTCGCGTCAGCGAGGTCGTTCATATCCAGATTGCCTCCGCCACTCGTGAAGATCGATCATCATCGGACGTCATCAGGAATGCTGGCTCCACGGGACGTAACAGCACCAGTCCAAGGGACATGTCGTGGACTGGTTTGAGTCCAAGGCGCGTCGGTCGGTCTTCAGGGAGAGCTGGCAGCCAGGGCTTGCTGTAAGTCCTTGCTGCTCAGGTTGGGATTGCGGTTGAATAGTTCGATCGCCACGGCGGCCGCCGCACGGCCGCGCTCGCTTTCGGGGTCGATGTCGTTGGACTGGCACCAAGATTTCACGGCTTGGGCAAGGGCTTCGAACTCGCGGTCTGAGTAGTCCATCATGTCAAGAAAGTTGAAAGGCACATCCCTCGCTCCACCAGAGGCAAGAGCACGTCTGATCTCCCAACCGGCCTTTGCCCGGTACCCGATAGCCGGCGGCCACATTATACTCGCAGTGCCTTCCAGGTTCTATGTCTGCTTGCGTACGAAACGGTGCGAAACGGCGACTTCTCGGCTGCGGTCATCCCTGACCGAATGGCGATGCCCCAACCTTGACGTCGAAATTTTGGCTACAGCCGCGACCCCGTCGAAATCAGCATGTGGCTCTGAAGTGTGAAGCCCGCTCGTTCGCGGGCTTCGACATCAGTCAGTGCTTGCCCTTGTGACTTCCCTGCCCTCCTTTGGAGCGCTGGTCGCTTGCCTTGCTGCTGCGATCTGAGCTGTCCTGATCATTGCGGGTCATTGATGCCTGCTTCGTATCAGAATTTTTATGGCTCTGTTTGCCGGCCTTAACGTGCTGCTCGTGAGAACCGCCTTGCGATGCCATGTCGTCTACTCCTTGGTTGAATGGCGAGACCGACAATGGATAGCGGTCTCGTTCCACCTAACACCAAGGTTGTCGGTCTGTTCCTTCACAAAAACCGAAAAAAGCGGATCAACAATCGCAACTGCGACCCTTGTCGCTGGCGAAATTGCGTTTCGGGTTTCCAACGTTTTGAAAACGTCTTGGCATGGCGATTCGACCGACGGCCTCCGCCCTGGCTGCACGGCCCTTGGTGGGCGCGCTCTAATCGAGAAGTTCCGATGGTACTCAACCGCCGTTTTCCGCGAGCCTCCCCATCAGCGTCTTGTGCAAGAAGATGTTCATCGTTGCACTGTCATCCTTATCGCCGCTAAAGCCGAGCTCGGTCGCCAACTCCTTTCGTTCCTGAATGCTGGCGTCCATTCCGATTGCTTTCATGAGGTCTACGAACCACTCTCGCCAATCCAGCTGTTGTCCGGACTTTCTTGCGGCCCCGCCTGTCGCAGGATCGGTGACAATTGGAGGACGTTCGGAAATCTAGTCTGACATTGGTGCCCCCGGACCGGGAGGCGGTGGCGTTTCCAGTTCATCCGACCTCGTAGAATTGGAAGGCGCAGCGGTATCGGGAAACGACTTTGCAGGCGCGTCCCGGGCGCTACCGAGTAGTGCGTGGCTTATACGGTCAAAGATACCATTGAATTTTTCCTCCACTGGCACAATGACATCCCGGTTTGACGAACACTCGGGAAGCCTCCTGTTCCGTCACCATGGCAGCTGGACACTGATCAACCTGTCGTCAGCCTTCGCCACTATTCGAGCTTGCCTTTGCTTCTTCCAATTTGCGTCCGGAACACTTTCAGTTGCGGCTGGAAACCAAACGACGATCTTTTAGTTAAGGCAATAATGTTCCACTCGCTCACATGTAACGAGGATAAAGGATGAGTCCCGAGATCAGTCCATCGCCCGGAGTGGTTCAAGACCGTTATCGCACCTTGATGGACGCTATCAGCGACTATGCAATCTACATGCTGGATCCCAATGGGTATGTCAGGAGTTGGAACACCGGCGCGAACAAGTTCAAGGGGTATACGGACGATGAGATTGTCGGCGAGCATTTCTCGCGATTCTATACTCCAGAGGACCAGGAAGCGGGCCTGCCGGCGCGGGCATTGCATTTGGCCACGCAGGAGGGGCGGTTCGAGGAAGAGGCGTGGCGCGTTCGAAAGGACGGCACGCGCTTTTGGGCACATGTTGTGATTGACCCGCTTCGCGACAACGGACAGTTGATTGGCTTTGCCAAGATCACAAGGGATTTGTCAGAGCGTAAGCGCGCAGAAGAGGCCCTCAGGCGCAGTGAGGAGCAGTTTCGCTTACTCGTTCAGGGCGTCACCGATTACGCGATCTACATGCTCAGTCCCAAGGGATATGTTTCGAGCTGGAACGTCGGGGCCCAACGTATCAAAGGCTACACGCCCGAAGAAATTATTGGTCAGCACTTTTCACGGTTTTATACCGACGAGGACAAGGCGGTAAATCTTCCCGCCCGAGCCCTTGAAATAGCAGAGCGCGAAGGTCGGTTCGAGCGAGAAGGATGGCGCCTGCGCAAGGACGGGTCGCGATTTTGGGCGAACGTCATCATCGATGCGATCCGCTCCGAGGGCGGAGAACTCATTGGATTTGCAAAGGTGACTCGCGACATCACGGAAAAGCGCCAGGTCGAGGAGGCCCTCGCCAAGGCGCAGAGAGACCTGTTTCAGGCTCAGAAAATGGAGGCTGTCGGCCAGTTAACGGGTGGGGTCGCACATGACTTCAACAATTTGCTCATGGCCATTCTCGGCAGCCTTGAGATTGCTGAAAAGCGAGCCGCCGCGGGGCAGGACGTGGCGGGATTGATCAAAAATGCCATACAGGGCGCCAAGCGCGGAGCATCGCTGACACAACGGCTTCTTGCTTTTTCCCGAAAACAGGAACTGGAATTGCAGCCGGTTGACATCCCCGATCTCGTCCGAAGCATGACGGACATGCTTCGGCGGTCGCTTGGCCCAATCGAAATCAACACGAATTTTCCCCTTGGTCTGCCGAACGTTCAGTGCGATCCGAACCAGTTGGAGAATGCACTCGTCAATCTTGCGCTCAATGCCCGCGATGCCGTTTCGTCGGACGGTGAGATCACGATAGGGGCAAAGCGGCATTCGGTTGCGACCGGGGATCGCAGCGAGTTGAAACCCGGCGATTATATCTGTCTGTCAGTGACAGACAATGGGGAGGGAATGGACGACGAAACACTGGCAAACGCAACGGCACCATTCTTCACGACGAAAGGTGTCGGCAAAGGAACAGGACTGGGCTTGTCCATGGTCCAGGGCTTGATGGCGCAAAGCGGAGGACGCCTTGTCCTTCACTCAACCAAAGGCGAGGGCACGTGTGCCGAGCTGTGGCTTCCAACGGCCGGAGGCATCCACGAAGTGGCGAAAACAAATCAAGCAGAAGATAAGGTTGCCATTCTCCATACCTACAACAGACCGCTCAATATTCTCGTGGTCGATGATGATCAACTCGTCTTGACGAATGCAGTCTTGATGATCGAGGATCTCGGCCATGCGACGACGCCTGCCCAATCCGCTGAGGAAGCGCTGAAGATTCTTTCCGAGAACAGCAATTTCGACCTCGTGATTACGGATCATGCGATGCCAAAAACGACCGGGTCCCAGCTGGCAGGGATGATTGAGCAAAAGTGGCCTGGCCTGCCAGTCGTACTGGCAACCGGCTATGCAGATCTTCCGCAAGGCGCGGATCGCACAGTCGCGCGATTGCCAAAGCCCTATTCACAAGCACAGCTGGTCGTGGCGATTTCGCAAGCGGTCGAGCCATAGCGAGGCGCGCACCGGCGAGGAGCCCGTGTTGCAGGCTCAACTCGCTGCGCCCGCCGCCCATAAAGGCATCGTGATCTCTTGTTTAGTCGATCGTGAAGAACTCGCTTTCAGGCAGGTTGTTGCGGCATCGGTCGGCTCTGGAACGTGAGGAAGAGTGCGGCGAACAGACACAAAAGTTGCCTGAACCATCGCAGCAGGAGGGAGAAGTTGTATCCGGCGGCGGCCAGAACGGAATTGACGGCGTCCCCCTGTTCGCCAGCGAGATAATTCCGGTCCATTCTGTGTTCGCTCTTGAGGTGTCCAATGACGGGTTCGACCGCCGATCGTCGTCGCATCTGGCGCTTGATGGCGGGCGTGAGACGGCGCTTCTGGCCACTGGTGAAGACCCTCAGCTTGTGACTTTCGGGAGCATTATGGCC
>NZ_JDWI01000063.1:0-9105 GCF_012932765.1 Rhizobium sp. 57MFTsu3.2
AGCGAGCTAGCCGTGATCAGTGCCACGAGGTCATCCGGATAAAGTGCGATGCGCGCGACAAGCGTCTCGAGTTCGTCCTCCGTCAAGGCCTGAGGCGTCGCTGCTGTTTCGGCGGTACTCGGTGCCGGCGCGGCGGCTGAAGCAGAAGCGGGTGCGGGCGCTGGCTGCTGCGCGTAGGCAGTCGGTAGCTCTGTCGGAATGACGAGCCAGGACACCGCCGCCAGCCAAGTTGCACACCAAGCAAGAAACCTTGTCATGATCGCACCTTTTCTTTCTTTGGTGGAAGACGGATCATCGTCTCCACCGGACGTCTGGGCAACCTCGCTTGCACCCGCAGAAAATGCAGCCGCCGGTCGAGCGAAAAATACTTGTGGATGCGGAGGCCCCTCGCAACTCCATGAAGACAGGCTAGCAGCAATCAGCCCCGGCCGCACGTACGTTACGGTAAATTACGGAAACTGATCTGGTTCTTGCCATGGAATTGTCCGACACGCGATGAAGTGATGGGCCCGTCGACCTGAGGCCCTCCCGTTCAAAGTCGTGCAACCAACAAGCATAATCGCGAGGGCGGAGCTTGGCTTCGCAGGTTGATTGTCCGAGCGCTTATAATGGGAGCATTACCTCGCTCACTTATTAAGTGAGAGATCCTGTCCGGTGATTTATCGAGCCATTTCTATGGCAAGACGGTCTCCGTGGCTGAGGTGGCTCGCCCTGCACGGGTCTTCCAAGGGTTGCGCGTAGGCCGAGCCGATCATCACAAACTGAAGAATGCGATTACGTCGGGGCGGACCGCCTGGAGGCAGCTGCGCCTCTATTCATATTTCCTACGCAAGCTCACGTTCACCGGGTCTGGGCCTCACCTAAATTCCAATGGCATAGTGCGTCGTCTATCTCTGCGCCGTCGTCTATTGGTTCATTCGTTGCGTGCCTTCATGGTGATCACGATAGAGACGGCTAATAGAGGCGGTCGAGGAGGCCCTTGCCCGGTATGGCAAGCCCGACATATTCAATACCGACCAAGGATCGTATTTCACGTCCGTCGACTTCACGGCGGTGTTGAAGAAGGGTGGGTTGGATGGATGGGAGGGGGCGTATGGCGGGACGACGTCCTTGTCGAGCGGCTCTGGCGGTCGATCAATTAGGAGGAGGTTTATCTTCGGGCCTTCAAAATTGTGTCCGAGGCCCGCGCTGGGATCGGCCGTTATTGGACCTTTTACAATACCCACTGACGCGCATGAAGGCGGCCGCATAATCGAGGCGTAACCACTTAACGAAACGCCGTGAACTGTTCAGACAAAGCGAGCCAGCTCTGTGATGGGGGTACTCTTCCACGAGCCGTTTGGCTCTGGTTCAAGCGCGCCAGACCTTGACCAGCTCGCCATCCAGGACGCGGAGACTATTCTGCGCGAATGAGGATATCCAAACCCGAATGACCTGATCAAATCGACCCTGCAGCACAGACCGAAACCAACGAGAAGTCGACTTAGCCGCGGAGATGAATGAAGTCATGAAGCGCATTCTAATTATCGTCGCTTTTCTCGCGATCCTCACAGGAGGCGGGGCGTATTGGTATCTCCATGACCGCAACGGCTCCGGGGGAGTTGTTCTCTATGGAAACATCGATTTCAGGCAGGTCGATCTCGCCTTCAACGGGAGCGAGCGGGTCGCGGAGGTGCTCGTCGAGGAGGGGGATCGGGTAAAAAAGGATCAGGTGCTCGGGAGGCTGGATACCAGCAGGCTCGCTCCCCAAGCGGCGCAAGCGGAGGCGCAAGCGGCAAGCCAGCGCGCCAACCTTGCCCGGCTAAAGAACGGCAGTCGCCCGGAGGACATCGCCCAGGCGCGCGCCAATCTCGGATCGGCGAAGGTTGAGGCGGCGAACGCGAGGGCGCAGTATGAGCGCCAAGGCTCCCTTGCTCTGCGAGCCGTCGCCAGCCAGCGCTCGCTTGAGATGGCGGAATCGGAATCGAAGCAGGCCGATGCCAAGGTGGAGGTTAATCAGAAGGCATTGGATCTGCTTGTGATCGGTCCCCGGATCGAGGACATCGAAGAAGCAGAGGCGCAGCTTCGCGCGGCGGATGCCAACGTTGCCCTGCTGCATCAGCAGCTCGCGGAAGCCAATTTGGTAGCCCCAGTCGAAGCGATCGTACGATCCCGGCTAATCGAGCCGGGGGAAATGGCTTCGCCGACGCGGACAGCGTTCTCGCTCGCCACAGTCAATCCTAAATGGGTTCGCGCCTATGTCTCCGAGACGCAAATCGGGCTACTGCGCCCTGGGATGAAGGCAACCATCAGCGTCGATTCCTTTCCGGGACGGCCGATACCGGGATGGATCGGTTTCATCTCCTCGGTCTCCGAGTTCACACCGAAAACAGTACAGACGGAGGAGCTCCGAAGCAGCCTGGTCTACGAGGTGCGAGTCTTTGTCGAGGATCCAGATAACGTCCTAAGGCTTGGAATGCCGGCAACCGTGAGACCGGATCTCGGTAGCGACGTCGCAGCGACCGCGCAGAAATAGGGTGAAAGCCATGAACGCCCAACAGACAGCCCTGGTCGCCAAGGACGTTCGCAAGACCTTCAAGCGCGACGCCGGTAAGCCCGTCGATGCCCTTGCTGGCATCTCGCTTGAAGTGGCTCGCGGAACGCTGACGGCCCTGGTCGGCCCGGATGGCGCCGGCAAGACCACGCTATTGCGACTGGCCGCCGGCCTGGTCGCACCAGACGCCGGCAGCATCGAAGTCATCGGTATCGACGTCGCCCGTTCGCCGCAACAGGTCCAGGACAGGATTAGCTACATGCCTCAGCGCTTCGGTCTTTACGAGGACTTGAGCGTCCAGGAAAACCTCGATCTCTATGCCGATCTGCACGGGATAGAACAGGAGCAGAGGAACAACATCTACCCGCGTCTGTTCGAGATGACACAGCTCGGGCGGTTCAAGGAAAGGCCGGCGGGCAAGCTCTCGGGAGGCATGAAGCAGAAGCTCGGGCTTGCCTGTACGCTCGTCCGCTCGCCACAACTGCTGCTCCTCGACGAACCGACCGTCGGCGTCGATCCGCTCTCCCGCCGCGAGCTTTGGGAGATCGTCCACAAGCTCATCGTGGAAGACGAGCTCTCTGTGATCGTGTCGACATCCTATCTGGACGAGGCTGAGCGCTGCGAACACGCCGTGCTGATGCATGCGGGACAAGTTCTCGCCAAGGGGCGGCCAGCGGACATTACAGAAAAGGCAAAAGGAAATTGCTTTTTGATGAGGGACGCAAAGGGCATGCTGGCGCGATCACTCCAAGCCCGGCTGTTTTCACTTCCCGGCGTCGTTGATGCAGTTCCGGAAGCTGGACGCGTCCGCGTGGTGCGCAAATCTGCAGAGCATGAACGACCGCTCGAGGTGGAGGGTACAAAGCTTGAGATCGAGGCGGTAAAACCTCGCTTCGAGGACGCCTTCATGATGCTTTTCAATGAGGCCACAGGCGACGAACGACGCGAGAGCCGGACAGAAAGCTCGAGCCAACATCCGGCCTCTGCTGAGACAATCGTAGAGGTGCGGGACCTTGTCCGCACCTTTGGCGACTTTACCGCTGTGGACCATGTCAGCTTCGGCGTGAAGCGTGGCGAGGTCTACGGCCTACTGGGACCGAACGGGGCCGGCAAGAGCACGACATTCAAGATGCTCTGCGGCCTTTTGCCGGCAAGCAGCGGCACGCTGCAGGTAGCAGGGGCGAACCTATTGACTGCGGGGGCAAAAGCACGCCAGCGGCTCGGCTATGTTGCACAGAAGTTCTCCCTCTACGCCCAACTCACTGTCGATGAGAACCTGGAATTCTTTTCCAGCGCGTATGGGCTGCGGGGACGCGCCAAGCGCGACAGGATCAATACCCTGAAGGAGCAGTTCGAACTTGGACAATTCTCTGGCCTTCCGAGCGGACAGTTGCCCGGCGGTTTCAAGCAGCGGCTCGCACTTGCGGCAGCACTGTTGCACGAACCCGACATCCTGTTCCTCGACGAGGCGACTAGCGGGGCCGACCCGCTGGCGAGGCGGCAGTTCTGGGGGCGGATCACTGCACTCTCAGAACAGGGCGTCACCGTCATCGTGACGACCCATTTCATGGAGGAGGCCGAGTACTGCGATCGGATCATCATTCTGGACGCAGGCAAGAACCTTGCAGAAGGCACCCCCCTCGAAATCAGGACACACGCAAAGAGCACGGAAAACGACGCCCCGACCATGGAGCAAGCATTCATCGCGATCGTTGAGAAAGAGCGGCAGAAGTCCAAGGAGAGCACCTCATGAGCGATCAGGGACGAAGTGGCCTGACCTCGGCACTCAGGCGTATACGCGCGCTGGTGCGCAAGGAAGCCTGGCAGCTCCTGCGTGACCCTAGCAGCATCGCGATCGGCATCATCATGCCGGTCGCTCTTCTCGTGCTTTTCGGCTACGGCATCAACCTGGACATCAAGAACGTCCCCGTGGCCATCGTCATCGAAGACGATTCTGGCGCGGCGCGCGGCATGGCATCAAGTTTCGAGCTCTCGGACTATTTCTCCGCCCGAAGAGTCAAGACCATGGTGGAGGCCGAGCAAATGCTGATGTCAGACGATATCAGAGCGATCGTCCGCATTCCCAGAGATTTCGCGCGATCGATCCAGCTCAGCACTGCGGAAGTCCAGTTAATCGTCAACGGGGCGGATTCAAATACGGCGCGGATCTCGCTCGGTTATGCGCAGGGTGCGGTTGGGGTCTGGGCAGCGAAGGAGGCGGCCCGAAACGGCGGCAAGCTTTCAGGCATCACGATTGTTAGCCGGCTCTGGTTCAACGAAGCCAATGACAGCACCTATTTCCTCGTACCAGGTCTCATCGTGCTGGTGATGACGCTGATCGGCGCGCTGCTTACCGCTCTTGTCATGGCGCGGGAGTGGGAGCGCGGGACCTTCGAAGCACTGTTCGTCACCCCGGTTCGTTCAGTGGAAATCCTGCTCGGAAAGACGATCCCCTATTTCCTGCTTGGACTGGCGGGGCTGGCGCTCTGCGTCGTCGGCAGCAAGCTTTTGTTCGGGGTCCCGTTTCGTGGCTCGCTGGTCATCCTCACTATCGTATCGATGCTCTATCTTCTCGTCGCGCTCGGCCTCGGGCTGGTCATCTCATCGGCGACCAAGAGCCAATTCGTCGCGAGCCAGGTCACCCTGTTTGCGACCTTTCTTCCAGCCATGATGTTATCGGGCTTCATGTACGATCCCCGCAGTATGCCGTTCGCTGTCCAGATCATCACCTACATATTCCCCGCACGCTACTTCGTGACGCTCCTCCAGACTTTGTTCCTCGCCGGCAACATCTGGGGGGTCATCCTGCCAAACGCCGCTGTACTCGCCGCCATGGCGGCAGTGCTGCTTGGGCTTTCGGTGAGGCTTACCCGAAAGAGGATCGCATGATGCTGGCGTCGTTGTTTCGAATCCTGACAATTATCCGTAAGGAACTCCTTGTCATGCTGAAGGATCCGAAGAGCCGCGCAAGCGTGCTGCTGCCGCCAATCTTCCAGTGCCTCATCTTCGGTTATGCCGCTAGCTACGATCTCAATACCGTCCCCTATGCGCTGGTCGATCAGGATCACAGCGCGACATCGAGGGCCCTTGTCGCCAAACTGGAAGGTTCCGGGGTGTTCCAGCGGCAAGCGACGCTGACCCAGACAGCCCAGGCGGCCGCGTTGCTGGACACGAAGCAGGTGGTCCTCATCGTCGTCATCGGACAGGACTTCGAACGAAAGCTTGAGAGCGACGCCTCGTCGATCGTCCAAGTGGTTGCCGACGGACGTAATTCGAACACAAGCGGCGTCGCCCAGAGTTATGCAAATACGATCATAGGAGACTTCTCAAGCAACTGGCTTGCCCAAAGGCGTTCTCCAGGCGCGATCCAAGTCACGACCCGAGCGTGGTTCAACCCGCAACTCGAAACCCGGTGGACGATGGTACCGTCGCTCGTCGGAACCATAACTATGATGATGACGATGTTGCTGACGGCGATGTCGGTCGCGCGCGAGCGTGAGGAGGGAACCTTCGACCAGCTCCTCGTTGCTCCGTTTACACCGACCGAGATCATGATCGGCAAGGCCGTGCCTTCGATGATTGTCGGCATCGTCCAGGCCTCTGTAATCCTGTTGGTCGCGCTGTTCTGGTTTCGGATTCCCTTCGCGGGATCGTTCGCTACCCTCTACCTGGGACTTGCGCTATTTCTGGCGGCCGCCATCGGATTTGGACTGTTCCTGTCGTCGTTGGCGGGAAACATGCAGCAGGCGATGGTTTTGTGTTTCATCTTCCTCATGCCCTTCATGCTGCTCTCGGGATTGATGTCGCCGACGGACAACATGCCAGAGGTTTTGCAATACGCGACCGTGATAAATCCCTTGAAATACGCGATATCGATCACCCGACGCGTCTACCTCGAGGGCGCGCATGTCAGTGAGATGATGCCCGACATGTTAGCGCTCGTTGCCATCGCCGCCGTCACCATGCCTGTCTCGGCATGGATGTTCAGGCGCCGATTGAACTAGGGTCTGATGCGTCTGATGGCCGTGTGGCGGCGAGCCAAAGTACCACATACTGATCCATTCGGACCAAGGCTCTCACCAGCATGGACTGGGCCTCGTTCCTGAAGCACCAAACCTGGTCCACGCGATGAGCTGTCGAGGCAATTATCACGACACCGCAGTCGCGGAAAGCTTCTTCAATCTTCTGAAGCGCGAACGGACATGCCGCAGGCTCTACCATTCACGCGATGAGGCCCGCCAGGATGTGTTCGATTACATCGAGATGTTCTACCCTCCGAAACGCAAGCACGTCAGAAACGGGATGCTGTCGCCCGTCGAGTTCGAGAAGCAGCAGAAATCTCTCCCGAGGGTGTCTACGAAACCCGGGGCGGGGCCAAGTCACGCCGCTAAGCGCCCATGAGACGCTGCGGCCGAGATCAAATCTAAAGCAGGTCGATGTTGATTGCCTTCGGACCCTTGCCCATGCGATCGGGCTCGGTGTCGAAAGAGACCTTTTGACCCTCGCGTAGCGTTTGAATGCCGGATGCTTGTAGCGCCGAAATATGTACGAACACGTCCTTGGCGCCGCCGTCGGGGCTGATGAACCCAAAGCCTTTGTCACCATTAAAGAATTTTACTATGCCTGTAGCCATTTCTTCCCCCAACGTGAGCTTGATACAATGCAGAAAAAAGACGGTTCTGCAAGCCGGTTAGAACGCCGATGGTGAAGTGCGGCACCTGTCTGTGGATCGGAGGCTAGCACTCGTCCTCGATCTGTCGGAACGCGTCCCCGTGCGTGAGCGGCGCAATGACTGCCGCAAGGCCCCAGGGTAGCAGTGCGGCCGCCATGAACCGCGTGATGGCGGGATCGACATCGGCGGCAAACACTGCCGGAAAACGGGCCGGATCGACAACGAGGTAAACATCCTGCGGAGGCAACAATGGCGCCTTCTTTTCACCTGGCTCTTCCGGCGCTTCATTCAGCGCTGCGACCGACTCGCCGACATCGGGCACGAAAGCCGCGATGTAGGCCAGCGACTGAACCTTGGGATTGACGCCGGCTTCGGTGATAACGGCTCCACCGTAGCTGTGGCCTACCAGGAGCACCGGGTGGCGAGCCGTAGCAATTAGGCGCTCGGTGACGGCAACGTCCCCTTCAAGCGAGGTCGTCGGGTGCTGAGCGACAAGCACTTCGAACCCGCGCAAACAAGTTCGCTATAGACTTGTTGCCACCCGGAGCCATCAACAATGGCGCCATGTACGAGGACGATCGAGAGGGATGGCTCCCCATCTGCCTGGGCGCCCGAAACGGGATTGGTCATGATCTTTCCTTTAGGGGGCGCGCGGGGCAACTGGCCCCCGGGATGGATTAGCTATTCGACTAGTTGCAAACCTTGCGGTCCAGGAAGTCGCGAATGAGCGGCGCCATCACGTCGAGCTTGTCCTCGAGGGCGAAATTGCCACTGTCGAGAATGTGCATCTCGGCGTTCGGAAGATCGCGAAGATAGGGATGGGCACCGGACTCAGGGAAGATCTTGTCGTTCTTGCCCCACACGATCAGCGTCGGCGGTTGGCGGTCGCGGAAGAACGCCTGGAATTGCGGATAAAGTGGTACGTTGCTGCCGTAGTCACCCAAGAGGTCTAGCTGGATATCCTTGTTGCCCGGCCGATCGAGCAATGCCTGATCAACGACCCAGTTGTCGGGGCTGATATGCGCCACAACGCCTATGCCGTCGGTATACTGGAACTTTGTCGTTTCGAGCGTTACCAGGCCGACGAGTGTGAGCTTTCTACCCATACCCGCCCCACGTTTTGGATAACATTGGAGTTTTGGCTTTAGGCAATCCCTTCCGGCGCGGTTTCCTGCATCGAGGATGCCGAGGCGAGCATTGTCACCGGGTTGGCGGATACAAACAGAGAAGAATGCGAGTTTATAATCCTCCCCGACGCCAACTTGAGAAGAGGACCATCGATATCAACGACAGTCTCGGTGAACACAAGCTCACCCCATCCTTCTGACGTTCCCTCGATCATCAGGAAGCGATAACCCGTCCCGATATTAAACATTTAGAAGTTCCCCAACTTTTCCCGCAGCGTGCCATTTGGGGCAACGATGTCAAGCATCGCAGCGCTGGTAGCTACAAAGCGCGGGTGACCTGAAACGAGCTTCCTAATCTCGTCGGATGCGCCTGGAGGGCTGCATAGGCGGACGATTCCGCTTTCTTTTTCAGCTTGCGCAGAACTGGGGTTTTCTCAGCAGCGTTCTCCTCGTCATCGGGATCGTAGGCGGAGCCGACCTCATCCATCCTGTGTTTTATGGCGAGCGCGTAGATGGTATTCAGGATATTCGGATCCCTTACATGGGGATCGGTAAGCGCCAGAAGCGAGGCACGCACAATCTTCTTGCTGGTCGCCTTTGGGCAACGTTTCAAAACGAAATCGTAAAGCCCCTTGCCGGAAAGACCTTCTGTGGCGCCATCCAAAAGCGCTTCATAGACTCGTTTCCGTTTTTCACCCATGTTTGCCCTCCTCTTGAACGTGATGCGACAAACTCTGTCATAAAAACGTCATATGCAATAGACTGCATCGCGC
>NZ_JDWI01000064.1:0-7624 GCF_012932765.1 Rhizobium sp. 57MFTsu3.2
CGCGGTTCAAATGAGAACACCAATCGATTGCTGCGCCAATACCTACCGCGCGCCACTGACCTGTCCGTACATAGCCAAGCCCAGCTCAATGCTATCGCCAGGCAGCTCAACGAACGTCCAAGAAAGACCTTGCTTTATCAGACGCCCGCGCAAAAATTTGCAGAATGTGTTGCGGCGATCAATTGAACCCACTGCCATAAGCCGCCATTCCGCCCACGCGGGTGATTAGATCACGAATTCCTCCGCGTACGTCTGTGGCTCGGGAACGACCGTAACATCCACCGGAATAATCCAATTGGCCGCGTAGCTCTCGCAGTCGGAACGCGGGAGGTCGGGCTGCACGCACCCCGCCCCATCGATCGCGCGACATCGCAGTATATATCGCCCCACTTTTTCAGGGGTCCACATGTACTCCCACAAGCGCCATGCGAAGGGACATTCTGTTTCGAGAAGCCTTCCCTCGCGCCAGCCCCTGCCATCTCCGGTGCAGACCTGCACCTGCCGGATACCAGCCTCTCCGCTCCAGGCGGCTCCGAAAATCCGGCACGGTTGGCCGAGGATGAGATGCGCCCCCTGTACGGGACGCGCGATCTGCGCTTTGACCTCCATCTCCGTAAGGGGGACCAGCCTAGGTTCCCCAAGGCTGCGCTCCCAACGGAAATAGTCGCGCGCCTGCCAGTAGCCAAGGAACGGTTGCTCCACAACCGTGATATGCGTGATCCACTTGACCCAAGCCATGCCGAACCAGCCACCCACCACCGCGCGTAGCGGGTAGCCGTGATCGCGCGTCAACGGTTCGTCGTTCATCGAATAGGCAAGGATCGTGCTGTCAGCGACGGCCTTCTCCAGCGGTAAACTGCGGGCAAAAGCGATGGGGCCTGGAGAAGCCGTTTTCTTGTTCGCGTCGACGACGCCGCTGTCGGCGCCTACGAGCAGAACCTCACGTGCGGTTCGCCTAACGCCCGCCATTTCCAAAATCTCGCGCAGAAGAACACCCGTCCACGCGGCGTTGCCGACGGCCCCGTTCTGCCACTGCAACCCCTCCTTCGCCGGCACATAGTAGACGCGCCCATTCCCTGCGCACTCGACGACGGCGGTGAAAGTCGTGCTCTGCATCGCCTTGATGCTGTCGAGGTCAAGTTCGATCGGCCGCTCCACCGCCCCGTCAACGCGCAATCTCCAGTCTCGCGCATTGAGGTCCGGTGACGGAAAATGGTTTCGCACGAAGAACAGCTCCGTTGGGATCCGCCAATCGGAGAGCGACGCAAACGGAAACTCGATGTTCTGTGGGGATTTCTGTCGAACTATTAGACTGGGTTGCTGTGGTGTCGGCATCGTCCTCGTCTCTCCTTCCAAGAGCACAACGTCGGCTCGGTCGCGCGAATTCCGGTTCGATCACACCGCCCCTCGCCGTGCGTCTGTCGCATTCCGCTTTCGGGCCGCATTCTAGCACATACCGCACGTTCCTCGGATCGATCTCGAACGGCAGCAAAGGGCCGCAAGCGGCCTCGGCGGGTGACGCCATTACGCCAAAGGTGTACATTGGCAGCCACCATCGCAGTGGCCGCCAGGATCGAGGAAGCGCCTTTCAGTGACGCCCCTCTCGGCGTCAGGCGGCAGGGCGAATATTGTGGTTCATCCGAAACAGGTTGCTCCCGTCGTACTTCTTTTTCAGGTGGACAAGACCCTCGTAATTGTCGCCATACGTGGCCTTCAGGCGCACATCGCCTTCGTCGTCCATCATGAAGTTCGGGTAAGCGCCGTCGAGGTTGAACGGGTGGACCGCCTGCCAGTAGTCGGTCGCCCATTTTTTCAGCGTCGCCGCCTGGCGCGGATCGGCGTCAACGCCGGCAATAACCATCGACCATGTGGCATCCCGGCAATTCCACGCCGTTTCATCTCTTGCCTTGCGATGGACGGCGGCATCGATCGGGTAGAGGTGCATGCACGAGGGTTCGCTGGGTGCCTTGGCCACCTGCTCGATGTGTGCTTCGATCGCCGCGTCCGGAAGCGTCTTCACAAAATCACCCTTCCAGTACCATTGAAGGCCCTTCGGAAAGAGTCCGTCGAACATGCCTTGAAGTGTCGGGTACGGGATCGGACCGGCAAAATCGACAATCGGCTGCGGGAGCGCCCTGCGGACGGCGTTAACTGCCTTCTCCCCGTCGGCGACCGCTCCATTGTAGGAAACGAGAAGCACGCAGATCTTCTTGCCACGATGCTCCACCGGGAACGGATCGGCGGAGGGAACCGTCTGCAGCCCAAGGAAGACGTAGAACTCGTCCGGCGCAGTCGCCAAAAACTCGCGGTACCAGCGCATCACCGTCGCAGCATCCTTCAACTCCCAGAAGATCGGACCGGCATAAACGCTGTCCGCAGGGTGCGCCTCGAACAGAAAACTGGTGACCACACCAAAGTTGCCACCGCCGCCGCGCAGCCCCCAGAACAGATCCGGGCGCTCGGCCTTGCTGGCGGTGACGAGCGTGCCGTCCGCGAGCACGACGTCGGCCTCGATCAGATTGTCGATGGCAAGCCCATATTGGCGGGTGAGGTATCCGTGGCCGCCGTTCAGCGTCAGGCCCGCCACACCTGTGGTTGAGACGACACCGAAGGGGATGGCAAGCCCAAAGGCGTGGGTGGCATGATCGACCTCGCCGGTCGTACACCCGGCCCCTACACGAACTGTCCGCTTGACGGGATCGACGCGCACACCCCGCATCGGCGACAGGTCGATGACGATGCCGTCGTCAACGCTGGCAAACCCAGCCCCGTTGTGGCCGCCGCCCCGGACGGCGATCGGAAGTTCGTTGTCGCGGCCGAAGTTCACGGAGGCAATCACGTCCGCAGCATCCGTACACTTTGCGATCAAGAGCGGCCGCTTGTCGATCATGGCGTTGTAGAGCCTGCGGGCGTCCTCGTAGTCGGCATGGTCGCGCCCGATAAGAGCACCGCGAAGAATCTGTGTGAACTTCCCGATATTTTCGCTGATCATAACACCCTCCTGAAGCCGAGCCTCCGAGCTCATGACGTCGAATCGAATACTGACGAGGGGCGTTTGAAGGATGATGCGCTGACGACTGAATTCGCTCCCCACAGCGGTCGATTGCGACTTCGAAGAATGCGCTGCAAGATGCGGATAGTCTATAATCGTCCTTAGTGTTGGCGCTGAAATGCCGCATGATCTGCGAGGGCTGCGTTCGCAAATTCGCCATCGATTGCTCGGCCTGTTCAACGCGAGCGGCTCCCGGCACTGCGTGGCAGGATGCCGACGTTCGTGGTATTTTTCGGGAACGGTTGAGCGGATTGAAAGTCGATGCAGACGATTGAGGATTGGCTAGCCCAACTCGGTCTCGGCAAGTACGCCGCGGCCTTCATCGAGAATGACGTCGATCTGCGAGCGCTCCCTCATGTCGCGGAATCCGACCTCCGTGAACTCGGCGTCTCGCTTGGTCACCGGAAGATTATTCTAGCCGCGATAAACGGACTTGCGCAGCAACCTCCGGACGAACAGCAGCCCGCTCCCGTCGCGACGGACGCTGCGGCTGACCGACGGCTGCTCAGCGTGCTCTTCTGCGACCTCGTAGGATCGACTGCGTTGTCGGAGCAACTCGACCCGGAAGACATGCACGAGCTGATCCGCCGTTATCAGGATAGCGTCGCGGGCGCAGTCACGCGGTTCGGAGGCTATGTCGCCAAGTATCTCGGAGATGGCGTGCTTGCCTATTTTGGGTGGCCCATGGCTTATGAGGACCACGCCGAGCGCGCGATCCGGGCCGGTCTCGAGGCGATAACCGCCGTCGATGCGCTGCAGTCGCCCAACCAGCGGGGACTGAAGGCTCGGATCGGCATCGCATCCGGGCACGTGGTCGTTGGCGACACCGATGGCAGCGCGAAGGAGCGTGGATCGATCGCCGGCGACACCCCAAACTTGGCGGCACGTCTGCAGGGGGCGGCCGCCCCAGGGCAGATCGTGGTCTCGAACAGCACCCGCCGCCTCGCCGGGCGGTCGTTCGAAATCGCCAGCCTCGGCGAGCGGACGCTGAGAGGCTTCACCTCGCCCACTGCGCTGTTCGAAGTCCGCGGCGAGCGAGAGGTGGACAGCCGTTTCGAAGCCGCGCATTCCAGAAAGCTCTCGAAATTTGTCGGACGTGCCAGCGAGATCGGGCTACTGCTCGAACGGTGGGAGCTGGCGAAGGCCGGCCAAGGACAGATGGTCTTTTTGTCGGGGGAGGCGGGCATCGGAAAATCCCGTCTTGTCGAAGCCTTCGAAGAACATCTGCGCGAGACAGAGCATGAACTCATCCGATTGCAGTGCTCGCCCTATCACGCCACATCGGCCTTTTACCCGATCGTCGAGCGACTGAGCCGGGTCGCGATGTTTACGCCGGCAGACGACCGAAACACGCGAGTCGAGAAGTTTCGCACCCTTGTCAGCCGCTACGGCGAAAGGCCCTCGGAAGTTGGTGCGATCTATGCGGAGCTGCTTTCGCTCGATGGCGGTGACGAGTTCAAGCCGCTAAATCTCTCCGCCCACCAGCGTAAGGAACTTCTCGTCCGCACTCTCGCGAACCGATTGCTTCTTGCGACCAGAATCGCACCGGTGCTCATGGTCGTAGAAGACGCACACTGGATGGATCCGTCCACCATCGAATTGCTAGAAGAACTCGTCGGCCGGCTTCACGGTACGGCCGCCCTCGTCGTCGTCACCCATAGACCGGAATGGAGCGCGGACTGGGCCAGTGGATTGTCGCAGTCGACAACACTCTCCATTGGACGTCTGACTAGGCAACAGATGCGCGAGCTCATCGGATCGATGGACTGCGACATTTCCGAACAGCTTGCCGAAATGATCTTAGAGCGAGCGGACGGCGTGCCGTTGTTCATAGAGGAGTTGACCCGCACGATCATCGAGAGCGGAACGTCACCGTCGCTCAACGTAGAGATCCCGGACAGCCTGCAGGGTTCTTTGATGGCTCGTCTCGATCATCTAGCGGCAACAGCCAAAGAGGTCGCCCAGATTGCTGCCGTTATTGGCAGGGAGTTCGATCGTGGCCTTCTGTCGAAGATTGCAGGTCTCGATGATCGGATCCTCGAGAAAGCACTGCACCAGCTTGTTTCCAGCCAGATCGTCGTCGGAGGCGGTGTCTTGAATGATACCCTCGTTTTCCGTCATGCGCTCATTCAGGATGCCGCCTACCAATCGCTCCTCAACCGGCGGCGGCGACATTTCCACGAGGAAATCGCCAAAGTTCTCGTCGACCAGTATGCCGATGTCGCTGCCACGCAGCCCGAACTCATCGCCCAACACTACGAGAAAGCGCAACGGGTCGAACTCGCGCTTCCATACTGGATGAAAGCTGGAGAACGAGCCCTTGCACGATCCGCCAACTACGAGGCGGTCGACCATTTCCAGAACGCACTGTCGATCGCGGAACAGTTGCCCAACGAGCCCGGCCACCAAACAGACCTTCTCGCAGCAGTCCTGAAACTAGGCGACGCCCTGTACGCTGCCGGCCGCATGACGGATTCGCTGGCGAAATACAGGCTGGCCGCCCCATTGGCACGCAAAGCGGCAGACACTCAGGGCTTCGTTCGCGCAGTGATCGGCCTCGACGGCTCCCAATTTCTCTCCTCGAACTCGCTTGCCGAAACACTGCCGCTTCTCGAGGAGGCCATGGCGATGGTTGAACCAGCGGACAAGAAGTCGCGGTGCCAGATTCTCAGCCACCTCGCGCGGGCTTACGCCTACCTCAGTGACAGCGAGAGGGCCGCAAAATGCCATAGCGTTGGAATAGAACTTGCCCGGGAGGTTGGCGACAAGACTTCTCTTGTGGAGCTCTCCGTTCTCCCGCTCCTGACAGCCTCACCGGTTAAAACCGCCACGGAGAAAAACAACCGGATGGCCCGCATTGACGAAATACGACGCCTTGCGGGCGAGATCGACGATGACGATGTGCTAACCAGGGCGCTTTCCATTGACACCTACGTCTCGACTGAACTGGGCGAGCGCGCACGGGCCGATCGGGCGGTCGACGCCCTGGAGGAACTCGGCACCAAGCGCCAGCATCTCAACGTCCAGTTCTACGCTCGGATCGCAAGAGCGATGATGGCCATCCTCGATGGGAGGTTCACCGCCGCCGAGAAGCTTGCCGAAGAAGCGCTGAAGCTGGGCAAGCACACCCTTGGCGTGGCACCCGAAGGTGTCTACGGCATGCAAATGTTCGCGATCCGCCGGGAGCAGAGCCGTCTCTCGGAGGTCGCACCGGTCATGAAATTGTTGATCGAGGAAAACCCGGACGAAATCACCTGGCTGCCGGGCTTCGCGTTGGTCGCCTTTGACCTGGGTTATCGGGAAGCCGCCCAGCGGAGATTGGAAGAGCTTTTCAGCACACGCTTCACCCTGCCGCTTGACGGAAAACGAAGCGCATCCCTCTCGTTTCTAACGGAAGTCGCCGCCGGCCTGGGGGACATGGAAGCGGCCAGGACACTCTATAAGCTTATGCTCGACTACAAGGAGATGACCGTCACGATAGGTATGGCGACTGTCTGCTTCGGTGCCGCAAGCCGCTATCTGGGCATGTTGTCCGCCGCGCTGGGTGAATTCGATCGGGCGTCAAAGCACTATGAGCATGCTCTCGAGATGAACTCGGCGATCGGCTCGCGACCGTGGCTCGCGCACACGCAGGCAGAATATTCCGATTTGCTAATGAAAATAGGTAGCAGAGCCGCGATAAAGAGAGCAATGTCCTTATCCGAGCATGCCCGGTCAACTGCGGCCGAACTGGGAATGGTCAGGCTGCAACAGCGACTGAAGCAGACCATTCATTAGGATCAGAGGTTCGCCGCTTTGGGTGAGAAGAGGGTCTCATCATGCCACGCTATATCATCGAAAGAAACTTTGCCGAACAACTCCAACTGTCGAAAGAGGGAGTCGAGGAAATCAACCTGATCAACGACGAGGAAGGGGTGAAGTGGATTTTTTCGTTCCTCAGCGCCGACAGGAAAAAGACATACTGCCTTTACGAAGCGCCAAATCCTGAAGCCATTCGCGCCGCGGCAAGGAGGAACAATGTCCCCGCGGATGTGATCATTGAAGTTGGCGGGGAGATCGGCCCCAATATGTTTGCATAGCCCTGCCCGACCGCCCCTCCCGGCTGCACCTGCTTGAGCTACCGAATTTACACGTGAAGGCCGTCCGCCTATGCGGAGGAGGTTTCTGTGAGGCGACTTGAATGGCAAATATTCAGGTTTTGTTGGTTGCGGGGGCAGGATTTGAACCTGCGGCCTTCAGGTTATGAGCCTGACGAGCTACCGGGCTGCTCCACCCCGCGCCAAGTGCAAAACCCTCTGGGTTTTGTCACGGTGCGTAAACTGCGAAGCAGTTTACGCTACTGCCCGAGCAAATTGCCGAAGGCGATTTGTCTCGTGTAAGGGACGCACTGCATGTTTCCGGGCCCATTATAGCACAAAGGCCGCTTTGTGGGCGGCCCTTTTGATCGGCTTAGGGCCGTTTTCGTGATGAGAAGATTATCTTTGTTTCACATGCAGCTTTCGAATGTCTTCGACATTCGGCGCATGTGTTGTTGCGTTTAGCAGACCTGGCAGCGACCGACTCTCCCGCGTC
>NZ_JDWI01000065.1:0-7029 GCF_012932765.1 Rhizobium sp. 57MFTsu3.2
AGCGACCGGCGGCTTCGATGCCGGAATTCGATGTCACGGGTGTCACAACCGATGTCGCACCGAGAAAGTTCGCGGCGATCAGGCCGAGCAAATCGCCACGCAGCGGCGTCCCGGTTTCGTCCGCCACCAACGGGCGATCGCCATCACCATCCGCAGAGACCATGGCGTCGAGGNCATGCTGTCTTGCGACCTNCTTGAGNTTGGCGATCGTCTCCTCCGAAACCGCCTCGGTGTCGACCGGAACGAATGTTTCCGAGCGGCCAAACGGCACGACCGTTGCGCCGTAATGTTCCAAAAGTTCCACGAGCAGGTCACGGGCGACCGTGCTGTGCTGGTAGACGCCGACCTTCAAGCTTGAGAGCGCATTTGTCGGGAGAATATTGGCATTCCGCTCGCGGAAAGCTGTGATGCATTCGGCGGATTGGTTTTGCATCCCCGTACCATGGGGCGCAAACGCAAAGCCGGCACGATCAAGTTCTGTCGCGACAGTCGTGATCGCTGCTTCGTCCGTTTTGTCGATTTCTCCGTCCGACCGATAGAACTTGATGCCATTGCGATCGGCGGGGATGTGCGAGCCTGTCACCATGAGACCCGCNGCTTTTTTCTGAAGTCCGTAAAGCGCCAGCGCCGGTGTTGGCACCGTGCCGCAGTCGCGGACCTTGAATCCAAGGCGATCAAGTGCATCGGCACAGTTTGCAACGATCTCCGGGCTGGAATCCCTGAAGTCATGACCGATCAGGATAGTGTCACCGGGGCGGGTCATTCCACGGTCGAGCAGATAGCGGCCAAAGGCTGTGGCATAAAGCGCCGAAGCCCGGCCCTTAAGGTCGACAGACAGGCCGCGAAGCCCACTGGTTCCGAATTTCATTCTGAATAAGCCCCGGATGCGCTTGAATTCGCCAGCGATTCGACCTCAATCTACTAGGTGTTCGTAGATAGTGAACTCCGGTGAACAATAAAATGTTTGCCAATTCCCGGCTCGAGACAAGCCGAAGGCGCCCACGCGCCGATGAGGATCGTCGATGAATGAACAATCAATCGCACTGGAGGAGGGCTGGAGGGACGCTCTCGCCGGCGAATTTTCCAGCCCCTATATGCAGCAGCTCAAGGCGTTCCTCGTCGCACAGAAGCAGGGAGGCAAACGGATATTTCCCAAGGGATCGGAATATTTCCGTGCGCTCGATCTGACGCCGCTGGCAAACGTCAAGGTCGTGATTCTGGGCCAGGATCCCTATCACGGGCTAGGGCAGGCGCACGGCCTGTGTTTCAGTGTTCGACCAGGCGTTCGCATTCCGCCTTCACTCGTCAACATCTACAAGGAGATGCAGAGCGATCTGGGGATTACACCGGCGCGACACGGATTTCTGGAGCATTGGGCACGGCAGGGCGTCCTGTTGCTGAACAGCGTGCTCACAGTGGAGGAGGCCCAAGCCGCGTCGCACCAGGGCAAGGGCTGGGAGCGATTCACCGACGCCGTCATTGCCAAGGTCAACGATGAATGCGATGCCGTCGTCTTCATGCTCTGGGGCTCCTATGCCCAGCGCAAGGCAGCCTTCGTCGATATAAGGCGTCACCTCGTGCTGAAGGCGCCACACCCCTCTCCGCTCTCCGCTCATAACGGCTTTTTCGGTTGCGGCCATTTCTCCAAGGCCAATGCGTTTTTGCAGACGCACGGTCGAGGGCCAATCGACTGGCAATTGCCGACGAACCCCGGCGACGCCCAACTCTTCTGAACGATTGTCTTCTGTCGTTCACTAAAAAGAGACAATGCGTTCCGGTCCTCGGGGCTATTCCAATTGGTCCGGAGCGATCATCTATACCCCATACGAAGCCCGCGAGGCGGGCAAGAAAGGGGTCTTAAATGCTCGATCAAATCAAGGGTCTGCACCACGTCACGTCCATGGCGGAGGATGCCCGCACAAACAACCAATTCTTCACTAACGCCCTCGGTCTGCGTCGCGTCAAGAAGACCGTGAATTTCGACGCGCCCGACGTTTATCACCTCTATTATGGTGACGAAACCGGTGCACCCGGCACGATCATGACGTACTTCCCATTTCCGAAGATGGCGCAAGGTCGTCCGGGAACCGGTGAAGTTGGAACCACCGTTTTCTCGGTCCCGCAGGGCTCGATCGGCTTCTGGAGCGATCGCTTGAACAAATTGAATGTCACCGGCCTGAAGACTGAGGAGACATTCGGCGAGAAGCGTCTGAATTTTGCCGGTCCCGATGGTGATGGCTTTGCCCTTGTCGAAGTCAAGGATGACAGCCGCCAGCCTTGGACACACGGTGGTATCAGCGAGGATAACGCGATTCGTGGCTTCCATTCGGTGGCCATGCGTTTGCGTGACGATGGCGCCACGTCAGAACTGCTCAAGTTCATGGGCTACGAAGTCCAGGAAGAGCGTGGTGGTGTCAAGCGCCTGACTATTCCGGGTGGGAATGGCGCGCATCTCGTCGATCTGGAAACCATGCCGAACGTTTCACGCGCTTTGCCAGGTGCAGGGTCCGTGCATCACGTGGCCTTTGCCGTAGAAAATCGTGCGAAACAGCTTGAGGTCCGCAAGGCGCTGATGGATACCGGCTACCAGGTCACGCCCGTCATCGACCGTGACTATTTCTGGGCGATCTACTTCCGGACCCCGGGCGGCATCCTGTTCGAGATTGCGACCAACGAGCCCGGCTTCAACCGGGACGAAGACACTGCGCATCTTGGCGAGGCACTGAAGCTGCCACAGCAGCACCAGCACTTGCGCGCTCTCATCGAGCAGCACTTGCAGCCGCTTGAGGCTTAAAGGGGACGCACAAATGACCGATAACAGCTATGTGCACCGGCTGCAGGCCGGTGCACCCGGAAAGCCCATTCTGTTCGTGCTGCACGGAACGGGCGGGGATGAAAACCAGTTCTTTGATTTCGGGCGGCGCCTGCTGCCGGAGGCGACGATTGTCTCTCCGCGTGGGGACGTCTCGGAGTTTGGTGCCGCACGCTTCTTCAAGCGTACCGGCGAGGGCGTCTACGACATGGCGGACCTCGCCCGTGCAACCGAGAAGCTTGCATCCTTTGTCGCGGCGCTGGCGAAGCTACATGAGGCAAGCGACGTGCTCGGCCTGGGTTTCTCAAATGGGGCAAATATCCTCGCCAATGTGTTGATCGAGAAGGGATTGTTCGATGCATCGGTTCTGATGCATCCGTTGATCCCGTTCCAACCGATGGCAAATCCCGCCTTGAGCGGGCGCAAGATACTGATCACGGCAGGCGAACGCGACCCGATCAGCCCTGCGCCCGTGACGAAGGCCCTGGCGGATTACTTCGAGAGCCAACACGCTTCCGTCAAGACGGAATGGCATGCAGGTGGTCACGATATCAGGCAGAATGAAATCGACGCCATCCACAGGCTCTTCGAGCCGTACCGGTAAGCCACTGCTGTCGGATGGTCATCGGCCATCCGACAGGGCTCCTTCGAATGCAGAGGGTGATAATCCAATAGGCTTATTTTTGGTTGTGAAGCCTTTTTGTTGTGATGATTGTTCGCGCGACGAAACCTTAGCGAGTATTTTGCTGTAACGAGTTGAAGGGTTGCATTCGCATGAACGATGTCGCAGACGTTCGAATGCTGATTGGATTGGCCCACCGACAGGCTCGGACAATATTGCTGGTGGGATTGCCGATCTTCCTGCTGAGCCTCGTCATCGTCTTCTCGTTCACACCTCGCTACACCGCCCAATCGTTGGTTCTTGTCGATACAAGTTCGAAGAATCTGCTCGACCCGGACGCTGCCACGAGTAGCGGCCTTACCGATAATTCCCGGGTGGAAGGCGAGGTTCATATCATTCAATCCGATGCGGTGCTGCTGGAGGCAATCAGGAACGGCAAGCTTCTCTCCGATCCAGAGTTTGCTCTCAACCGTTTCAACGGCCGATTACTCTCCGCCGCTGGGCTCGCTGCCGACACGCCCTCAGGCGATGCGGCGCCGGGTGAAGTGCTGTCGGCTTTCAAGGATGCCGTTCGGGTTCGCCGCGAAGGCTTGACCTATCTTATCAGTGTGGGCGTGACATCGGATGATGCGGACAAAGCCGCGCGTCTCGCGAATCTTGGAACGACCGTCTACATCAGGAAGCAGGTCGAAGCCAAAGTGGCGAACACCGTTTCAGCCGGGAAGATCCTTGAACATCAGGTGACGGCCGCCAGAGATGTGCTTGCGCAGAATGAACGCAATCTCTACCTTTTCGTCACATCCCATAGTGATCTCCAGGCAGCCGGTTCTCTCTCGCAACTGCGGCTTGCGGATGCGCAGTTTGGCGAGACGACATCCGATGCGCACCAGAGGGGTACGGGCGCGGTCTATCGGCGGAGGTCCTGACACAATTCTACGCGCTCCAGCAGTCGGCACAGGTCGCGAGGGTGCAATACCAGAACCTTTTGACGCGATTGCAGGACTTTGAAGCCCAAGCCAGCCTCCAGGTGGCTGACGGTCGCGTGGTTTCCGCAGCCCTTGCCCCGATCGAGCCGTCCTATCCGCGGAAAGGTCTGGTGCTCGGCATCATGGCCATCATGGCCATCGTGGCGTTGGGTGCGGGCGTCGGGGGGTGCCCTGCTACGAGAGTTTTCCATCGGCGGCTTCACGAGCGAAGATCAGGTGAGTGCGGTCCTGAATGTCCCGCTGGCCTCGGTCACGCCCGATCAGGCGGGGAGTGAAGTTGAGAAGCCGCACGGTCGCGGTCTCTCCGACACGATCATCTCCGCCCCGCTCTCGGTCTGACGCGCCCGCGCCTGCTGTCAGGCTGTCCCCGAAGGCGACGATAGAACGCCGCTTTGGTATGGCGCGACGCGCTGCTTGCGTTGGATTGACACTGAGACCGAGAAACATAAAAGGCTCCACAGTAATGAATGGGAATGTGATCCTATTTCGGCTGGAGAAAGCGGGGATAATTCCACTCGGCGACCGACTAGTCTGCGGAAATCGACCGGGCGGTTTGTGGCAATCACTGGCTCAAATGGCTTGTTTGGAAGGGCGAAGGGCAGTCGTTCTTCAAGTGCGGCTGTGACCAGTGGAAGAGATGGTATAAGATCGACCGCGGTGGCGACCCATCGCCTATGCGCTGCGAGACCAGAGACCACAAAGCGGAGTTTTGAAATTGAGTGTAGCCTTCGTCAAAGAAGAAAGTGCCGAAGCTGCTTCGGAAACACTTTTGCCGGACCGTCCAATTTCGCCGCATCCGAACCTCGTTACGGAAGCGGGCTTCAAGGCCCTGGAATTGCAGCTGCAGCAAGCGCGCGAGGCCTACGATGCCGCGAACTCCATTGAAGACGTGAACGAACGGCGGCGACAGGCGGCAAATCCGTTGCGGGATCTGCGCTACTTTGCTGCCCGAGTCCGTACGGCGCAGGTCATCCCTGAGCCGATTTCGCTTGATGTCGTCGCCTTTGGAACCAGCGTGACCTTCAGCCGGGACGACGGACGCGTGCAGACCTACCGTATCGTCGGAGAGGATGAAGCCGATCCGAAAACCGGATCGATTTCCTTCGTATCCCCGGTGGCCAGGGCTCTCACCGGCAAGACGGTTGGAGATGTCGTCAGCGTCGGCGGTCAAGAACTCGAGGTCATCGCCATCGGTTAGGCGCTTTTTCCTTAGCTGATGCGAAAGCGATGGCTGTCCGATTTTCGAACAGCTTATGGCTCTTAACCCGTCTTCATGCTCTATTAAGTAATTATCTTGAGATTGTAATCTCCCTGTTCCATGATGATTGCGATGCAAAGAATTTCGGCTCGTACTTCATGACGATCGCTGCAGATCGCTTCAGCCATGAACATGTTTCTTTGCCGTCGGGTGGCTTTACGGCTGTTAGACTTTGATCTTTATTTATCCCGCAGGCTCTCAACTGCGGTCGATCTGATTAGGGACGTTGCATGAATTCGGAGTTTACCGTTCGTCCGATGCGACCCGGTGAGTTGGAGCTAGTGCTCGAGTGGGCACGTCAGGAGGGATGGAATCCCGGCCTCGACGATTCGGTTGCCTTTCACGATGCGGACCCGTCGGGATTTTTCGTGGGCGTGATCGGGGAGGTGCCCGTCGCCTCGATCTCAGTCGTCAAATATGGCGAGGATTTTGCTTTCCTCGGTCTTTTTATCGTCCATCCGGATTTTCGGGGCAGGGGCTACGGCAAGGCCATTTGGAATGCCGGGATGATGTCGGCTGAGGGCCGTAGCATCGGTCTGGATGGTGTGCCCGCACAACAGGACAATTACCGAAAGGCCGGGTTCGAAGAGGCCTATCGGACGGTTCGCTATGGTGGCGTGATCTCTGCCTTGCCGGAATCAACACTGGTTGCCCACGCTGTCTCGGATAGACTCGACGGATTGCTGCGCTATGACGCGATGATCTTTCCGGCGCCGCGGCCAACCTTCGTGGCGTCATGGTGTGCTACTCGCAAGGACAGGCACTCGGCCGTGGTGCGCAAGCGTGGCAAGATTCGCGGCTACGGAACCATCCGCCGTTGCTACGAGGGCTACAAGATCGGCCCGCTGTTTGCAGGCGACAGGGATAGCGCGGCGGCTCTGATTTCGGTTCTGGCGCAGCATGCCAAGGGAGCGAAGGTCTTCATCGATGTTCCCACCAACAATGGCGAGGCCATTGAACTTGCCGAGAGCCTGGGCTTGGCGCCCGTCTTCGAAACGGCGCGGATGTATCGGGGCGCAGCGCCGGTCGTTCCGCTCAGGAGCATTTTCGGCGTGACGACCCTGGAACTCGGCTAGGTGTGTGGTCCCGGAATGAGATGGTGCGGATTGATTTTGAAGATTGACGGGTCCCTTGTCCAGGCGTTGCAGATTGCTTGATAGGGCGTTCGCCATCGGAGCGCCTTGAGGTGTTTGGCGAGGTTGTAAGCAGTGACGAAGGCCAGGACATGGGCCTTGAGACTTTCCAGGTCGTCATAATGGTAGACCTTGACGGTGGCGTCCTTGATGGTTCGATTCATCCGCTCGGCCTGGCCGTTCGTCCAAGGATGGTAGGGCTTGGTCAGCCGATGCTC
>NZ_JDWI01000066.1:0-6677 GCF_012932765.1 Rhizobium sp. 57MFTsu3.2
CATTGGTGGCGATGCCCTCGCGGCGTGCGTTGATCGGAGGCGGTCGGCCTCCCGGCTTCATCCAAGACGGTTGGAGGCCCCAACGAGCTGAAACGAAGACCGGCCCCATGATATCAGGCTCGCGCACCATGTCGCGAATGATGATCGGATAGTAGAGGGAAGGGGCGCCGTTANACCTCGGGAACTGGTTGCTGAGGCTCCCGACGTCACCGCGGTCGGCGAACGCGAAGTTCTGCAGCATCTCCTCGAGAGTTGCCTTGATGTAGATGCGTCCGCACATTCCCAAACCTCCCTTCAGTCTCGCGACAAATGCCTCACCATCAAGAGGGCGCCCTTGTGCCCACACTTGCAGCGCATGAGGCCGGCGAGTTGAGCGAGCGTCAATCCCTTCCCGACCTTCTTCTGTATCCCCCAGCGATCGATAGGCTTCCGGCTGGCTCTCGACGAGCTCGTTTGGACAAATTAGAAGAATCTTAAAAAGTGTCTTGACTGGTCGGATTTAATCCGCACCCGATTCGGCCAGTGACCCATGCCAGAATACGTAGGTGAACATATCTCAATCCGGGACGTATTTGTGTGCGTCGAGAAGCGCCAGGGCATCAACATGCGCCGGCACTGCTCGCTAAGCGATCTGGCCTACAGCCTGCTTTACCGGTGGCCGGAAGATCATCGGGGCAAGGAGTGGGTGGTTGCGCAGGCCATGTGCCTTGAGGCGATGGAAGGGCATCGTGACCCGGAGCAGGCGAGGGCGGCTTTCGTAGCTGCAGCGCTTGCCGCTGAGATGGTGATGGTCAAGGAGGAGTACATACAGGTGCGGGGCGAGAAGCGTCCGAAGACTAAAGCCAGAGAACAACCTTCGGCTAACTGATCGTTGGTCTCGCGCGGCCGAAGCCCTTAACCTCCAACGATTTCGCTGAACTGTACGATTGGCACGATGTCCGTATAGTTGGCGACATCCGCGACGATCTCCGCGCGGTGAGGACCGAACGCCTCCTGGAATGTCTCAAGGGTCGGCGAGTAAATGTGGCACGCCGCGACGAATTCCGGCACGCTTCCTGGGTCGCGACCCCCGAGCCCCTTATCGACCTCGTAGCGCAGGCAGGCATCGCCCATGCGTTCCTGGATCAATGGCAAATGGCGTGTGCGATAGTAGTCGTGATCAAATTTCGAGCCCCCATCGGCCGGATAGTAGACGCTCATTTTGATCATGGTCGGGCTCCTGCTTGGGCGCTTCTTCACTGGTCCGAGGGGTTTATAGCCTGAGTCCATTATATTCGAGAAGCTGCTCGTAGCATTCCTCGACCTTGCGCATAGCCTCCCGGCCTTTCTGCTTCATAGCCCTGATGCGGCGAGAATCGCTTAGGCACACGTGGCCCGATTCCGGACCAGAGCCACTGTCCCTTCATCGGGCCGTGCGGTAGCTGAATTCTCCCGCGGTCAGTCTCCCCATCGTACCCGGATCAGTCGTTGTCCGTCGATACGTCGTTGTCGTCGATCTTGGTTCGGCGCCACTTGTGCTTGGGTTGATAGTCCACCCGGGCTGACCTGTTAGCTAGATTTTAGTTTGGACCTGGGCTTATCATCTCTTTTGCGAGTGATGTCGGGTGGTTTGTTGATCTTCCCGGTGATTTCCACGCGCAGGCCGCATTGGTCGGCACTGACGCGGTAGACCCTATCGCAGCCCCAGACGGTGCCTATCGCGGTCTTCAGGCCGTCGAGTTGGCAATCCCCAATCTTCTCCCGGATATCATCCGTCGAGTAGGCTTTACGTCGCCTGCAACAGGCGCACGTCGCCGACAGCCGATAGCCATTGTAATCGGAATGGTAGGATTGGTGTTTGGCCGCAGTGAACATCGGAATCATCTCCTCGAAAGGTCTGTGCGCCGCACGAGATGAGATAGCTTCCGCCCAGAAGTTGGGGTATGAAATGGCCTCAAATGACCCGCCGTCAAGGTTTCCAATTCGCGATTTGTTCACGGGTTTTTCGGGTGTTTTCAAACCCTCATTGGAAACGACTTTCCTTGATTTGCAGGGCCTGTCCAGTTTCTTTGATTACTCGTTTTCGGTACGACCAAAATCGTGTGATCGACGGCGATTGCCGGACCTTTCGCATTCTTCGCCCGATCAGCAACAAAACCATCAGCGAGCATTTTCAGAACCTGTATAAGGCCGGTGAACTCGGTGAAGATTCAGTTGTCCGGAAATTCCGGATAACTGCCGCAGATGGCAAGGAATATGACGTTAAGCATTATAGCTTGGATGCGATCCCGGCTGTTGGATACAAGGTAAATTCCAACAAAGCGACGGAGTTCCGGAAGTGGGCGTCCACCGTCCTCAAGGGAAACATAGAGAACGGCTACGCTCTCAACGGCAAGAAGCACAACAGCGACCCAGCTGCGCTGTTGAAACTTGCTCAAGAAGTTCGCGCCATCCGCACTTCGGAGAAGAACCTCTACACGCAAGTCCGCGAAACGTTCGCCCAGTGCTCTCTATTGATTACGACGAAGACGACCGGGCAGCCCGTCGGTTCTTCGCCGACAGTCAGAATGTCTCCCACTTCGCAGCCGTCCGAGCAGACAGCAGCAGAGATTGTTAGGTCGCGTGCAGATGCATCTAAACCGAACATGGGGCTGGTAGGCCTCGGCAACCGGGCCCCGACAGCCGCTGACGTCACGGTTGCGAAGAATTACTGCACCCCGACCTAACTCCGGAAGATGGAACTGATTGGCGAGTCGTGGCTCTTGTACGCCGAAGGAATGGCAATGCAGGGGAAGCAGGTTTCGAGGCAGCGTCTGCTCGATAAACTGAGCGACTTGGTCGGAACTCACGAGTTCCCGTTTTTCCAGGCTATGCCAATCGCATCAACAAGGCGACTGCCGACAGCCACGCGAAGACGCAGTACGAGCTGTTCAAACTGGACGGCAAGAAGCAGTTGCCTGCAGCATAGTAAAAGACGGGGCTTCGGTGACCGCTTCTTCGGCTTATCCCGCCTCGGCGGTCGATTGAGCTCGATGGAACTCGGGGGCGCCGGTCGCGTTCAATATATCTCTGCATTTAAGGAGGTTATCTTGGACACAAATCTAGCTATTGCCGCCTTCGCCGCCACTGTTTCTTTCGTCTTCATGGTTTGGGCGGTCGGTCGGGCATAAGCGGTCCGCGCCGCCGGGGAGGCATACGGACCGCCGTGCCATCATAGCACAGGCGCCCTGGGGAGGCGCCATGGCCACGTTGATCCCGCAAACCAAAGGCCTCAACAGTTGTTAGCCAAGGGCCGTTTCTCGGTCGGTTCTCGACGCCAGTATCTTTCGTCACAAGTGACGTGGAGGCAAATCCCCTGAAGATCGGGACAAAAAAAGCCCCGGGGGACGCGGGGCAGAGCGGTTATAAGCTTTGAGAGGAGTTCAACTTCTCAAAGCAGTCGCGGGAAATTGTTCCACTCTCCAACGAAGATGTCCAATGGTGAAGGCCGCCAAGATGGTCGTGCGTGACGAGAAGCCGCACTAGTCGTGGGCCATGACGCTTCCCATCTTCAAACGATGAATGAGAAACATTTCATCGCTCTCAGTGTGACGGCGTTCATCGGGTTGATGTGCGTGCTGTTGGTGGCGGTCTCAATCCTTGGCCACACGGTGGCAATCCCACCGGTTTAACGACCCGAGTGGGCACGAGCGGGCGAGGAAGACTGTCCGAAAAGTTACAGGGGGAGAAACTGCGGTTGTGTTCCCGACCTCACCTTAGAACGGGTGCCGCATGTATTGCCTATGTGCCGGCTTCTTTGGCTATTGCCGCAAAAAGAGCCCCGCAGTGTTGCCGGCGGGACAAGTTCTTCGATGGAAAGGTCGCGTCAGAGAAGGGTGATCCGGCGCGATCTGTCCGGGGAACGTCTGTAGGAGCGCCTTGTTCCGCTTCTCCATGATACGAGGCAGCGCTTTTGACTGCATCAATGCGCACCATAGCCGCGTGCGTTATCTAGAAGCAGCTTCAACTGCCGCTCGTCGTGTATGCCTTGCTGGTAGAGTTCGATGATGATTGCGGCCGCTCGCTGGCCCTCCTCGGATCCAGCTTCCAGCTTGTTCTGACGACAGTACTGCTCAAGGGCAGCCTGGCATTTCGATAGATCCTCCGACGTCAACGGCTCGTCGTGCCGATGAAATCTCCCGGTCATTTCAGTTTTCCTCCTCTGTTGAATTGGACGGAAAACGAGATGGTTTGTCGATTTTCGAGATTCAAGACCCTTCGATTTGAATCTCAGCCTACCACCGGCTCTTCAGTGTCATCGATAGTACGCGAGCGGAAGCCGGGGTTCCTTCGTGTCTGTGAGGGGCAGACACTAGCGAGATGTGGGTTGCAGGCTCGAACAGATAGGTCAGACCAAAGTCCCGACATGTCTTATTTAATAGACCTCTAATGTTGTGCCCAGTAGGACTGCCGGTAAGTTGGCGCTGGGCGGATCAGCCTGCCCGGACAGCACCGCTGACTTGGCGGTCCGGCGCGAGGGGTTAGGCGTCGGGCCGCACCTATGGCGCCGCCATGTGGTCTCGTGGAGCGTCGTCTCCAGCTTGGCACAATTCCTCAACATAATTGGCCAGCACCGGATCATTTGCGAGGTACAGTTGAAACTCTTCGTCGTCGATTTGTCCCGAACGATATGCATCAATCAATCTCTGTTGCTCTTCGTTTAGAACACCTGTGGTTGGCCAGATGGCATCGAGCTCGGCCAGTTGGCGTTTCAATCTGCTAGGGCTGCTGGCGGTGCTATGGGTCGGCATGCGGCTCTCCTTTGGGGAGAAAACGGATCAAAGGCCTACGTGTTCCGAGTGGGCTTCGATGCTCGTCGTGACAGGTGCCTCACCCAATAGCGGCCATGGCTTCAATCTTCATCGGAGCACTCGCTGTTGGCTTCGTAGGCGGCGAGGAGGGCGTCAGCACGAAGGCGCATCGCGATGTGGTCGGAGCCCCACGATCTGGCTCAGTCAGACAAGAGGAAGATAGGTGACACTGCCCCAATGGACGAATGCAAGACTATGCTCGGTGACGCGCTCGTCGAGTTGGAAGGGGTATGCTCGCCTGTCTCAATGCTCCCGTTTGCCACGCTACGTGTACGACGGCGACTATGACGGGCGGGATATCGTTACGCCCAACTCGGCTGAACACTGCCTGATGGCATCGAGCTCTTCGATGGAAACGAATTGCACGCGAGTGTCCGGGCCGCGCCCGTACACGGGTCCCTAATGTCTCGAAGGTAGATCACAGCGTGGTCCACCTCAGAGTTTTTAGAGGGCCGCTGGTGTGCCGCCAGGATCGAGGCGCCTCATTTCGAGCATAGCTTCGCAGGACGCACCGGCCAATAGAGATAACTGTTCCGGATCACGTACTCCCTGGCGGTAAATCTCAATGACAATGGCCGCGAGATGAACTCTGTCGTTCTGATCGTTGATCAGATGTTTTTGCGCGACGTCCTTCAGGATTTCATCACAGATGGACAAATCGTTCGATGTAAGCGCTTCGTCGCGTTGTCGCATTGTGTGGTTCCATGCCGTTAAACATCGCGGTACTCAAACATGAAAAGGGCTTTCCGGGTCGGCGGGACCAGGAAAGCCCTCGATCTTTCGTCGCTCGTCGAGGTCTCGGGCGCGTGCGATTCGGATCAACCACAGATTGCCTCTTGTTCTTCACGGAAGAAATAGGACTGAAGCCTGATCCTCATTTGGACCTTGGTCTGACGAACTGGCAAGCAAGGCTGAATGCGCCTATCCCGGTGAGGCTGTCCGTCGAACGCGAACCGTGTGCCTTCGCGAACAACCGTTGTGTGACCCTGAGGACGGATCAAGCACTATAGCCAGACTCAGGGTCCCGCATCGGAACGGATTCGTTCTCAGCGACGCGGCCAGGCGGAAAGGCAAGGCTGAAAAAGCTATTGAGCCGAAGATGCCTTCACTGTGTTCCGCATCGTACTCGATACGGCGTCGCAGCGCCTGATCCTGCGCTTCCTTCAATATCTGGTCGATGAGGAACGTGAGAAGAGCGGCGGGTCGAGCCTCCGTTTGCATCCATATGTGCGACCTTGTGTGCGGTCGCACAGGACCGCTGGCCAAGATGGCTTCCTGACCGGATGCCAGGGACGGTCGGTGCCGGGCGCGATATCTTGGGTAGCACGCCAAGGCGCCGATCGCGTTGGTGTTTGCCGCCTGAACCTGGTGATCCGCTTGAACCCGCGTCCCCCGCGTCCTGCTGCGGCTTTCGGTCCTGCCAGGCTCGCACTGGCCGCAACGGCGTTGCCGTCCTCCACTGGCGTTTCGGCCCTTCGGGTGCCGGCCAGCGCTTGAAGCCCGGCTTTTGGACCGCCGTAGCAGGTCGCGATGGTCGCGACCCCAAAGCGGAGGTTCCAACATGACAAGGCAGCAAACCAGCCAACGATCCGACATCCACGGCCGCATCACCGACAAGATCATTGCCGCTCTCGAACAGGGTGTCCGTCCCTGGATCCAACCCTGGCATAACGCTTGTCCGTCCGATCCGGTCTCACGACCGCTACGCTTCAATGGCGCACCCTATTCCGGGATCAACGTCATTCTCCTCTGGTCGGAGGCAATCGCCCGCGGCTTCTCGTCCTCGACCTGGATGACATTTCGCCAGGCGCTCGAACTTGGCGGCGCGGTTCGCAAGGGCGAAAGCGG
>NZ_JDWI01000067.1:0-6677 GCF_012932765.1 Rhizobium sp. 57MFTsu3.2
ACTGACGCTCCGAGCGAATGCCGAACAGGTAGCCAATGAACAGCGCCTTGAACATCAAGGTCGGATCGAGCGGCGGGCGGCCGTTGTCGGCGCAATAAAGCCCCGCAACACGATCATGGATGAAGGAAAAGTCGATCACCGCGTCGATCTTGCGCAGCAGGTGATCCTTCGGCACCAGACTGTCGAGCGTCACCATCTCAAGAGCCGTCTGGGTGGGGGCAGGTTTCTTCAACATGTCCCAATGAATCACAAACCCCCAGACGGTGCCAGGGGTTTGTCAGCAATCTGAGCCGCCCCGGAGACCGGAGCGGCTTTTGAGCAAAGGCGTTTCCGATCAGCGGCGCGGGCCACGCGCCACGCGTTCGATCTCTTCGCGCACGAGACGTTCGACCAGCGTCGGCAGATTGTCGTCCAGCCATTCGCGCAGCATGGGGCGCAGCATGTCTTCGGCGATCTCATCAAACGACCGGCGCTCGGCACCATCGATTGCGGCGGCAAGCTCCTCAAAGGAACGAGCGATCTGCAGTCCGGCGTCGTGTGAGAGCAGCGCTGGCTGCTGCTCGTGCTCAACAACGCTTGGCATTGTTTCTTTCGCAGCCTCGGCGACAGCGGCAACTGCTACCTCGGCCGCGGGAACGACAGCTGGTCGCGGCTCCATGGCAACGACCGGAGGTAGCTCGAATGGAACCTCTACCGGCGGGCGAACAGCAACAATTTTCGCCGCAGGAACTGAAAAGGGTGCGGTAACGGCTTCCGTAGGGCGCGGGGACAGCGGTGCCTCGCCGACAGCGTCCGGCGTTTCAGTCCTCACCTCGGTGGCTCTTGCTTCCGGCGGCCGAAATGCCGGCGGCACTTCGCGCTGCAACTGCGCAGCGTTCCTCTCCGAGGCGGCACGGACGCGCGCAGCGACATCGGCAAGAGACATGGCGCGCGGCTGTGCCTCCGGCACGGGAGCCGACCCTGCCGAGTTGGCCGCGACGAAACGCGGATCGGGCTGAGCGACCGTTTCAGGGAATTCCACGCCAGCGTAGGTCTCGTCCACCGTCAAATGAATGTCCGAGTCGCGATCGTCCTCGTCAGCACCATAAACCGCCGGCAGTGACGCGGAGAGTGCCCTGCCCGCACCGGGGTCATTGCTCTCGATGATCTGGCGGATCGACGCCAGAATCTCTTCCATGGACGGTTCACGCGCTACGCTTGGCTGAGCCATATCTATCCCCGTTACTCCGAAAAACGACCGGATTGCGTGGAATGGGCATCCGAATCACCCATACCTTAGGATAGCCGAGGATTTAAAAAAATCATCGCGAATCAAATGAATGATGCCATGCACAGCTTTTCTGCCACGCTGCCTGGCGCTCGGATTCCATGGCGGGAAAGAAAACGGGCGCCAGAGGCGCCCGTCGAGAATCGGTCATCGGAGCTTTGGCTCAGAATACGAATTCACGCGCCTTGGCAAAGCCGGGCAGCGGCTTCACGGAGGCGTTGAAATAGACGTTTTCGGAAATTGTGCCGCGCTCGCTCACGAAAACCTTCGCACGCGCCGAACCGCCGTAGCCCTGTACGGTGACCAGACGGCCACCATCACGAAGCTGCGACAGCAAGGAGGAAGGAACCTCCTCGACCGAGCCGCTGACGAAAATGAGATCATAGGGAGCGCCTGACGCGTTGCCCGCATTGAGCGGCCCCGTGACGACCGACACATTTGTGTAGGCGGCGAGGTTGGTCTTGGCTTCCGCCGCCAGCGTTTCCTCCTCTTCAACGGCGATCACCGTACCGGCAAGCTGCGAGAAAAGAGCCGATACATAGCCACTGCCAGCGCCGATCTCGAGGACGACGTCATCCTTCGTGACAGCCGCAAGCTGGAGCAGCTTTGCAAGCGGCGACGGCTGCATGAGGTAGCGCGCCGGCTTGCCGGCCGCTGCAGGACAGATTTCAACATCACGATCGATATAGGCGAGCGGCTTGGCCTTCTCAGGAACGAAAGCCTCGCGCGGCACCGTGAGGAAGGCCGTCAGCACTGAATGCGAGGTGACGTCCGTCGTGCGAAGCTGGTTGTCGACCATGTTTGCGCGTGCTGATTCGAAATTCATCATGTCCTCTCGCCCGTAGAAGCGGCTTTGTCTGCACGTCTCTTAATCTCAGCACACCGGCCTTTCAAGGCTTCGCGAATGCCTGCGCCAAGAATTCCAGTACGAGTGTCGCGGAAGTGACCCGACCGCAATCCTTCATGGAACAAACGCGGGCGCCGTGATATTGTTGCAACCGGAGGAACAGAGGAGGAGTAGGCCATGCCTAATATCATCGAATATCTCTCGTTGTTCGACTTCTTCATCATCGCAACACTGGTCGGCATCTTTTGCTGCGGTCTTTTCGATCGTGAAACGAGCTGACTGCCTGCCTTCAGGCCGTTGTCAGGTTCTGCCCCAATAGTGTCGTTCCCTTGGGATTCGACGGACGGGACATGGCAATCAAACCAATCTTGCTGGGCAGCCTTTTCATCTGCGTGCTGCTCGCGATCATTCTCCTGATTCCCTTTGTGCGTGTCGGCGCGCCGAATGTCGCGACGTCGGGCGTGTCGCCAGTGCCGTCACTGCAGCGAGTGAACTGAACGCCAACGGGGGCGTTTTCGCTGGGTGACAAATGGACCGCCACTGCAAGGTTCTTTTTAGGCAAGAACAAACGACGAAACATAGCTCTAAGCACCAATAGCGGCCGTCAAACAGGAGCTGTAGCGTATCGACGCCGACCTTGGAGCCTCCCCAGCCCCTCCCCGGTCGACAACCCGGCCGGGGCCCTTGATAGCCGCGGCCGGGGCCGCCCGGCGGGCCTATTGCAGTTCCGTTTCCTCTTCTATGTCGACGAGAATGCCGTAGCGCAGCGCTTCTTCCTTTGCCTCTTTCAGGGCCTCGTCGATCAGTATCACCAGCACGTCGGCGTGCCGCTCGCGCTTCGCCATTTCCCGCGCCACGCTCAGGGCAAAGATCAATTGCGGCATTTGGGTCGCCGGCATGGGAGGCGCTCCTAACAACTCAACACAAAGCTTAGGGCCTATCGAAAATTCGGCAATCCGACGATTTGGGTATGGAAGACATGCGCCAGCGCTAGTGTTGTGTGGATTCTCACTATGCCGATGGAGCAATTGCCAAAGCAGGTGAACTTGGCGGCGCGGGAACGGACGCAACAAAGAGAGTGCTGTCGACACTGAAGGCTCTTACGTCGAGGCGGCAACCCAGAAGCCGGGAGGGCCAGCCTACTTGGCTAGCCCCTCCAGCATTTCGGGACAGTGAACATACCCCCGCCGAGTCTGCCACGGGCAATGGACCTGTTCAGCAAGTGGGTCCGGTGCCTCAAAGCCCCACCGTCCTCCGCAGACTTGCAAGAGACACAATAGCCCCGTAGCAGGGGCTATCCTAGACGGACCTAGGTCCTAATCCGATTGGAGTAGGTGGTTGCCGAGGTTAGGCTCGAAGTTTCGTCGGATGAAACCAGCACGTTGAATTCGCCGCTGTTGTCGACCGAATGGCGGCCTGAAGACGCGACCATAACACCGCGGCACTGTGGGAAACACAGCCGCAAAATCAATGACTGCAGAATGTATGGGAAGGTTTGGAGGCCTCGCCCGGAATTGAACCGGGGTACAAGGATTTGCAGTCCTCTGCGTCACCACTCCGCCACGAGGCCTCACGACGCTTCATGACCGAAGCGTTGGCGGGCATTTAGAATGAATAGAAATCGAGTGCAAGGGGGTAGTTGAAAAACCGGCGGTATTTTGGATCGTCATGCCGCCGGTTCCGTAATCAACCACTAGTAGGGCGAATAGCACTGCCGCCGCGGACCGTAATAGGGCTGATAGGTGTTGTCATAGGCCCGATAGGACCGGTAGCGGCTGTAACACCAGTCGACGTGCGAATTGCCCACCGGTCTGGCCTGCGGCTGCGAAGCGATCAGACCGCCGATGAGTGCGCCGGCAGCAAGACCGCCGAGCAGCGCGCCAGTATCGTTGTAATCGTTGCGGTAGTAGCCGTCGCGATAATAGCGATTTCCGTAGTACCGATTTCCGTAGTCGCGATTCCCGTAGTGGCCATGGCGGTAGCCGCCACACCGATAGATGTTGCAGCGGTCGAAGCCGCGGCTGTTTCTGACGCCGGAATCTCCAAACCCACCGCGACTCTGAGCGGAATGCTCATCGCCTGAGTTTTCGGCAAAAGACGGACCGACGCCAGCGAGGCTCGTCGCAATTGCCAACATCAATACCGCAAGTTTTTTCATTCCGGCACCTTCTAATTTCGTACGCACTTCGCGTGAAGAACGCTCAGGATAATAACGTCCAAAAAGCTTCCAAGTTCCGCCTTACGCCTTCCATCTCCGGGCGAAAAGAATCGCGGCTGGTGCAATTGTGACACTTTTATTGCAAGTCCCGCTATTTTATGACGACCTTCAAAAATAGCTATGGATGGATGGAATGCTCAGCTGGTTTCGTAAACTTCTTCCTCGCGAGGATCAGTTCTTTGATCTCTTTGCACAGCACTCCCGAACAATCGTCGGCGCGGCGGAAGCGCTCAACGAATTGCTTGCAGGCAAGGATATCGAACACCATTGCGACCGGATCGTCGCGCTCGAAAACGATGCCGACAACATCACGCGCGAGGTGCTGCTTGCGGTCCGCCGGAGCTTCATCACGCCTTTCGACCGTGTTGATATCAAGGATCTGATCCAGTCGATGGATGATGCGATCGACATGATGCATAAGACCGTCAAGACGATCCGTCTCTTCGAGCAAACCGAATTCGATCCGCGCATGCAGGAAATGGGAGCGGCGATCGTCCAGGCAGCACACCTCATAGCCGAGGCGGTCCCCCTGCTCAGCCGCATCAACTCCAATGTCCCGCGCCTGATGGCGATCACCGAGGAAGTCACCCGCGTCGAAGGACGCTCCGACGAACTGCACGACAATGGTTTGAAGGGACTCTTCGTACGGCATGGCGCGTCGAATGCGATGGCCTATATCATTGGCAGCGAAATCTACGGCGAACTCGAGAAGGTCGTCGATCGCTTCGAGGACGTTGCCAATGAAATCAGCGGCATCGTGATCGAGAACGTCTAGATGGACGCCACCCTCGCCTTTCCATTGCTGGCGGCTCTCATCGCGGTCGCTCTCTTCTTCGACTTTCTGAACGGCCTGCACGATACCGCGAACTCGATCGCGACGATCGTTTCGACGCGTGTGCTCAGGCCGCACCACGCGGTCGTCTGGGCCGCTTTCTTCAATTTCATCGCGTTCCTGTTCTTCGGCCTGCACGTGGCTGAGACCTTGGGGACGGGCATCATCGATCCCAACATCGTGACGCCGCTGGTGATCTTCTCGGCGCTGATGGGCGCAATCATCTGGAATATCGTCACCTGGATCTTCGGTATCCCCTCCAGTTCCTCCCATGCGCTGGTCGGCGGGCTGGTAGGCGCTGGCCTCGCAAAGGTCGGCTTCAGCTCGATCGTATGGGGCGGATTGCTAAAAACAGCCGGCGCGATCGTCATGTCGCCGCTGATCGGCTTCATCCTGGCGCTCTTCCTCGTTCTTGCCGTTTCCTGGATCTTCGTTCGGCAAACGCCGTTCGCCGTCGATCGGACGTTCCGCCTCATGCAGTTCGTTTCCGCCTCTCTCTACTCGCTGGGCCATGGCGGCAATGATGCGCAGAAGACAATGGGCATCATAGCAGTGCTCCTCTATTCGCAGGGTTATCTCGGCGGAACCTTCCACGTACCGCTCTGGGTGGTCCTGTCCTGTCAGACAGCCATGGCAATGGGAACGCTCTTCGGCGGCTGGCGAATCGTTCACACGATGGGATCGAAGATAACCCGCCTTAACCCGATGCAGGGATTCTGCGCGGAGACCGGCGGCGCGCTGACGCTCTTTGCGGCCACGTGGCTCGGCATCCCTGTTTCCACGACGCACACGATCACCGGCGCCATCATCGGCGTTGGCGCGGCACGGCGCGTTTCAGCCGTCCGCTGGGGCCTGGCGGGCAACATCGTCGTCGCCTGGGTCATTACGCTTCCGGCAGCGGCACTCATTTCCGCATTCTTCTACTGGGCTGCAGGCCTGTTCAGCTGATCAAGGGGCGGGTTTCCGCCCCTTCTTCCACCAGACGGACAATCGACGCCGCATCCGCCGGACGAGAGGAAGGTCGTGCGATAGAATAAGGAACCCCAGCGGAAGCATCCAGAAGCCGAGGACGGGCAGGAATCCCAAAAAACCGCCCAGGATCAGCACAACGCCGATCGACATCCGGGCAAGGCGCGACCGCGGGAATGGGAAACTTACGGACCCCAGAATGAGACGGCCCGTGGTGTGGTCGATGCCAAATCGCTTGGCGGCCGGTTTTCCAGTGGTATCATGTGCTTCAGTCATCCACAGGAGATGGGGTTATACAGAACGAATACAAGCGGATGTCATTTTTTTGAAAAAACTGCTTGGCAAATCGGGCAAGCATTTGTATTAGGCCACTCACACCGCGGCGAGCGGTGATCCCTGGTAGCTCAGCGGTAGAGCATTCGACTGTTAATCGACAGGTCGCCGGTTCGAATCCGGCCCGGGGAGCCAGATTCAAAAGGGCTGCGTCACAAGCGCAGCCCTTCTTTTTTCCTGCGTTTACAAACACTTAGCGTCACGCCATCGA
>NZ_JDWI01000068.1:0-6069 GCF_012932765.1 Rhizobium sp. 57MFTsu3.2
CGAGCTTCCTAATCTCGTCGGATGCGCCTGGAGGGCTGCATAGGCGGACGATTCCGCTTTCTTTTTCAGCTTGCGCAGAACTGGGGTTTTCTCAGCAGCGTTCTCCTCGTCATCGGGATCGTAGGCGGAGCCGACCTCATCCATCCTGTGTTTTATGGCGAGCGCGTAGATGGTATTCAGGATATTCGGATCCCTTACATGGGGATCGGTAAGCGCCAGAAGCGAGGCACGCACAATCTTCTTGCTGGTCGCCTTTGGGCAACGTTTCAAAACGAAATCGTAAAGCCCCTTGCCGGAAAGACCTTCTGTGGCGCCATCCAAAAGCGCTTCATAGACTCGTTTCCGTTTTTCACCCATGTTTGCCCTCCTCTTGAACGTGATGCGACAAACTCTGTCATAAAAACGTCATATGCAATAGACTGCATCGCGCTATCAGCGTGTGCTCCTTCAGGTCGTGTATGGCGTCTATTAGGATCCCAGCAGAAAAACGTCGCGAACCGTGGGAGAGATGCTTCCGGTGCCATGGGAAAAAAGAAAAGACCCACGGGAGGTGGGCCGAGACAGGGAAAACAGACAGCAAAGGGAACAACGGCCCTTGCCGAGTACTATGGTTCGTTTCCTGAGTGAAATTATTGCGACAGCATGCCGAGCAGGCGGTATCACAACCGACGTCCTGGCGCCGATGTCATGCTCTTGTTCGGCTGTTCGTTTGTTGCCGAGACCAGGTTCGCCGGGAGAGCGTTTGACCCAGCCGCACTGAGGACAAGTGGGGGTGACCATGATTGTCGTTGAGCCGCTGCGCGACAAGAACATCCTGATCATTACACCACACGGTTCGCTCGAACGGGCCGACTTCGCGACGATCGCAAATGGGGTCGAGTTCGTCCTTCGTTCAGACGGCAAACTCAACGGTCTGATGATCAGTATTGAATCATTCCCCGGCTGGAAGAACTTCGGGGCCCTGGCTGCTCATCTGAAATTTGTGTCTGGTCACCATCGTCAAATCGAACGGATTGCGGTTGTAACCGGCAGCAGGCTTCTTAGGCTCATCCCCGCCATCGCCCGCTATTTCGTCCACCCTGAGATTCGCTCATTCGACTTTGGGCAACGAGCAGCAGCCCTTTCGTGGTTGGAGACTGGCCGACCATGACTTATCCGGGGGAGAAAGAGGCAGAAGCAGATCCTTGGTTGCGCTGTCCCGGCCGGCGGAGTCTCCTGGCCTTTGTTCTGACTGTGGTTTGGGCCGCATGTCTTCCCGTGCAATCCTTTGCGCAATCGCCGCTCGGAGCGGACATGCCTGAAGTGGAGTTCGGCGCGCGCAAAATATTCCTGATGCTTTTTTTGATGCTCGGTCCTATCAAGATACTGGTGCCATTCAAGGTCCTCGCAGGCAGCTATGAGCCCAGCGTTCGGCGACGAATAGCCACCAGAGCGATCCTTTTCTCGGCGGCGGCGCTCGCGATCGCCGGCTTTCTCGGACGCACCATGCTTGAAAATCTGGAAATCTCGTTGCCGGTGCTGGCGATGACCGGCGGCATCATCCTGTTCATCGTGGCCTTGCGAACTGTCTTGCAGCCGGCTGCTAACCTCCCGGTACGACCGACAGAGCCGGGCCAAACGGATGTGGGACTAGCTCTTACACCGCTGGCGTTTCCAACGATCGTGACGCCTTATGGTATAGCCGCCGTGATCGTCTTCGCGACGTTGGCGGGTGACCGCCAAACGGAAGGGCTCACCGTGGCGGCCATCGTATTGCTGATCTTGGTGCTGGACTGGATGGCAATGCTGTTCGCGGAGTCTATCCTTAGATGGATCGGAACTTCACTGCAGGTTTTGGCAGTGGTGCTTGGCGTTACCCAGGCTGCTCTGGGTCTGCAGATAATTTTGCATAGTTTAAGCATGATTGCCTGGTAACCACCGCTTTTCCGCACCGGGCAACGTTCGTCACTCTAGTCGGATGGTTGAATGCCAGCTATTGACGAGTGTCAGGCTTATCCGGGCTTCGGCAGGGCCGTTAGTAGCACGCGACTCAACAGGGCGGCGGATTTAACCCAGCTCACCGTTCGGTGTTGAACAAATTTCACCTGAACTGGCGCAAGATTTCGACCGACGAGTTTCGGCACGTGCGCGAGAGCCAAAGCCAAGAGCTTTATCTGAAGTCGGTCCCTGTGGCGCGGGATACCAGAACCAACGGACCCTTCCTTCAATCCTAAGGCGAGGGCCTCGTTACCAGGGAGAGCATATCTTGAGAGGCGCTTGGGTGCATCGCCGAGGAGGGGCGATGTGGCTGCCGTTGCCACATCGAGGCACCTCATTGGAACGCTTTCATTCCAATCGACACGATCAGGCACGTATGAGACGCCGAGCATGGCGGCAAGCACGGCCACAAATGATCACCAGCTCACTCCACATAGAACACCATGTTGCCGTTGCGTGCCCTCATGACCCACTCAATGTCGTCGGGCTTGAGCCCCTTGGCCTTGAGTTGCCCGACAAGCCACTTGTTCGACTTTGCCGCGTCTCTGATGGCCTTCTGGTGCTGTGCGCTGCCGGGAGATGGATGTGCACCAGTTTCGGAGAAGTTTGCGGTTCGGTAGCTAACTATAGATAATCGCTTGCCATGATAGGTGCGAACAGATTCCGGAAGACTTTCGCTCCAGTTCATCCTGCGATATTCGCGCCGGGTCTGTTGAGCATCGACCGGGCATGCGACAGTAGCGATTGTGATTGCGATTCCAAGCAGTGCCGCTAGCTTCATCATTTCAATGCTCCACAAAGATGGTTTGCCGTGAACATAGCGTACGCCCAGCGGCAGGGCATTGAGCGTAGTCAATACCAGCCCAGAATTTGGGCGGAAATCCGATCTTAGACTGTTTGAAGCTAGCGTGGGTGTTAATGCTAACGCACATGACGGACGACCAGAAGGAATTACCCGGTCGGCCCACCGCTATCTGATGTCGTGCGCCTGTCCCGAGGCCCTCAGCTCTTCGAGGGTCTTGCCGACGCAGCTCTCGCCTTCGGAATCTCCAATGGCTTTGGCACGGCCATGTACAGTAATAGTACCTCCGATTCGGTCCGACGCAACAAACGTTGCCGTCCCGTCCTCAGTGACTCGGGACAAATAGAATGCATGGAACGTGTCCTTGTATTGGCAGGTGATGACCAAAGGAAAACGGTCAAAAGGATCCTGAGCCAACGCCGCTGAACCAGATACCTGGAGCGACGTCCAACAAGCGGCCAGCACCACGAGCGATACCCTGATCAAAGCGCGTACAGTCCGTGCAAAGTAGAACAGCATTGATTGATCCTTGCATGTTTTGGTGCCAATTCGGCACACGACGTCACTGATTGACTTGAAGCAATAGCTCGGGACCCAAGCTGCCTACAGCAGTTATGCAATCAACTTGCGCAACATCTCTTGATCGCGCCGCACCACAGCGGCCTTCATCGTTTGACCCATGACTTGCCTCCCTACTACACGTTCGAAGAGTTTTATGGGCGCGCGGAGCCAAAGCAGGAATGTTAAAATGCGCCGTCGCCAAAATCAGTTGGGTACGATGTCCCATTTTTCGTCAGGGTTGAAGCGCGTCATTTTCGCGACCGCCGCGGCGGTGTCGGTGCCGAGATCGCGTTCGTAGACGACGCCCTTCTCGCTCACCAGGAACGTCTTCACTCCCGTCTCACCGTATTTGACGGGCCATCCGACGAGCGCGAACCCGACGATCATGTTGCCGTTGATTATGTAGCTGTAGTCGCCACCGGCTATGTTGGCGCCCTGGCCCTTCAGGATCCGAAAACGGTAGCCGAAATAGCCATCCCCGGCCTTCGCACGCTCGAGAGCNGCCTGTTCGACGAAGGCTCCGGCGGGACTGTCTGAGTCTCCCTGGTTGGGGGGCCAGTAAAGGCCGTCTGTCTTGCCAGGGCTACTTATAAGGTTCTGTGCATATTCGAGAACGCCGTCGCCGTCGTGATCGGCCGAAGCGTATTCTTGCTGCGCGTCGACGTAGTTGCGCATGGTGTCGATCGCTTGCAGTTCATTCTCGCCGATCCGCCTGTCGAGGATCTCCTCGAAGCCCGCCTTGGTATCGAAGGCCCATTTGCCATCACCACGTTTCGCGAGCGGGAAGGGGAGCGGCCAAAGCTTGTCGCCGATCTCGACGATCTTCTTGCCGTCCCGGTCCTCCACGACCACCTGCTTTGCGGCGCCCTCGCGGATTTGCCGGTAGGTGTTCATGGCATCCTCGTTGGCCTTTAGCTTGGCCGCGTCGATGCCGAGCAGCGCAGCAAGACCATCGACGTCGCCGGACGACAGCGCTGCCTTCAGCTTGTCGACCGCCGCAATCGGGTCGTCGAATTGCGGCGCCGGAGTTGAGGCCGTGAAGTTGTCGAACGGCGTATCCTGGGCGAGCACCGGTACAGTTCCGCAAAGAACGGTCGTTGTTGCAAGAACGGCCCAGAGGCCTGCAGACTTGAAGAACGTGTTCATCGTTTTTCTCCCCAAAGGTCGCTCAACGTCTGCCGCCACCGCGTCCGCCACCGCCACCGCGGCCGCCGCCGCCTCGAGGCATTTGTCTACCGCCGCCNCCGCGGCTCATCTGCTGCCGTCCGCCACCGCCACGGCTCATCTGCGACCGTCCACCCCCACCGCGCTGAATGTTGGAACGGTTGGGCGAGCGCTGGACGTTGGAACGGTTGGGGCGCTGGGCGTTGGCGCGGCTCTGCGCTCCACGCCTCGAAGCGTCGACCTGACCGCGCTTCGACGAGACGTTGCCGAGTGCGTTTGCGCGGCCGCGGTTGTCTGCCTTGCCGGCGAGCTTACCGTTCGCGGGCCGCTGGCCGGCCGCCGGCCGGTTTCCGCCACCGGGGCGATTTACGCCCGCGCCGGCGCCTGGCCGATTTCCTGCCGCTGGCCGGTTGGCGACCCCACCGCCGGGGCGGTTGAGGCCGGCTTGCCCGGCGTTACCGCCGCGGTTNTTCAGACCCTCCGCGGTGCTTCTGCGCACGTCGGCTGCGCGGTCCGCCCGGTTGGCGACGCCAGCGCCGCGCTCACGGTTGATCTCGGAGGCGCGATTGCGCAGGTTGTTGGCGCCATTGGCCTGGAGATTGTTTCGGATAGTGTTTCGGTCGACGTTCGCCAACTGACTTCNGTCGATGTTGAGCTTGCTGCGGTCGACGTTCTTCCAGTCGACGTCGTTCCACTTAACCTTGCCGTTGAAATTGCGGTTGTTGAAACANTTGTTGCAATCGACGTCGANGTCGCCGCCCCAGTTGCCGCCCCAAACGCCCCAGTTGTCCCAGTTGACCGCAGCCGCCCAGGCAACGCCCGTCACGGCTGCGGCGAAGAAGGCAGCACCGGGATACCAATAGTTCGAATAGGGCTGGTCGTAGTAGCTAATAGGCTNGTAGGCGTAGCCCGGGTCGTAGAGCATCTCCGGCGGATATTTCGGGATGTAGACTTTCTCGGGGTCGGTCGGCCGGATGACAACGTTGTCGCCCTCGTTGACGATCGTGATCTTGTCGTCCGTCTTGATCGCGCCCTTGGCCACCGCTTGGTCGCGNAGCTGTTGAATGGCCACAAGGACGTCCTTCTGCTGATAGGTGATCGCCTGTCCGAGCGTCTGTGTCCATTCCAGGTCGTCGTTCATCATCTTGACGACCTCAGGATAGTTGAGAAGAGAGATGATACTGCCATCCCAAGTCTCCTTGGGCTTAAGCTTGTCATCAGTCTTCTTCGTTTCAAGGAACCGGTTCGCCTCGACGATCTGCAGCGGAAANAGCGAGCTAGCCGTGATCAGTGCCACGAGGTCATCCGGATAAAGTGCGATGCGCGCGACAAGCGTCTCGAGTTCGTCCTCCGTCAAGGCCTGAGGCGNCGCTGCTGTTTCGGCGGTACTCGGTGCCGGCGCGGCGGCTGAAGCAGAAGCGGGTGCGGGCGCTGGCTGCTGCGCGTAGGCAGTCGGTAGCTCTGTCGGAATGACGAGCCAGGACACCGCCGCCAGCCAAGTTGCACACCAAGCAAGAAACCTTGTCATGATCGCACCTTTTCTTTCTTTGGTGGAAGACGGATCA